>PSRJ01000367.1 GCA_003175985.1 Terriglobia bacterium
GGTCCGCAAACCGCAGCAACGAGCGCACCACGCGCTCGGGGGTCTTGTCCAAGGCAAAGCTTTGCAAGCGGTCCTCGTAGTCCAGGCCGCGCTTTACCAGCATCTGCAGCAGGGCGACACCCAATCGGGGCTGTTTTTCCACCTGTTCTTCAATTTCCGCCGTGGTCCAGGACATCAAGGTAACCGCGTCCAAAGCGATTGCCCGCTCGATATATTGCGCCACTCCCAACAAAGAACTCTCGCCGAAGAAATCGTCCGTAGTATAGATATCCACTACGGTTTGCGTCCCATCGTCGAGCGGCATCGATACTTTCACTCTGCCCTGAACTACCAGGTGCAGCCCACGAGAGGGCTGTTGTTCGTCGAAAATTATTTGTCCCTTCCGGTAATCGGTTACACTTTTCCGGGAAAGATACATCAAAGCATCTTCAATTTCTCGGGAAACACTCAGTTTTGCGCCATTCGGCATGCTAGACTCCAAGACGTTTCGGCCGCCTCCGGAGGGGCACTTTGTCAGGACGGCTGTCACTGGAGCGGCTGAACTTGGAACAACACTCTAAGGTGCGTTCCCGACGTGGAGCAGGGGATGGCCCGTCGGATTAGAACGACTTACGCGTCTATTTCAGACTAAACAATCTGGGTGAATAAATCATCAGACCAGAATGACGTTTCGTTCGTTAACAAACATTTCTTCCTGTTGAACTGTGAAATGCAAGGACTTAGTATAGCGGATATGCGCCTGTTCCTCTGCCTGGGCCTGTTACTTTCATCGACGGTCGTGTGTGCCCAAGATTGGGGACCCCTGCAGTTCCTCGTTGGGCGCTGGACCGGAGAGGGAACCGGAGTCCCCGGCGAGGCCTCAGGTGGTTTTTCCTTTGCGCCGCATCTGCAGGGTAAGATTTTGGTCCGTAAAAACTTCGCCGACTATCCGCCGGCGGCGGGAAAGCCGGGATTCCGCCATGACGATCTGATGGTCGTCTACCGCGACGAATCGCAGCGGCTGCGGGCGATGTACTTCGATAACGAAGGCCATGTCATCTCCTACACCGTGAAGCCGATAGAGAGTGGGGGAGTCGTGCTGGAGAGCGAAGGCCCGCAAAACGTCACGCGATACCGAATGACATACCGCGCTTCCAGCGCGGATCGCGTTCGCATCGGATTTGAAATCGCTCCACCGGGCAAGGATTTCGCCGGATACATCGAGGCCACGGCGCGCCGCGAACGAACGGTTGTGCCACGCTAAAGAAACGCCCGGTCACAGGTATTCCGGAACGCCGGTAATCGCCTTGTCAAATTAGACTTAGAAATCTGGCGGCGCGCCTTTGCCCGCGGCTGCGGGGCACACCCTTGCCATAATGAGACCGGAGGAGCGGACTCGCTGTGCAGCTTTCCGGCGATCCCTCTCTTCAGGAGCGGTTGCCAGGGCGCGGGTTGTTGGGCGGCAACCGTCCGCAAACTGGGAGCCGCTCCTGGTCTGATCCGTTATGCCCGAGGAGTTAGCTCAAACTTAAGGGGTTGTGGGCTGACAGGTGCTGGTTTGGTGGCGCGGACAAACGCGCTCATGAATTTGCCGTCGATTTGAGGAGCGATCGCGTCAACATCAATGCCTGCCGTCTTGAGAAAGGCGCGGGCATCGTTCATGCGGTAGATGCGCGTTGGTTCGATGCTGATCCCGTCAAACCCGGCCTGCCGGAGTTTGGCCACGTACTCGGAATCCTTGAGCGCGCCGGCGATGCACCCCACCCAAAGCAGCATGTGCTCCCGCACCGCGGCGGGAACATCGCCGCGCACCACGACATCCGCCACAGCGAACCGCCCACCAGGCTTGAGCACACGAAACGCCTCCTGAAGCACGCGGTCCTTGTCGGCCGAAAGATTGATCACGCAATTGGAAATAATCACGTCTACCGCATTGTCCGGCAGCGGGATGTGCTCGATCTCACCTTTGAGGAACTCCACGTTGCTGACGCCAGCTTTGCGCTGATTCTCGCGCGCAAGCGCCAACATGTCGTCAGTCATATCCAGACCGTACGCCTTTCCCGCGGGACCCACCCTGCGCGCCGAAAGCAATACATCAATACCGCCACCACTGCCAAGATCAAGCACGACCTCCCCCGGTTGCAATGCAGCCAGGGCCGTCGGGTTCCCGCAACCAAGCGATGCCAAAACCGCCTCTTGGGGCAGCCCGCTTTGTTGCGCGGCATCATAGAGATCGGACGTGATCGGGTCGCCGTCACTACTGCAACAACTCGAAGCCCCGCAGCAGGAGTTCAACTCGCCGGCGCGTACGCGTCGTGCTGCCTGGGCATATTTCTCCTGCACAACGTCTTTGATGTTTGGTGCACTCAAGGGGGCGCGCTCCTTTCATTTGCAGCAGACGATCCGCTGCGGTTCAATGGCATTGTTCCTCGTGCAACACTCGGCGTAGAGAAAGCCAACGAGGTCCTGCAGCGCCTGGGTATTCGCCGAATACCACAGGTACGTTCCGTCCCGGCGCACCTTCACGAGATCCTCGTGCTTCAGCTTTTCCAAGTGATGCGATAGCGTTGATGGACTGATTCCCAACTCTGCCCCGACCTCTCCCACCACCATGCCGTCCGGGTGGGCCGAAAGCAGCAAGCGCATAATGCGCAACCGGGGTTCCGTTCCCATCGCGGTAAGCATATCCGCATACCGCGTAATGCCCTCTAGCTTCGGCTTGGTCATAACCATTAACTTCGATAGTTCTATTATTATGGAAATACTGAGGCCTGTCAAGGGCCGTCCGCAAACTGGGAGCCGCTCCTGGTCTGATCCGTTCTGCAGGTCACCTCGCGAGTATCATAAAGAAGGAAAGCCCTTCATCAATGCCCCGCAAAATTGACTCCGAGATCGGTATCAATAGCTGGCTCCAGGACGAGCTTTTTCAGCAGTATCAACATGACCGCAGCGCCGTTGATGAAAGCTGGAAACACGTCTTCGAAGAATCCGCCGCCCCTCCCGGTAACGGGATCAGTTCGAACCCCGCGGCTCCGCCTGTGCCGGTCACCTTGGCATCCGGCGAAGAGCTGCAGCCGCTCCGCGGAACGGCCGGCCGCATTGCCGAAAATATGGCAGCGAGTCTTTCGATTCCGCTGGCCAGTTCGCAGCGCACGATTCCGGTCAAGGTGACGGATGAAAACCGCCGCATTATCAACCAGCACCGGACGCTCGTCGGCAAAAGCAAAGTATCCTACACCCACCTGATCGGTTGGGCGGTCGTCAAGGCGCTCGAAGACTACCCCACCCTGAATTACGCGTACACCGAAAACGAAGGCCGCCCGTTTCGTATCGCCCGCTCGCACGTGAACCTGGGGATTGCGGTCGATGTTCAAGGCAAGGAAGGTGCACGCATTCTCGTGGTCCCAAACATTAAGAATGCCGGGACTCTGAATTTTTACGAATATGTTGCGGCCTTCGACGATCTGGTGGCCCGCGCGCGTGCCGGAAAGCTCACTACCGCGGACTTTCAGGGCACTACGATTTCGCTCACTAATCCGGGTACGGTCGGCACCGTTTCTTCCAATCCGAGGCTGGTGCCAGGGCAGGGCGCGATCATCGCCGTGGGAACCATCGACTATCCGGCCGAATATCACGGGGCCGCAGAAGAGACCCGCGCCATGCTGGGCATCAGCAAGGTCATGACGCTGACCTGCACCTACGACCACCGCATCATCCAGGGCGCCGAATCCGGCATGTTCCTCGGCAAACTGCAGGATTTGCTCGATGGCAAGGACGGCTTTTATGACGAGGTGTTCGATCACCTGCGCATGCCGCACCAGCCGGTGCGCTGGGTCAAGGATCGCCAGCCGCAGCTTCCGGGCGGGACGGGGACACGCACCGCGGAAATTGCCAAGCAGGCCGGCATCATTCAGATGATCAACGCGTATCGCGTGCGCGGCCATCTAATCGCCGATCTCGATCCACTGGGCGCCGACGAACCGAGCTATCATCCCGAACTCGATCCGGAAACCTATGGCCTTACGATCTGGGATCTCGATCGCGAGTTTCTAACCGGCACGCTGGGCGATGCCATCGGCGATGGCGGCCCCAAGCACGTCGCCACGCTGCGCGAAATTCTGGAAACCCTGCGCCAGACCTATTGCGGCAAAATCGGCTGCGAGTACATGAACATTCAGGTGCCCGAGCAGAAACATTGGCTGCAACACCGCATGGAGCCCGAGGCGAACAACTGGGCCCTGCCCAATGAGACGCGCGTGCGCACACTGAAAAACCTGATTGCCGCCGAGGAATTCGAGCACTTCCTGCATTCCCGGTATGTAGGCCAGAAGCGGTTCGCGCTCGAAGGCGCCGAGACTGCTCTGGCTATTTTGGCCGAGACGCTGGAGCGCGCCAGCGAAAACAATGTGCACGAAGTAGTGATCGGCATGGCCCACCGCGGCCGGCTGAATATCCTCGCCAACGTCATCGGCAAGGATTTGAAAAAGATCTTCTCGGAATTCGAAGGAGACATCGATCCCGCCAGCACGCAAGGCTCCGGCGACGTCAAATATCACCTCGGCGCGACCGGCGTCGTAAGGTGCGCGAGCGGCAAACAAATCGTCGCCACTGTGGCGCCCAACCCGAGCCATCTGGAAGCGGTGGACCCGGTGGTCGAAGGGATTGTGCGTCCCAAGCAGGATCGGCTCGGAGATACGCAGCGCGAACGCGTTATTCCGTTATTGGTCCACGGCGATGCGGCATTTGCCGGGCAGGGCGTGGTGGCGGAAACCCTCAACCTCTCGCAACTCGATGGCTATGCCACCGGCGGCACCATCCACCTTGTCATCAATAACCAGATCGGCTTCACGACGCTGCCCGACGAAGCGCGGTCTACGCCCTACTCCACCGACGTTGCGCGCGGCGTGCAGGCGCCCATCTTCCATCTCAATGGCGACGATCCCGATGCAGCCGTCCGCGTCGTTGAGATCGCCTTCGATTACCGCCAGCAGTTCAAAAAGGACGTGGTGATCGATATGATCTGCTACCGCCGGCACGGCCACAACGAAGGCGACGATCCCAGCTATACGCAGCCAATGCTCTATCGCAAGATCAAGGAACATGCGTCGGTGAGCACGGTCTACGGTAAGCGGCTGGTCCGTGAAGGCCTTCTTTCCGCCGAGGAAGTGACCGCCATGCACAAGGCCGCGGCGCAGAGCTTCTACGACGCCTACGAGGCCGCACAGGCCGGCACCGAGCATTACGAATTGCAGGAACTGAGTGCCGTTCCCAACGAAGATATCGGTAACTTCTGCCCGCGCACTGCCGTCAACCAGCAGGTCATCGAGCGAGTCGTCCGCGCCACCACGCATTTTCCCGAAAGTTTCCATCTGCATCCCAAGCTGCGCGGATTCGTCGAGCGGCGCCGGGAAGCAGTCGAAAAGAACCTGCCCATCGATTGGGCCTACGCGGAAGCTTTAGCGTTCGGCACTCTGGTGCTGGAGGGAACGCCGGTCCGCCTGAGCGGCCAGGACTCGGGCCGCGGCACGTTCAGCCAGCGCCATCTCGCGTTTTACGATTCCGAGACCGCCAAGCGCTACATCCCGTTGCAGCATGTTGCGCCCGACCAGGCCCGCTTCGACGTCTACGATAGCTCGCTCAGCGAATATGCCGTGCTCGGCTTCGAATTCGGTTACAGCGTGGCCGACCCGCTCACGCTGGTGATTTGGGAAGCGCAGTTCGGCGATTTCGCCAACGGCGCGCAGATCATGATCGACCAGTTCATTGCCAGCGCCGAATCCAAGTGGGGCCAGCCGAGCGGCCTGGTGATGCTGCTGCCGCATGGATACGAAGGCCAGGGGCCGGAACATTCCAGCGCGCGCATCGAACGGTATCTCTCTTTGTGCGCCGAAAACAACCTGATCGTGGCCAACTGCACCACTCCCGCGCAGTACTTTCATCTGCTGCGGCGGCAAATGTACGGCGGCCACGACCGGCGCGGCACGCGCAAGCCTCTCGTGGTCTTCACACCCAAAAGCCTGCTGCGCCACCCGCGCGCGGTTTCCACTCTGCACGACCTCACCGCGGGCGGCTTCGTCGAGATCGTGGGTGATGCCGAAGTGCCGGACCCCGGCCGTATCACGCGCGTCGTGTTTTGCTCCGGCAAGGTCTACTACGATCTGCTGGCGGCGCGCGAGCAGCGTAAGGCCGAGCACGCGGCTCTGGTGCGCGTGGAGCAGTTGTACCCGTTCGCAACCGATCAGGCGCGCGACATTCTGGCGCGCTATCCCGCCAGCGCGGAAGTAGTGTGGGCCCAGGAAGAACCGCGCAACATGGGTCCGTGGCGCTTTATTCAGGAACAGCTCGATCCGCTGCTCGAAGCCACACGCCGCGAGGTGCGCTACGTCGGCCGCCCCGAAAGCGCAAGCCCGGCCACCGGTTCGGGCCGCCGCCATCAGCAGGAGCAGACCGAACTGATATCCGACGCGCTCACCACCGGCGCAATTTCCGCGACCCAGCGTGTGCGCGTGGTGGCGCGTAGAAAGAGGTAAGTGGCCACCGGCCTCTGGCATGGATGCCGCGCCCATCCTCGCCCGCATCGCCCGCCTGTTCGCCGCGCATGGGCTCGAAGCGGTCGTGGTCGGCAACGCAGCGGCGGCTTTGCAAGGTGCGCCCGTCACGACGGTCGACATCGATTTCTTCTTTCGCCGCACACCCGCTAATCTGAGAAAGCTGACGGCCATCGCGCGCGATCTGGATGCCGTGCTATTGAAGCCTCACTATCCAGCCAGCCGGATGATTCGCATTTCCCGCGACGAAGACGGACTCCAGTTGGATTTCATGAGTGAAATCGACGGCATTCGCTCCTTCGAAGGAATCCGCCGCCGTTCGCGGGAGGTATCCTTCGCGGGAACCGTTCTTCGGATCGCGTCCCTGCCTGATATCATCAAGAGCAAGAAAGCGGCGGGGCGGCCGCGGGACGTGGCTGTACTGCCGATTCTGGAGAAGACTCTTGCCGAAACGCCGCATCACCAGACGGGACCGCCTGGACGCTTTGAAAAAAGAAAGTGAGCTGGCGCTGCGCGACCAGATCCGGCGGCTGCTGGCCTTGCCTCCCGAAAAACGCACCCACTTCCTTCGCAAGCGGGTCGGCATTCGCATGTCGTGTATTTAGCGGTTGCCCGGCGTAAGACCGCATACCTGACGGAACCCGCCGGGAATCGGGAAATCTCCGCACATCTGGTTTCATACGTTTTCTAATTGACGGCTCTATTTTGCCGTGATATCTATTTGTACTCGTGGAAACAGGAGGAACATAGATGGCGGCAAAACGTGCAAGTGCGACAACCAAAAAGGGCGTAAGCGCCAGTGCTCAGACGGTAGCGTGCTGGGAAGACGATCCAGGCGATCGCAATCTACAGCCACCGCTGACTCCCATCACAGTGCCGGCGCCGAAACCGGCAACGCAGCCGCTGGCATTCAAGATCACGGGAAGCACGCCGGCGCCGAAAGTCTATCAGCCGGGAACCGCGAATTTCCGGTATTATGCCGCGGCCGCCGCCCTGCGCAGGACGGCCGATTTTTGGGGCTCCATTGTGCCCGGCGGTACGAAATGGCAGGTCGGCTCGGTGCTGCCTGTCCGGTTAGATGATGGCGTCGATCTGAATGCCTTCTATACTCGCGGTGACTTCCAGGATCCGCCCGGTCTGCACTTCTTTCATGCCACCGTGGAAGGGCGAACGTTCTTCTCCGGTGAGAGCCCCGATGTCTGCTGCCACGAAATGGGGCATGCCGTGCTGGATGCGCTCCGGCCCCAATTGTTCGACGCGCAGACGATCGAGGCGGCGGCCTTTCACGAATCGTTCGGCGACATGAGTGCGATCCTCTCGGGACTCCAGGTCGCGTCGTTGCGGCAAGCGGTGTTGCAGGAAACCGGCGGAACGCTGAACCGCACGTCGCGATTGTCGCGGCTGGCCGAACAGCTCGGCTCGGCGATCCGTGCGCAGCATCCCGACGCCGTCGATCCCGATTGCCTCCGCAATGCCGTCAATTCCTTCTTTTATCGCGATCCGCAGACCTTGCCGCCCTCCGCACCCGCTTCGGCGCTCTGTTCGGAGCCGCACTCCTTCTCGCGTGTTTTCACGGCGGCTTTTCTGGACAGCCTGGCGGGAGTCTTCAAACTGCAATCGGGGTCCGGAACCAACGATCTGCAAAAAGCCAGCCAGGACATTGCCAAGATTCTGGTGGGAAGTGTCCTCTCTGCGCCGGTCACACCGGATTACTACAGCCAGGTCGCGGCGCACATGATAGCATTCGGCGAAGCCGCCCCGTTCAACGGCAAATACCGCGATGTCTTGAAATCGGCGTTTGTGAGGCGCGGCATTCTTTCCTTGCAGGCCGCAGTGACGGTTACCGGAGCCACGGCAGCATCGCCGCGCGCCGCGCTCATCGGCCCGCCTGCAGGCGTCGGCTCCAGCGCCGAATTGCCGCGCGCTTCCATATTCGCCGTAGCGTACGGCCTGAAGAGGCCTTCGTTAGTTGTGCATACGGCCGTGCAGCCCAAACGCTTCGCCGTGACCTCCTCTTCGCTCCTGTTGGGGGCGGTGGAGCCGCGATCCGCGCAGAACGCCGCCGAATCTTACACGGAGGACCTCTTTCAGCGCGGGCGCGTGGACGTTGGTCAACATGCCGATGAGCGGTCCGGCCTTCTGCACCCGCACGGCTTCCACACGCACATCGTCGTGGAAGAAAAGGGCGAATTAGTACTACGGCGCAACACCTTCGATTGCGGGTTTGACCGCTGAGAAGACGGCGGAGTATCCTGAGGGCAGAGGTACTCCGGGATGGCTAAGAAGAAGGCCGCGAGCCTTCGCCGGGCAGGTAGAAAATCGGTAAAATCGGCGGCCGCTTCAAAATCCTCGCGTTTCGTGAAGGATCTCCTGGTGCGCGGAGAAGCGGCCAAGCCGGGGAAAGACGGCAAGCTCCCCCTCTCCGCGACACACGCGATTGTGAAAGAGAACCCGGACGGCACGGTTGAAGTAAAACGCGCCCGTTACAAATTGTTCTAGAGCGCCCGCCAATTCCTGCACGCCGGCCGGATTAAATTCCGCTGTTCTGCTTCAGTGTGTCTGACCTGATGGAGATCTCACGACAGTCCTCCTTCCTGGCCTACTAGCAATATAGGACTCTATTATCCGATATGCAAGGGGAATCGGCGGCTCGCCTAGGAAGCGTAGTCCCAAACATCGGGCGGCAGCTTATCCTTGAGCGCGGCATACATGGCGTCGCGGAACAGTTTGAGAGCCGGAAACGGCCGGAGGGCAATCGTGCGCTCCACAATCAGCCCCTGCTCGTTATCCACGATGACCTCCAGGCTCTCGAACTTGTGGCCATCCATGGTCCCTACCCAGCGCAAGAAGGTGGTGCGCTCATCGAGCTT
>PSRJ01000369.1 GCA_003175985.1 Terriglobia bacterium
CCGCCGATGTGGCTGGCTGCCGTTCTGAAGCGATTCGCTCCGCCGAAGCGGATATCGTGCGCCTCTCCGTCGAAATCGCGCAGCGTATCATTCATCGCGAATTGTCGACAGACCCCTCGGCGTTGGAATCGCTCATCCGGGCGGCTCTGGAAAAACTGGCGTCGCAGGAAGTGCATCGCGTTCGTGTGCATCCCGGGCAGGCGCAACTCGTACAAGCCTGTCTGGAGGAATCGGGGCGGGCCGCCAATGTGGAGGTGGTCAGCGACGCCGCGCTGCCGCCGGGAGGCGCGATCTTCGAAACGGCGCGCGGGTCTCTCGATGCCTCGCTTGCAACCCAGCTAAAAGAAATTGAACGCGGCCTCGCCGGCCAGCTCGAGGCACACTCATGACGGCGCCCGATACTCTGAATCTCCACCGGTATATTCACCAGGTCCGCAACACGGAACTGCTGCCGTGGAGCGGTGAAGTAGTGGAATTGGTGGGCATGCTGGTGGCGTCGCGCGGGCCGGCCGTGGCGGTGGGAGATTTTTGTGAAGTGCTGTCTTCGGCGGGACGACGCATTCGCACGCAGGTCATCGGATTCCGCAATGGGCATGTTCTTTCCATGCCGCTGGAAGAAATCGACGGCATTCAATTGCATGACCGCATCTATGCCCGGCGGGACGACGCCTGTGTGGATGTGGGACCCGGTCTTGTAGGACGCATTCTGGACGGATTCGGGCAGCCCATCGATCGCAAACCTCGAATTCAAGCGCAAAGCAATTACCGTCTCTACCAACCCGGCGGCAGCCCGCTGGACCGGGAACATATCACCGAGCCGGTAGTCACCGGGATTCGTGCCATCGACGCCCTGGCGCTCTGCGGCAAAGGGCAGCGCATGGGCATCTTCGGCGGCAGCGGGGTTGGGAAGAGTACGCTTCTGGGCGCCATGGCGCGTCACAATTCCGCTGACGTGACGGTCATCGCTCTCATCGGCGAGCGCAATCGCGAGGTGCGGGCGTTCCTGGAGCATGAAATGGGTCCGGAAGGCGCGAAGCGCTCCATCGTGGTGTGCGCCACTTCCGATCAGCCCGCCCCATTGCGCGTGCGCGCTTGTTTCGTGGCTCTGGCCATCTCCGAATATTTTCGCGACGAAGGCGCCGATGTGCTGCTGATCATGGATTCAGTGACCCGCCTCGCCATGGCACAGCGGGAAATCGGACTGGCCGCCGGCGAGCCGCCCAGCCAGAAAGGTTACACACCTTCGGTATTCAATCTGCTGCCCAAAATCCTCGAGCGCGCCGGCAATTTCCGTAAAGGGTCGATCACCGGGTTCTTCACGGTTCTGGTGGAAGGCGACGATTTCAATGAACCCATTTGCGATGCCGCGCGCGCCATTCTCGATGGCCACGTGATTCTCTCGCGGCGGCTGGCAGCTTCGGGGCACTATCCCGCGATTGACGTTAATGAGTCGGTCAGCCGTCTGGCTTCGCAATTGGCGCCGTCCGAGGTGGTCGCCGCCGGAATCAAAGTTCGGGAAGCGCTCGCACTGCTGTCCGATTCCAAGGATCTTATCGAGTTGGGCGCTTACGTATCGGGGAAGAATCCCAAGCTCGACGGGGCGCTGCGAATCCAGCCGGAAATCATCGCGTTCCTGCGGCAATCGACATCGGAGAAATCGAGCCTGGAGGATACGCGGCAGCAACTCTTGTCTCTTGCCGGGAGGCTCTAAGGAGTGCAGCGGTTTCGCTTTCGTCTGCAACGTATCCTGGAGTGGCAGCAGCGGGTGTACCAGACGGAACAGGAACGCTTTCACCAGTGCCTCTCGCGATGCGTGGAACTCGATCACGCGATTGCGCAACTCGCGCTGCGGAGCGGCGCCATCGAACACGAATTCGCCAGCCAGCCGCGAATCGACGCTTCCGGCCTGCAGGCTCTGGGCGAATTCCGAAAGCAGACCCTGGTCGAGCGGCGCCGGCTGCGCCAGGAGTTGGCCGCGAACCAACGGGCCGTGAGCGAGCAGCGCGCGAAGCTTCTGGCGGAAAAGCGCAGGCTGCAAATTCTGGAAAGACTCCGCGAGAGAGCCCGCGCCGATCACCAGGTGTCGGTAGATCGCGAATTGGAAGCGCTCGGGCTGGAATCTTTTCTGGCCGCGAAATCAGTACGTTGACTTTCCGGCTGTCGCCGTCTTCACCTGGAGTCGCAGGTTGGCTTCGAAGCTGTACAAAATAGCGCGCACGGCGCCCGCCAAAAGTGCTGCCGCGCCTCCCACATCCGCTGCCACCTGTCCTTGGACCAACCCGGCCGCTTCGCCGCACATGCGGAGCACTGCCACCGCGGCACGAATGGCGGTAAGCGGGGTCAGAGTGGCCCGCCGGAGCGCGGCGCGTTTCTGCTCGGCGCTCCCTTGCCGCCGCGCCTCGAGGTAGGCCGCATAAGCTCCGCGATCCTCATCGGCCAGCCCCGCCAGCCGCACTGTTGCCGTCTTGGTCAATTCGATCAATTCACGCGCTCGCTCCGATTCCCGTTTCCGTACTGCGATCTCCAGCGCCATCTGCAACACGCTCGAAGCCAGCGCCGCCGAGACGGCGGCTACCGCCACTCCGCCCGTGAGCGAATCACCCGCCAGAATGTGGGCCTCCAACTGCTCCAGAGTTGTCTTCCAAATCGGCATTTCCGTTTCCATCGCTGGTCCGTGTTAAAACTGAAGGATAAGAGGGCAAATACTTAATATATGGCGATTTCGACTCGGGAGCGTCTGACGTATCCGCTCGTCCGCGAGAATGGCGGGCATCGCCCGGCAACCTGGGAGGAGGCTCTGGACCGCGTGGCCAAGGGTTTCCAGGCTCAGAAGGCCAAGCATGGGCCGGATGCGTTCGGGATGTTCAGTTGCTCGAAGACCACCAACGAACTGAACTATGTAGCGCAGAAGTTCGTCCGGTCGGTCATCGGGTGCAACAACATCGATAGCTGCAACCGTACTTGACACGCTCCGAGCGTCGCCGGTCTGGCGGCGGTATTCGGAGCGGGTGGCGGAACCAGCTCGTACAGCGAGATTGAAGAGGCGGACGTCATCCTGCTATGGGGCTCGAATGCGCGGGAGACGCACCCGATCTTCTTCCATCACGTGCTGAAGGGCGTGCGCAATGGGGCGCGATTGTTCGTGGTCGACCCCCGGCGCACTTCTTCCGCGCAGTGGGCGGACGTGTGGCTGGGCCTGGATGTGGGCTCCGACATCTCTCTCGCCAACGCCATGGCGCGTGAAATCATCCGCTCGGGCCTGGTTCACCGGGAATTTATCGATAACGCCACGAGCGGTTTCGAGGCCTATCGCGAGTGCGTCGAGCAGTATACGCTGGAACGCGCCGAGCGCGAAACAGGCGTACCCGCGGACGTAATCCGCCGGACCGCTCACGCCTATGCCCGCGCGGAGCGTGCCGAAATCTGCTGGACCCTGGGGATCACCGAACACCACAACGCTGTGGATAATGTCGTAGCGCTGATTAATCTGGCGCTCCTCACCGGACACATAGGCCGCTACGGCAGCGGCGTGAATCCGTTGCGCGGCCAGAACAATGTTCAGGGTGGCGGCGATATGGGAGCAATTCCCGACCGGTTGCCCGGCTTCCAACACGTCGAGAACGACCAGTTGCGTGCCAAATACGAGCGCGAGTGGGGAGTGAAGATCCCCGGTAAGCGGGGCCGCCATCTCACCGCTATGTTCGAAGCCATGAAACATGGCGAGATGACCTATTCGTACATCCTCGGCGAAAATCCCGCGGATTCCGAAGCCGACCGGCACCAGGCGCGCCGCCTGCTGGGCGGGCTCGAATTCCTGGTAGTACAGGACCTCTTTTACACCAAGACCGCGGAACTGGCCGACGTCGTGCTGCCCGGCAGCGCCGGTTGGTGCGAATCCGATGGCACCGTGACCAACAGCGAGCGCCGCGTGCAGCGAGTCCGCCGCGCGGTCCCGCCTCCGCCCGGAGTGCGCGACGATGTCGAAGTGATTTATGAAATTGCCCGGCGCATGGGGCACGATTGGGGCGCGCCCGATTCGGAATCCATCTGGAACGAACTCCGCAGGAACAGCCCGATGCATGGCGGTATGAGCTATCGCCGGCTGGAGGAAATGGGCGGCATCCAGTGGCCGTGCTACGACGAGACGCATCCGGGCGAATTGTTCCTGCATGGGCGCCTGTGGCAGAGGCCGATCGTTGGTCCGCGGGCCCCGTTCCATGCCGTGGAATTCGAACCGCCCGTCGATGAGCTCGATGCCGACTATCCCATCCGCCTGACCACTGGCCGGCGCCTGGATTCTTACAATACCGGCGTCCAGACCGCCAACTATGCGTCGCCTCTTCGGCGCGGGGAAGCCATTGACCTCTCACCGGAAGATGGTGCGCGTTACGGCGTCTGCGAAGGCGAGCGTGTGCGCGTCAGTTCGCGCCGCGGTTCCGTGATGGCCCCGGTTCGTTTCGATTCGTCACTGCGCCCCGGGCTCGCATTTCTGTCCGTCCATTTCCACGATCAGGTAGCCACGAACGATCTCACCATTGAAGCGGTCGATCCCAAATCCGGTACTTCCGAATTCAAGGCAACCGCCATCCGTATAGATAAGACCCAGGAGAATTAATTGGATATCCATCTGACCGGCGACCAGGCAACTCTAGAGGAACAGGCCGCCGTCGATCGAGAGTTGGGAGAGCCGCAATCGGGCTGGGAGGGTGGCGAGCGGCGCATCGACCTGGACGGGCGCGCAGCTTTCACCGGGCACGAATCGCGTTCCCGGCGGCACCTCCTGCTGCCCATTTTGCACGCGGTGCAGGCGCGCATCGGCTGGATCAGCCCCGGCGCGGTGAACTACGTCGCCTTGCGGCTGGATATTCCGCCGGCCGAAGTACATAGCGTAGCGAGCTTTTACGGCATGTTTTCGCTCACGCCGCGCGCGGCGGTTGTGGCGCACGTCTGCGACGATATTGCCTGCCTTACCCGCGGGGCTGCGGAACTCTGTGCCGAAATGGAAAAGCGCCTGGGGCCGGCCGACGGAGCCGCCTGGCTGCGCGGGCCCTGTCTCGGCCTTTGTGAACGTGCTCCGGCTGCACTGGTTACCGCTGCGGGTGAGAATCCGCGCGAACGCGTCCTGGCGCCCGCCAACAGCGACGAACTGATCGCATTAATCAAGGGTGCCGTTGCCGGCCATCTTCCGGCGGAGCCCGACGACCTGAACACCGAAGTTTCGGTTCCTCAAGCCGGACAACCGCAGCTCAAACTGCTGCGGCGTGTCGGTCAGGTAGATGCCGGCAGCCTGGAGGATTATGGGCGGCACGGCGGCATGGAAGCCCTGCGCCTGGCGCGAGAGATGGGGCCGGAGAGGATTATCCGCGAACTGATCGAATCGAAGCTGCTAGGCCGCGGGGGCGCCGCTTTTCCGACCGGCAAGAAGTCCGAGGCCTTAAACGCGCAGATGCACCTGGGCAAGATTCATTACCTCATCTGCAATGCCGATGAATCGGAACCGGGCACGTTCAAGGACAGGGTCATCATGGAAGGCGACCCGTTCGCCGTCATAGAAGGCATGTCGATTCTCGCGATCGCGGCGGGAGCGCGCCAGGGATACATTTACATCCGCGGGGAATACCCGCTGGCCACCGAGCGCCTGCGCCATGCCATTCACGCCGCGCGCGCCGGAGGAATTTTGGGCGACGGGTTCGATATCGAACTACG
This sequence comes from Terriglobia bacterium, assembly GCA_003175985.1. GTDB lineage: Bacteria > Acidobacteriota > Terriglobia > Bryobacterales > Bryobacteraceae > PSRJ01. The sequence goes on from PSRJ01000369.1 coordinate 5,707, forward strand.
CCGCGGCGCGGGCGCCTATATTTGCGGGGAAGAGACGGCCCTGTTCAATTCCATAGAGGGCTATCGCGGAGAGCCCCGCAACAAGCCGCCATTCCCCACGCAGGCGGGCGTCTTCCGGCAGCCAACCGTCGTCAATAACGTGGAAACGCTGGTCAACGTTCCGGAGATTCTGAAGATGGGTGGCGCCGCCTACGCGCAAATCGGCACGCCGCAATCCACCGGCTACCGGCTGTTTTGCCTTTCGGGCCACGTGGTGCGTCCGGGAGTCTACGAAACGCCGTTCGGAGCCACTCTGCGGCACGTCATCGAGCTCGCCGGCGGTGTGGGCGGCAACGGACGTCTCCAGGCGGTGCTGCTGGGCGGCGCGGCGGGCGCATTCGTCTCGCCCCAGGAATTGGACACGCCTCTCACTTTCGAAGGTACGCGCGCAATTGGCGCAACGCTCGGTTCGGGCGTTGTGATGCTGTTCGACGACAGCGTCGATCTGAAGCGGATTCTGGTGCGCATCGCCGCATTTTTCCGGGATGAAACCTGCGGCCAGTGCGTGCCTTGCCGCGTGGGCACCATGCGGCAGGAAGAATCGCTCCACCGGCTGGTGCATGGCGCACCGCTGGGTTCGGCGGTCGAAGAGGTTCAGCTTCTGCGGGAGATGGGTCAGGCTATGCGCGATGCTTCCATTTGCGGTCTCGGCCAGACGGCATCGAGCGCTCTCGAATCTGCATTGAATCGTTGGAGTCTGTTTTCATGAGTGACCCGGCCCTGGCGCCCATACCCACAATTCCCCTTCCTCGCGGTCCCATCCCCGAGGCTCCGCCGCGCGCGCGGAAGCCAATCGAAATCACGATCGACGGAAAGGCCGTCTCCGCCCCGGAGGGCTCTACCATTCTCGAAGCGGCGCGCAGCATCGGCATCGATACGCCCACGCTTTGCTATCTCGAAAGCCTCACGCCCGTGAACGTCTGCCGCGTGTGCGTGGTCGAGTTGCAGGGCTCGAGAACTCTCGTTCCTGCCTGCTCGCGTAAAGTGGAGCCGGGAATGGTAATTCAGACCGATTCCGAGCGCGTGCGGCTCAGCCGGCGCCTGGTGCTCGAATTTCTGGCTTCCTCGGTGGATACATCCACGGCGCCCGCCATGCGCGGCTACCTGGAGCGCTACGGAGCGCGCCCCGAGCGCTTCGGGGAATCGCCCGCCACTGTCGCTCAGCCGGTCAAAGTCGATAACGAGCTGTACGTGCGCGACTACTCCAAGTGCATCCTGTGCTACAAGTGCGTGGAAGCCTGCGGTGTGGATGCGCAGAACACGTTTGCCATTTCGGTGGCCGGCCGCGGCTTCACGGCGCACATCTCTACCGAATATGACGTGCCCTTGCCCGAATCGGCCTGCGTGTATTGCGGGAATTGCATCGGCGTGTGCCCCACGGGCGCGCTGATGTTCAAGACCGAATACGATATGCGCCAGGCCGGCAGTTGGGACGAATCGCGCCAGACGGTGACAGACACGATTTGCCCCTACTGCGGCGTGGGTTGCGACCTGACCGTTCACGCCCAGGATGGCCAGATCGTGCGCGTCACCTCTCCGCTCGATCACAGCGTGACGCACGGCAACCTCTGCATCAAAGGCCGCTTCGGCTGGCAATTCGTGCAGATTCAAAAAGCACCGGAGAGCGTCAACGAGAAGACGGCGGCGCAGGCGAAGTGAGCCGAAAAAAATCCTGAGACAAGCTGGCTGCCGGATTCACCAACAGGACGTAACCCAAATAAAGGAGACTGATGGCCTATGTCTGCAAGGGCCCGGCTATTTGCCTTTTCGTTGTGTCTTGCGTTCGTGTCAGGCGCAAAGGCTGATGTCGTCGCAATTCTGAACCTCGATGCCACCGTGGTCGGGCAGGCTGCCCCATACGGAGCTAACCCGGTCAATATTTTTCTTGGGCCAGGAACCTACTTCGTCACTGCGGTAGGTATCGCCGGTGGTGGCTTGTACGATGCGTGGAGCGCGTTCTCCTCGAATACCAATTGCCAGCCGGACCATACGTGTTTGTACGGATGGGATGCCTCCTTCGACTATTCGTTTTCGGGAGGTTACTTCTCCTTGGACAATGGGATTCGGTGGGATTCCCCCGCCGAAGCACTTGCCCACGCGCCGAGCGCCACGTTCACGTTGACCGTTGGTGAAACCGTAAGCTTCGGCATCAACGAATGCCTCGGCTGTCTGGCTGATAATCGAGGCGGAAACTCGCTCGCAATCGACGCCGTTCCCGAACCAACCACGATGGCAGGGTTGACCATCCTCTTCGGCGTTCTATTCGCAAGCCGGTCGCGGCGGAAGCGGGCAGACGGTTAACCCGCCTCGCTGCAACCCGCCGTTCCAGAACCAGCCCTCCGCATTTGCGTGCCAAGACCTCGCGTTGCACCAACGTAGCAGCATACCGGTGCCTGCATGCAGATATGCTACTATCCCGGTGAACCGAATCTAATGGCCAATGAACTGGTTAATGTAACCCACCACGGGGATGTGCTGGTAGCCACGGTAAACAACCCTCCCGTCAATGCCTTGAGCCCTGGCGTGCCCGAGGGAATTGAGGCTGCCGTTGTTGCTGCGAGAGCCAACTCATCAGTAAAAGCCGTTGTCATTATCGGTGGTGGGCGAACTTTTGTCGCCGGAGCGGATATCAAAGAACTGGAACAGGCAGCCGCCGGACATGGCTCCGCTCCGAAACTGCACGGTTTGTTGGAGCAGATCGAAGATTGTGCCCAACCCGTGGTCATGGCGATCCACGGCACGGCCCTGGGCGGCGGCCTCGAAGTTGCTATGGCAGGCCACTACCGGGTAGCAGTTCCTGGCGCCCAACTCGGCCAGCCGGAAGTCAATCTGGGAATCATCCCCGGCGCGGAAGGCACGCAGCGTTTGCCGCGCCTGGTGGGTCTGGCCGCAGCGGTGGATCTCTGTGTCTCCGGCAAGGCGATCAAAGCGGAGGAGGCATTGGCGCTGGGGCTGGTCGACCGGATCATCGAAGGCGATTTGCTCGCCGGAGCACTGGCATTTGCCCGCGAGATGGCCGAAAAGGGCGGTCCCCACCCGAAAACCAGAGAGTTAAGCCGGAAACTGGGATCACCCACGGAGAATGCCGGCATTGTTGCCGCGGGGCGGGAGCAGGCTCGCAAAACGCGCCGCAACTTGATTGCGCCTTTGGCCGCCATCGATGCGCTGGAGGCGGCGGTCGCTCTTCCGTTCGATGAAGGCTGCCGCAAAGAGCGGGAGATCATCACGGAACTGCTCGGCACTGATCAGTGCCGAGCGCTCATCCATGCGTTTTTCGCCGAGCGCGCTGTGTCCAAGATTCCCGGTCTCCCGAAAGACTTGCCGCCGATCCCGGTGCGGCAGGCAGCGATTGTGGGCGCCGGCACCATGGGCGGGGGCATCGCCATGGCAATGGCGAACGCCGGCATCCCAGTCCTGCTGAAGGATTCCGATCAGGCGGCTCTCGATCGCGGTGTTTCCGCCATCCGCAAGAATTATGAAGGCTCGGTGAAGAAGGGCCGCTTTTCGCAGGATGTGATGGATCAGCGGATGGCGTTGATCCACCCGCAACTTACGTCTGCGGGCTTCGAAGCGGCTGACCTGGTCATTGAAGCCGTGTTCGAAAACCTGGCACTGAAGAAGCAGATCTTCACGGAGTTGGATCGCGTCATGAAGCCCGGCGCAGTCCTGGCGACGAATACATCCACGCTTGATATCGATGCGATTGCCGGTGCCACCTCGCGGCCGGACATGGTCATCGGCCTGCATTTCTTCAGCCCTGCCCACGTGATGCGCCTGCTCGAGATCGTACGCGGGCGAAACACGAGCCCGCAGGTGATCGCCACTGCCCTGTCGCTGGCCAAGACCCTGCGGAAAGTGGGTGTCCTGGTGGGCAATTGCTGGGGCTTTGTCGGTAATCGCATGATGTTGCCTTACATGCGCGAGGCCCAGTTCCTGGCGGAGGAAGGCGCCGCGCCGCAGCAGGTGGATCAGGCGCTTTATGACTGGGGCATGGCAATGGGCATCTTCGCCGTCGATGACATGGGCGGCATCGACGTGCAGTGGCGGGTCCGCCAGGAGCATCCGGAACCCGCGGGATTGCGCTCTCCGCTTGTTCTCAACCAGCTTTATCAAATGGGACGGCTCGGGCAAAAGACCGGCGCCGGATGGTATCGCTACGATGAGAACCGCCGCGCCCTTCCCGATCCGGAAGTGACCGCGCTGATCCGCGAGACCGCCGCGAAAAACGGAATTCCGCAACGCACCATCTCCGAAGCGGAGATCATCGAGCGATGCATCTACGTAATGATTAATGAAGGCGCCCGCATCCTGGACGAGGGAATCGCCCTGCGCGCCTCCGATATCGATACGGTCTATCTGGCTGGCTACGGCTTCCCCGCCTACCACGGCGGACCGATGTGGTATGCCGACACGGTCGGGTTGGCCAAGATTTATCGCCGGATCGAAGAGTTTCACAACCAGCACGGACCGCACTGGGAACCGGCGCCCCTGCTCCGGCGTCTTGCAGCGGAGGGCGGGACCTTCGCCAGCCTCGATGCGGAAAAGGCGAGGGAAGAGCGTGTCGCCGCGAACTGATACCTGGCCGGTGCGCGAAATCCGGTTGGGCCCGAGCGATGTCGTAATCGAAAGAGGGCACGGCGGCGTGATTTATGCGCGGTCGCCCAACCCGCTCGGCCCGTATCCGGAGAAGTTAACCGATCGCCTGGATTTTTGGGCAGCGCAGACCCCTGATGCCACCTTTCTGGCCCAGCGCGGCCCCGGCGGAGAGTGGCGCCGCCTTACTTATGCAGAGGCGCACAGGCAGGGACGCCGCATCGGGCAGGCGCTTCTGAACCGCGGGCTCTCCGCGGAACGGCCCATCGCCATCCTTTCCGGCAATGATCTTGAACATGCGCTGGTCGGATTGGGCGCCATGTACGCCGGACTTCCTTATGCGCCGATTTCGCCCGCCTATTCGCTGGTATCGTCGGATTTCGTCAAGCTTCGCCACATTATTCAATTGCTCACGCCGGGCCTGGTATTTGCCGCCCGCGGGAAACAGTTTGCGCGCGCCATTCAAGCCATGATTCCGAACGACGCCGAGTTGGTGGTTACGGAAGATCCACTGCCCGGAGCGACTCTTTTCGCCGATCTGGCCAGCGCCACGCCTGGACCGGAGCTCGATGCCGCCCAAGCCAAAGTCACCGGCGACACGATCGTCAAAATCCTCTTCACCTCCGGCTCCACGGGCATGCCGAAGGGCGTTATTAATACCCACCGGATGTGGAGCAGCAATCAGGAAATGGCGCGAGCGATCCTGGCCTTTATCGCGGATGAGCCCCCGGTCCTGGTGGATTGGCTGCCCTGGAATCATACGTTCGCGGGAAATGCAGATATGGGGCTGGTGCTGTATAACGGCGGCTCGCTGTATATCGACGATGGAAAACCCACACCCGGACACTTCGAACAGACGGTGCGGAATCTCAAAGAGATTGCGCCCACCATCCATTTCAATGTGCCCAAGGGCTTCGAGGCCCTGGCCGAGGCGCTGCGGCGCGATCGCGATTTGCGCACGAACTTTTTCAGCCGCTTGAAGCTCATGTATTACGCGGGCGCTGGACTCTCGCAACATGTCTGGGATGAATTGGAGTCGATTTCGGTTGAGACCTGCGGCGAGAAGATCCTCATGTTGGCAGGGCTCGGATCGACGGAAACCGCACCGCATGCCCTCTTCGCCGACCGGGAGCAGGCCAGCCAGGCGGGCCACGTCGGCGTACCCGCGCCCGGCGTGGAATTGAAACTTGTGCCTTCGGCGGAGAAACTGGAAGCGCGCCTGCGCGGCCCCAACATCACACCGGGGTATTGGCGGCAGCCTGAGTTGACCGCCGCGGCATTTGACGAAGAAGGCTTTTATAAGCTGGGCGATGCTTTGCGCTTTGTGGACGAAGCGGCCCCTCGAAAGGGTTTCATCTTCGATGGCCGCGTGGCCGAGGATTTCAAATTGTCCACGGGCACCTGGGTCAGCGTCGGCCCGTTGCGCGCCAGATTCCTCACCCATTTCGCGCCTTACGTGCAGGATCTGGCGATCGCCGGACGCGATCGCGATTACATTGCCGCGTTGGTCTTTCCCGACCTCAACGCCTGCCGGCGTGCTTGCCCCGATAGCATCGCTGGAGCGCCTGCTGAAGAAGTTCTCGGCAGCATCGCGATTCAAACGCTGTTCGAAGCGCTCCTGAAGGAATTCGCAAAGACCTCCACCGGCAGTTCCAACCGGATTCGGAGCATCATTCTTTTGGACCGTCCACCCTCCATCGATGCCCACGAAATCACGGACAAGGGTTCTTTGAATCAGCGGGCTGTTCTGCAACACCGGGCAGACCTGGTGGAAGAATTGTACTCGGGGTCGCACAGAGCCATTCGGCTGTGACCCAGCGGCCCCCTTTCGTTGCAGAATAGGGAGAAGATGCAATACGCAGTTTTGGCGGTCCTCGCCCTGCCGCTTCACGCACTCGCGCTGGACGTCCCGGCCGGCGCCGAAATGCAGATCCGGTTGAAGACTAACGCCTCAACTCAGTCGTCGAAGCCTCACGACAAGGTCGAGGCGATAGTCCTGGCTCCGGTAATGGTCGGGGAGCAGTTTGCGATTCCAGCAGGAACTCCTCTCCACGGCGAAGTAGTCAAAGCCATCGAGTCCGCTAAGGGCGACGAGCGCTCCGCATTGGTCCTCAGTTTTTCGGAACTCGAAATCGCGGGCGCCAAGGTCCCCATCTCGACGCAGTTGAGTGGGGTTGATAACGCCCGGGAAACCGTCGACGCCCAAGGGCAGATCAATGGCATCCTGGCGTCGGAAACCATTACCGGGCTTTTGGACTCGGGCATCGAAAAGCTTTCGCAAAAGTACGCCGGCTTTGCGGATATTCTGCGCCAGGCGAAAGGCGCCGTAGTCAAACCAGCGGAAAACGGCATCACGTACGAGGCCGGTGTCGAGATGACGTTGAAGCTCACGTCTTCCCTTCATTTAGACGGCCCCTCCACGCCAGCGGCGGATGCGCAACCCGGCTCTATTCCGAACCTGGATGCCTTGACCTCCCTGGTGGAGCAAGAGCCGTTTCGCACGGTTGCGCAAAAGCCGCCGAAGCCTTCCGACATTACCAACATTCTGCTGATTGGCTCCGCCGAACAAATCGAACGGGCCTTTACAGATGCCGGATGGGCGGCCGCATCGAGTCTCAGCGGGCGCGCCAAGTTTGAAACGTTTCGGGCGCTCGTGGAAGCCCGGGGTTACAAGGAAGCACCGGTCTCCGTGCTCCTGCTGGATGGCAAGCCGCCCGATCTCGTGTTTGAGAAATTGAATAACACGTTTGCGCAGCGGCATCATCTGCGCGCCTGGCAGCGTCCCGCAACCTTCCTGGGGCAGCCGGTGTGGGCGGTAGCCGCTACTCACGATACGGGGATCAGTTTCTCGGAGCAGGACCGCACATTCATTCACAAGATCGATTCCAACATCGATGCGGAAAGGGGCAAGGTGGTGGCCGATCTTTTGTTTACCGGACGGGTGCAGGGAATTGCCCTCGTGGAGCGTCCGAAAGTTCCCCAGCATGGCCAGAACGCAACCGGGGACAGCCTCGACACCGACGGCAGCATGGCAGCGTTGCTGCTGAAGTAAGGCCGGCTTCTCCGCTCAGGACGCGGTGAATGTGAAGTAGATGGTTTTCCTGCCCGGCACCGGATTTCCGTTTTTCGCTTTGGCCGGAGTGAAGCGCCACAACCGCGCGGCTGTCTTGGCCTGCTCAGCCAAATAGCGGTAGAGCCCGTCGCCTTCGCTTTCCGTATTCGACGCCGTCACTCTGCCGGCGCGATCGACCTGAACTTCCACGGGAACCACGATGCGATCTTCAATCCGGGCCCGAATGCCCTCCGGAATCACCGGCTCCACTTCATGCAAAACCGATGGGGGTATTTCCGTCCGCTCTTCAGCAACCAACTGGGTCTTCGCGTGCACGGGAGCGGCCGGCGCCGGCGGTTGCACCTCGGCTGCGATAGCGGGCTGTGAGACGCCTACGTATCGCAGCGTGTCCCCGGACGCCTGCACTCCGCTCCCGTAGACTTCCAGACGGAAAAGCACATCACCGTGAGTGGCGCGATAGGTAAACTTGCCGGCGCGAATTTGCGCCTCGGTCAGCCGCGTTCTCCAGTGTTTGGGCCCATCGGCGATTGCCAATTGGGCATTTGTGGCATCCCGGATGACGGGAGCTTCCCGGTCCCAGGTGAGTTCCAGGCCGTCCGGGGTTTGCGCGGCGTCCAAATGTAGTTCGGCCCATCGCGGCTCGCGCGCCAGAGTCCATAACTCGTAGGTAAAAGCAGCCGCGATGCTCAAGAGCAGGCAGGCGAGCCAGGGAAGCCAAAAGCGGGAACGCTGTGCCATCCGCGGTGGAGATGCAATTGAAGCGCCAGCCTCAATGATTTGTGCGAATCGTCACAGCAGCTTGGGGAGCAACTCGCCCGCCGGGCTCTGAAACGAAAAATCCACGATGGGGGAAAAAGACGTGGTCTCAGTGTTGATCTCGATCACTATGGCTCCGCTTTGCTTGGCAAAAGGAACGAGGCCCGCGGCCGGGTACACCACAGCCGAGGTTCCGATGACCAGGAACACTTCAGCGGACTCAGCCGCGTGTTCGGCCTCTTTCATCATGCCGTCCGGCAGAGCCTCGCCAAACCAGACCACTCCGGGGCGCGCCAGGCCGCCGCAGCCGCAGTGAGGCGGCAGCTTGGGAAGCGGCGTTCGCCGGTCCGGCCATTGGGCGCCACACTCGGTACAGCGCAGGCGCCAGATGTCGCCGTGCAGTTTGAGCATCTTCCCGCTGCCTGCCAGGTCGTGCAGACCATCGATATTCTGCGTGATCAGGGTGAAGTGTGGCTTCGCGGTTTCGAGTCGAACGAGCGCGTGGTGCGCCGGGTTGGGAGCCGCCTTGGCAATCAACTCCCGCCGCCAGTTGTACCACTCCCAAACCAGGCGTGGATCGCGGGCGAACGCCTCAGGGGTTGCCAGATCCTCGGCGCGAAAATTATTCCATAGGCCGCCCGCGCCGCGAAATGTAGGAATCCCGCTTTCGGCGGAAATCCCGGCGCCCGTCAACACGGCCACCGATCGCGCCCGTGCCAGGCGCTCGCGCGCCTGATCCAGATTCACCATATGGGGAAAGGCTCGGCCGTGGGTTTCTCTTCCGAATTCAGAAAGCGCGGATCCAGCAGCCGCTGCGTATCGACGTTGCCCATGGCTGCCAGGATATTCTCCTTCAAGTGGGGATGCGCGCGTTCCAGTTCTCCGAACAGGTCGCGCAAGGCACGGCGAACGGTCCCGGTTTTCTGCGAGCAGCCGCACGGAACCACCGGGATGCCGAGTGAGCCGGCATACGCGCTGGTCAATTCCTCGGTCACATACACGAGTGGCCGGATCAGCCGGTAGTCGCCCTTTCGCGAGACGGTGACCGGCGGCAGCGCGCTCAGCTTACCCGTGAACATCGTGTTGCGTAACAGAGCTTCGCAGAAGTCATCGGCAGTATGGCCGAAGGCAATGACATTGACGCCCAATTCACGAGCGATCTCGTAGACCGCGCGCCGCCGGTAGCGGCTGCAGAGATCGCAGCCATGACCAGGCTGCTCTTCCAGCAGCCGCAGCGAGGGCTCGTCACGAAAATACGTCCAAGCGATGCCGCGCGCGCGGAGATACTCCCCTAAAGGCTCGATCGGCGCAAGGAATTTGCCTTGCTCCACCGTAAACGCGCAGACGGAAAACTCGATAGGCGCGCGCTTGGCGAGCAACAGGAGCACCTCCAGCAAAGTGACGGAGTCCTTGCCGCCAGAAACCCCCACGGCCACGCGATCGCCTTCCCGGATCATTTTGAACCGCTGGATCGCCTCGCCAACTTTGCGGAGAAGAGTCTTTTCGAGATCCACTGAATTTGATTATAGGCGCTCAGCCCTATACGCTCCCGTAGATTATCAAAGCGTAAAATAGAACGTGGAGGAAGCCGTGGAGGTCACATTATCCGCCGATCTGACAAAACAGGTCGAGCAAGAACTCGCTAGCGGCCGGTATCACACTCCCGATGAATTGATCGAACAGGCTGTAAGGCATTTCCTCGACGAACGTCAGCGTGGCCAAAACCGGCTTGAGGCTCTCCGGAGAATCGGCCAAGCGGCTGACGAAGCGGGTGTATACGAGCGAGTGCTGCTTCCCGGCAACGAATGACGAGCAGGCCGCTCGTCGTCCTGGACTCGTGCGTGCTCGCGAACTTCTCTTTGTGCGATACGCTCCTGCGCCTCGCAGAGCCGCCCCGGCTCTATGAGCCAAGGTGGTCAGAACAGATCATTCGTGAGACGGCCCGTACGCTGAAAGCAAAGCTTGGGTGGCCCGCTTCTTTGACTACATATTTCGAAGCCGAACTGCGCGCCCACTTCGGCGAGGCGTGGATCAGCGGTTACGAGTCACTGATTCCCCAAATGACGAACCATGAAAAAGACCGCCATGTGCTGGCGGCCGCCGTCCACGCTCAGGCGCCGATAGTTGTGACTTTCAACTTGCGCCACTTCAGGCGAGAAAACCTCGAAGGGCGGCGTGTGCGCGCAATGCACCCCCAGTCTTTCTTGGTCGAGATGTTCCGTCAGGAACAAACGACAGTGATGACCAAACTCGAACAGCAGGCCGCCGATCGCAGTCGCAGCTTGCACGGCCTTCTCGAGATTCTGAGTCTGACCGTGCCCGAGTTTGTAGCGCTGGTATACGAGATAGCACTGAGGAAATAACTGCTGTCGGCGCGCGTTCCGCGAGAAGGAGGAGAGTCTTCCACCAAATAAAAGAAACCTTGCCGCCGGAGACCCCCAAGGCTGTGTGGCCACCTTCCCGAATTGGTTATACGCGGTGGCGGTCAATCCGCGCTCATTGGCTGGGATGTCCCGCCGTGTATCCGCTTCCCGCGCCAAACGCAGGCCGGAAGGCGTCCTGAATCCACTCGATTCGTACCGGCTTCTCCAGCACAATGCTGACGATATCAAATCGTACCTGGCCCCAGTCGATGCTCGCCCGCCGCGCATAGTCACGGCCGGCCCTGGTCAGGTGCTGCTGTTTTTCAACATCCACGGCGCGCTCGGGCGCGCCAAACTCCGCCGTCGCGCGCGTCTTGACTTCCACGAAAATCAGCGTCTTGCCCTGCCAGGCGATTACGTCGATCTCGCCCCCGCCGGAATTCGGACGATAACGCCGCGCCACCACAGTGCAGCCGTGTTTGCGCAGATAACGGTGCGCCAGATCCTCGCCCCACCGCCCGTGGTCCGCGGCCAACCGCCGGCGCCGCAGCGCGTCGGCGGCCCGATATACCAGGCCGATCATTTCAGCACTTCGAATTCAAACTCCATCACTTTGCCGCGCACCACGTAGCACAGGTAGTGCTCCCAGAAGCGGCGGTAGCGCGGAAAGCCGTTGACCAATAGTTCAAATCCGAGCCACCTCCAAAACGCCAGTAGCTTGACACGCACCGAAATCTCACGGAATTTCACTTTGGAGTAGTAGCCGAATCCGCCATGATCTTCGCCGAAATACCGGAAGCTGAAGCTGTTCAGATGACTTTTATGGGTGGGGTCGCAGAAGGAGCTGAAGTCGGTGTAGTGCGGTGTTTCGATCCGCACCGTGCCGCCGCTGCGCACCAGCCGGTGAAACTCCTCCATGGTGCCAATCACATCGTTGACATGTTCGATCACGTGGATGGCCGTCAGCCGGTCAAATGAGCTATCAGCGAACGGGTAGGGGAAGCGGTCGAGCTCCACGAGAACATCGGCGCGGCTGGCGGGATTGCGGTCGATTCCAATGGAACCGGGCTGCTTGTGAATCCCGCAGCCGACGTCGAGCGTTCTCATCCGTTGCGGCTGGCCTCTCTCAGGCAGTTTGCCAGGGTCTCCAGCGCAAAGTTGCATTGGTCGCGAGTCACCACTAACGGTGGACTCAGCCGGATGGTGCAGTCACCCGCGCCTAACACCAGCAGTCCACGCTCGAATGCCTGTTGTACGATGCGGTCGCGCAAATCCGGCGCTTTTTCACGCGTGCTTTGGTCACGCACCAGTTCGATGCCGATCATCAGGCCCAGTCCCCGGACCTCACCAACGATGGGAAACCGCTCGGGCCAGTCACGCATCCGGTCCATCAGGTAGGCGCCCATACGCGAGGCATTCGCCATCAGTTCTTCTTCGAGCAATGCAATCGTTACCAGCGCCGCGCGGCACGCGATGGGGTTCCCGCCAAACGTCGAAGCGTGCGCCCCCGGAGGCCACATCATCAGGTCGGCGCGCGCCACCGTAGCTCCCAAAGGCAACCCGCTGGCGATTCCCTTGGCTACTGCGAAAATATCGGGCACGACATCGAAATGCTGCGAGGCCCACATTTTGCCTGTGCGGCCCATCCCGCTTTGCACCTCATCGAGAACCAGCAGAATACCATTTTGCCGCGCCACGCGCTCCAATTCCTCGAAGAACTTCCGCGGCGGTACGACATAGCCGCCTTCGCCAAGCACAGGCTCCACCACGATCGCCGCGGTTTCCTCAGCCGGTGCGATGGTTTTCAGCAGCGTGTGCTCGATGTGCTGCACGCACTCCACCGCGCAGCCCTCCGGCTCCTTGCCGAACGGACACCGATAACAGTAGGGATATGGCGCGTGCACCACGCCCGGCAGTAATGGGCCAAAGCCGGAACGTTGCGTCGCCTTGCGCGCCGTCAACGACAGCGCGCCAAGCGTGCGCCCATGGAATCCGCCGAAGAAGGCGATAATCTTGTCGCGCCCGGTGGCGTACCGCGCCAGTTTGATGGATCCCTCGATCGCTTCAGCGCCCGAGTTGCCAAACGAAACGCGCCGGGCCGCTTCTCCCGGCGCGATATCGGATAGCTTCTCCGCCAGCGCGACCAGCTCCTCGTAATAGAAGTCGGTGCCGGACATATGAATGAGGCGCGCAGCCTGTTCCTGTATCGCTTGCACCACGCGCGGATGGCAATGACCGGTTGCCACAACCGCGATGCCGGCACTGAAATCGAGAAAGCGGTTGCCGTCTACGTCCTCGACCATCGCGCCCTCGCCGCGCGCTGCAACCAGCGGATAGCAGCGTGTATACGAGGGTGATACCACTTCCGTATCCCGCGCAATCACAGCGCGGGCTCGCGGCCCGGGCAGGGGACCGCTGATGCTCGGCAGGTCGGGGCGGACCTGTTCCCGAATCTGAACCATATGCAAATTCTCCTGATAACCCTTGGAACTATCTGCTATTTGTCCGCTCGCGCGGATGCCGCGGAAAGGGTCGGTCTAGTCGGAACCGAAAAGTCCCGGACGGGAAGTGGAGGGCGTGTGCCCCATGGCTTTATTGTAGCGCTGTCCTCTCCCAAGCGGCCAAAGTGAGATGGCGCGAGAAGGCCGCCGGGCAGGATCCATCCCCATCGCATTGCAGTCATACGGTCTCCGCGGAGCGGCACAGCTCAGCGAGCAGTTCTTGCGTACGCTCGGGATTAGGCGCCTTGGCCGGTGGTGTCCATTCGCGCGGCGAACCGGCAGCAAGTAGCAGGCGCGCCACGGCGAGATGATCGGCGCCGGATTGCGCATGGCTCCAGCCCTCGCACGCCCAAACCAACGGGGTCGCGGCAAACATACCGTCCAGCGCATTTACGGACGCCCCGCCGGCGAGGAGCACGCGCACCGGCTCCGGCTTTCCGGCCATCGCCGCTTGATGCAGGGGTGTCACGCCGTCGTGATCCGGTGTGTTGGGGTCGAAGCCGCAGGCAAGCATCGTTTCGAGAACCCGTGTATCGCCACGCTCCGCCGGAACGCGCAGCATCAGGTGATGTTCGGTTCGGAGTTCACTCCGCATGCTGGGGCACTCCGCGAGCATCGCATCGGCTCGCGGCCGGTCGCCACGGGTACAAGCCGACACGAACTGTTCGAATGGCGTAAGCTCGTCCACCGCACCGTGTTCCAAGAGCCAGGCAGCAATCTCCTCATTTCCGTACAGTGAAGCGAGGGTGTGCGGCGTCCGGCCGTCGGACCGGCGCTGATGAATATCGGCGCCGTGTGACACGAGCAGATCCACCATCGCAACATTCCACCGCTCGGCGGCGATGTGCAGCGGTGCGTCCCCATGCTCGGCCCAGGCGAGGTTCGGATCGACGCCGTGCTCCAGCAGCCAGCGCACGCCTTCGGCTCGCCCGGAGGTTATGGCCCAGCTCATGATGTAACGCAGAGGAGGAACGCCTCCGGGAATCCCGTTCACGTTCAATCCAAAATGGTGCAGTAACTCCAGCGCTTGGAGATTGCCGACGCCCGCGGCGATGTGGGTGGACACGCCGTCGGTCGGGTTCGCCCCGGCTTCGAGCAAGACTTCGGCCAGAGGCAAGTGTCCCATGGCGACAAGCGCGCCCCAGAGGGCTGTTCGCGGAAGCTCGGGATGCCAGTTCCAGTGGTATTCGGCATTGGGATTTGCGCCCTGGCCGAGCAACGCGCGCGCGATTTTGACCAGCCCCGCCGCCCGGTCGGGCGATTCACGATGGAGGCACGTGTGACACACGTACAGAAGCGGCTCCCAGTCCTGAGGACCTCCTGCTTGGAGTGCGCCATCCGGGTACGCCTTCAGGCGAGTCTCGACTGCGTCGGCATCGCCGAGCACAAGCTCCGTGAATAAGTTCGCGCGAGCGATCCCGCGGTGACGTTCGAGCAGCCTGAGCGCCCGGGCTGGCGCGTCGCCGGTGGCGCAGCGGACGAATTCGTCCACAGCGGCGTCAAAGGAGAGCGAGCGGTCTTGCACGTGCTCGCGCAGATCATTCCAGGATTTGAATCCGTACTCACGGGCGATAACAAACTGCGCGTCGTGAAGGGCGAGACTCTGGGCTTTCGATGACCCAGCCGATGCAGCGATTGCTTGGAACCGCTCCAGCGCGGCTGGATCCTGGGCGCGAGCTGCGTGTAGTAACGATTTTGCCTGTTTTCTGAGCTGCTCCAGATTGGCGCGCTCAGGTAATTGCTGCGTCATAGCGACCTCCATGCTGAAGCCTGAGGTTCGCAATCAGGCAGCACGGGATCTAATGACGTGCAATCAAC
>PSRJ01000347.1 GCA_003175985.1 Terriglobia bacterium
GCCCTGTAGGATTTGAACCTACGACCAACGGATTATGAGTCCGCTGCTCTAACCGCTGAGCTAAGGGCCCAAACCATTTCAGTTTAACAGCCGGCCCTGCCGTCCCAATGGAAACTGCCTTATATACTGGTACGTCCGGATGATCCTCAGCCGCGACCGAATTCTCGCCACTCATGTCGGCAGCCTGCCGCGCAATGAAACGCTTTCCGAACTTCTGATCCAACGCGAAGAGGGAGTCGCCAAAGACCCGGTGCAGCTCGATCGGGAGATTGATCGCGCCGTGCGCCATGTCGTCACGAAACAAGCGGAGGCCGGCATCGATATCGGCAACGATGGCGAGCAGCAGCGCGTGGGTTTCCAGACCTACATTCCGCAGCGCATGACAGGCTTCGGAGGCGAATCCAAGCGGCGGCGCGGGCGCGATTACGAAGAGTTTCCCGCCCTCGTCGAGATGCTCAAGAACCGGTTCCCCAAACGCAGCCGGATGCAAAACGCCCCCGAAGCGCAGGGCGAAGTGCGTTACCTCGATACCGCGCCCCTCCGGCGGGAAATCGAGCGCTTCCAGCGCACCGCAAAACAGGAAAGCGCCTTTGTCGAAGCCTTCATGACCGCCCCTTCGCCGGGCATCGTTTCTACCACGATGCTCAACGCGCATTACGATTCGCACGAATCCTACCTGCGCGCGCTGGCGGGTGAGCTGCGGAACGAGTATCTCGCCATCCACAAAGCCGAGCTGCTGTTGCAGATCGATGCTCCCGACCTCGCCATGGATCGCGCCATGTTCTACCGCGATCTGACGGATGCCGAGTTCGTGCGGGCCTGCGAGCTCCATGTCGCCGCCATCAACCAGGCGGTCGAAGGCATTCCGCGCGATCGCATCCGCCTCCACTGCTGCTGGGGCAACTGGGATGGGCCGCATATTTACGACGTACCTCTCGCCCTCATCCTCCCGGTGCTCTACCAGGCCCACGCGGGTGGGCTGAGCATCGAGCTGGCTAATCCGCGCCACCAGCACGAGTATGAGGCGCTGCGCCGCAACCCGCTGCCCAAACACATGGTGCTGCTACCGGGAGTTATCGATACCACCACCAACATCGTGGAACATCCCGAAGTGGTGGCGCGGCGCCTCCAGGAGGCCGTCTCGGCCGTGGGCGACCGTGAGCGCGTCATCGCCAGCGCCGATTGCGGTTTCGGCACGTTCACCAATCGCGAATGGGTCATCGAAGATGCCGTCTGGTTGAAGCTCAAATCGCTTCATGAGGGCGCGGCGCTGGCTTCCGTCCGCCTGTGGGGCCGCGGCACGGCTTGATCGCACATGCCCGTGACCCTGACACAGCAATGGGTGCGCCGTCCGCAGAATGTGTGGCTGCGAAGGGCGCTCTTCCAGATACACCTGTGGACCGGGCTCGCCGTCGGCCTATATATTGTCGCCATCAGCCTCTCCGGCAGCGCGCTGGTCTTCCGCGATCGCATTTTCAAGGCCCTGGGCGATAAACCCACCATCGTCGCGGTCACCGGCCGGCGGCTTACGCAACAGGAACTGCGCGCGGCGGCCGAGAAGGCCTACCCCCAATACACGGTCAGCAACATTTTTCGGGCGCGAAGGCCGGAGCACGCCGTCATGATCTGGCTCGAACGCAAAGGCAAATACAAGCAGCGGCTCTTCGACCCCTATACCGGCAAAGACACCGGCCCGTCCGAGCCTCCGATTTTGACCGCCTTAACCTGGCTGGCCGATCTGCACTTCAATCTGCTCGCGGGCGAGCAGGGGCGCATGGTCAACGGATACCTTGCGCTACTGTGGACTCTGATGTGTCTGACCGGCGCCGTGCTCTGGTGGCCGGGCATCGAAAACTGGCGGCGCAGTCTGGCGCCGCGCACTCGAGGGAACTGGAAACGGCTCAACTGGGAACTCCACAGCACAGTCGGTTTCTGGACCTATGCCTTTTCTCTGATGTGGGGCATCACCGGAGTCTACGTCGTATTCCCCTCGCCGTTCCAAAGAGTGGTCGCGCTGTACTTCATCCCCGATCTGCTCAACCCGCAGCGCAGCCCCGATGAGCGCATCCTGCGATGGATGAACTTCCTGCACTTCGGCGAATTCTTTACCGGCGATTGGGCGCTCAAAGCGATCTGGGTCGTGGTGGGGATCGCTCCCGCGTTTCTGTTCGTCACGGGCGCCGTGATGTGGTGGAATCGCGTGCTACGTCCCAGCGCACGCCGTTCCCGGCAGCAAGCTGCGCAGGCCGCCGCCGACATTCCCCCCTAAGCGCTATGGCAACCCCAGAGCGCGTGCGGGATTCGTCTTCGACATCAGATCGATATCGGCCTGGGAAATGCCTTCCTTGCGGAGCGCATCGAAGAACGCCGCCAGCCCGTCGGGATGCAGCGGATTTCCCAGCTGCCCCAGGTCGCTGGAAAGAATGCACGACGCGGGTCCCACTTCGCGAATGGCTCTTGCATAGTCGCCAATCTTGAATTGCGAATTGCGTCCCAGCAGGCCGCCATAATCGATTTCGATGTAAGCGCCGCTGCGCGCAGCCTCCTGCATCTGCGGGATGCTCATGTTCACAGGAGCCTTCATGGCGTGGGTCACTACAATATGTTGGACGCCCTGGCGTTTCGCCTCGCGCACCAGCAGCAGGCCTTCTTCGGCCGAGGAGTGACCTGTCTCGAAGGTCAACTGATTTTTCGCTACGACCGCGATTACCTGTTGTACTTCCGGCAGGAGGTGGCCGTCTTTGGCAACCGACACGAACGGGCGGCTCTCTTTGGAGTAGCGCACCTGGTTTTCCGCATCGAAGGTGGGCATCCAGACAACTTTTCCCCATCCGCCTTTCATGAGTGCCATATGTTCCACCGCTGCCGGGTTAACGCCGCCAACGGAACGATTCAGATCGATGCCGCCAAACACCTCGATTCCCGGGACCTCCTTCCGCACCACATAAGCCAAGGCGGCCGTCGACTCATAGTGGTTCTTCAACACCAGGCCGCGCATGCCGCGTTCCTTGGCGAGCCGCGCCAGATCGATCGCGTCGATCGACCGTGGAGTGCGGTCCGGATCGCTGTGCGCGTGGATGTCGATAACGCCGGTCAACCTCGTCTGTGGGTACGCCGGCGGGGATGTGAGCGCCCAGCAAAGCAACCCGAGTGAAAGCCCCAGCAGGTTCAGTCGCATCTTTATACTCCTTTTCAATCAAGCTACTGCCGCAGCGCGAATGCCACGAGCGCGTTCTGCGCGCCGGCGCCCGTCGCCATCACAATGAACTGCCGGCCGGAGCGCGTGCGGTAGGTCATCGGAACCGCAGCGTTCTCGTACGGAACTTTGTCCCGCCAGATCTCTTTGCCGGTCCGCTTGTCGAAAGCGTAGAGATAGGCGTCCCCGCCGCCGATGAATACCAGGCCGCTGGCGGTCACCATGGCGCCGCCCCGGCTGTTCGGCGAACCGAGCCGGTCCGGCAGAGTCACGCCCTTGAGCAGGGGATGATTGCGCAGCGCGGAGCTGCCTTCGCCGAGCGGCGACTTCCACGCGATTTCACCGCGATTCAGATCGATGGCCGTCAGCACGGCGTAAGGCGGCGCAACCAGCGGAAGCCCTCCGGGCAGGTTTGCGGATTCTCCGGCGCGGGCGAACACATTCGAGTATTCCACAGCCACCAGCGGATCGGACCCGTCATTCTTAGCCAGCCGGTTGAGCCCCACCACGTTGGCCGCGCGCACAAACAAGTAGCCTGTCTCCGGATCGAACGCCGCGCCGCCCCAGTTGGCGCCCCCGCCTTGCGATGGCCTCTGCAATGTGCCGCGCAGCGAGGGCGGCGTGAACATGGGCCCGATGCGGAACTTTTGCATCTCCGCTTGCGCCATGGCATGGATCTCTGGCGTCAGGTTGTTCGCGTCGTCGAGCGTGATACCCTGCGCCACAAATGCCGGCGGCCTGGTAGGAAACGGTTGCGTCGGGTATGGCCTCTCGCCAGGAACGTCGCTGTCGGTCGCCACCCGCCGCTCTTCGATCGGCCACACCGGTTTCCCCGTGACGCGATCGAACACATAAGTGAAACCTTGCTTGGTAACCTGCGCCACGGCATCGATGCGCCGGCCATCCACCGTAATCGTTACCAGGTTGGGCGGCGCCGGATTGTCCCAATCCCAGAGCCCGTGGTGCACGGTTTGGAAATACCATTTCATCTTGCCCGTGGCCGCTTCCAGGCATACCAGCGACTCTGCGAACAGGTTCGCCCCCGGCCGTCCGCCGCCGTAGTAATCGCTGGAAGGCGTCGAGGTCGGAACGTACAGCAGCCCGCGCGCTTCATCGAGCGTCATCGGCGCCCATACGTTCCCGTGCCCGTTCGTTCGCCACGAGCCGTTTTCCCAAGTCTCGGCGCCGGGATCTTTCGCCGATTGCGGGATTACCGAGAACGTCCAGACGCGTTTCCCGGTCCGCGCGCTGAAGGCCTGGACGTAACCCATGGGATCGGGTAATTGGACGCGATCGGGCACCTGGCTGCCAACGATGACCAGGTCCTTATACACCATTGGAGGCGAGCTCTGCGTGGCGTGCTTAACGTCGGAGATTCGCGGCAGTCCGCTGGTGAGCGACGCTACGCCATTGTCTCCGAAGGAAGGCACAGGTTTTCCGGTCTGAGCGTCCAGCAGGAACAGGCGATCGCGGCTGTTGAGTAACAGGCGCAGTTTGCCGCCCTCGCGCCAGAATGCGGTTCCCCGCAGCTTCCAGCCGCTGCCGCTCAAGACCTGACCCAACTTGTACGCCTCGCCATCGAACCGCCACAGCTCTTTGCCGGTTTCGGCATCCAGCGCCGCGATGCTGTTGTAGGGCGTCGTCACATACAGCACGCCATCGATCATCAGCGGCGTGTTCTCAAAGAAGCCCGGGTTCGTGCCGTACTGTTCGAGCCGCGTTTCCCAGTGCTTCCATTGCCATGCGATTTCCAGGCGGCCGATGTTTTCGGCGTTGATATCGGCGAGAGGGGAGAACCGGCTGCCCCCCGGATCGCCACCGTAGTACGGCCATTCGACCTGCCGCCCTTGCGGCGCGAGGGTGGTGGATGTGGCCAGAATCAGGGCGACAGCGAAAACAGGCCGCTTCACGGCACCTCCTGTGTCTTTGGAGATTGTACATCTGCCGCACGGCTTTTGACTTCTCTCGCAGCCTTGTTTTCGAAGCAGTCGCCCTGCTGGCCGCCGGCCGAAAACTCGGACCGAAATGAGCGATATACTGTTCGAGCGCCAGCCCGGCGCCGGAGTTCCATGCAATGCGGCTGTGCTTTGTTCTGCTGATCGCTCCCCTGATTGTGTGTGCGGCCGACGATCCCTACGCGGCATCCCTCTTTCAGAAACACTGCGCTCAATGCCATGAGGCCGCGGCCGCGGCCGGAGCGCGCATTCCACAGCGCGCCGCCTTAAAGGCTCTCACACCGGCGACCATTCTGAAAACGCTCGAGACGGGCGTCATGAAACAACAGGCTGCGGCGCTCTCTGTAAACGAGCGCCAAGCCGTAGCCAATTTTCTCGGCACCGCGGTGACCGTGGAACGGAGGCACGAACAGATAGCCAACGCATGCCCTGCTGGCGCGGCCTGGGGCGATAGCCCGGGTTGGAGCGGTTGGGGAGCGGGCCTTGCCAACACGCGCTTCCAATCCGCCGAAAACGCCGGGCTCACCGCCGATGATCTGCCGCGCTTGAAGGTGAAGTGGGCCTTCGCCTTCCCTGACACGGCGGTTTTGCGTTCTCAACCCGCGGTCTATCGCGGCCGCGTCTTCGCCGGTGCTCAAGA
The DNA here is from genome assembly GCA_003175985.1 of Terriglobia bacterium. GTDB lineage: Bacteria > Acidobacteriota > Terriglobia > Bryobacterales > Bryobacteraceae > PSRJ01. Next base: position 5,792 of record PSRJ01000347.1, read on the forward strand.
CGCCACCATATACTCTTTGGACGCATCCACCGGTTGCGTCCACTGGGCCACCACCGTGGAAGCCGAGGTCCGCTCCGGTATTGCCGTCGCCGATGTGGCCGGCAAACCCATGGTCTTCTTCGGCGATTCTTCCGGCTATGTCTATGGCTTGGACGGCGCCAGCGGAAAGCAGATCTGGAAGCTCCGCCTGGACGAACATCCCGCGGCCAAAGCCACTGCCACGCCCGTCGTTTATCAGGGACGCCTATACGTCGGAGTTTCTTCTCTCGAGGAAGCTCTGGCCGTATCGCCATCGTATGTCTGCTGTACGTTCCGCGGAAGCGAATCAGCGCTGGATGCGGCAACCGGAAAGGTGCTCTGGAAGCGATATATGATCGCCGAAACGGCGAAGCCGCGGTCGAAGACCAAGCGCGGCGCCGCCGTCTCTGGTCCTTCCGGCGCGGGCGTCTGGAATGCGGCTACGCTCGACCCGGAACACGACACACTCTACGTAGGCACCGGCGACAACTACTCCGATCCTCCGACTGCCACGAGCGACGCGATCGTCGCCATGAAAATGTCCACGGGAGAAATCCTCTGGACAAAGCAACTCACAGCCCGGGATTCCTGGAACAGCTCCTGCTATCTGGCGGGCCGGCAAAATTGCCCCGATTCCGATGGGCCGGATTTCGATTTCGCCGCATCGCCCATTCTGCTCTCCCCCGCAAACGGGAAGCGGGTGCTGCTGGTGGGGCAGAAATCCGGCATAGCCTATGCGCTTGATCCGGAACGGCGCGGCCAGATCCTCTGGCAATCGCGTGTGGGACAAGGCGGCACGGTAGGCGGCATTCAATGGGGCCCGGCAACTGACGGCCGCAACCTTTACGTTGCGCTCTCCGATGTCGCGTTCCAGGTTGCGCTGCTACCCAACAGCAACGACCGGCAGTATCAACTCGACCCAAGTAAAGGCGGAGGGATGTTCGCTCTGCGCACGGATAACGGCGAGCGCATGTGGCAGACCCCGCCTCCCGGTTGCGGCGACCGGCGCCCTTGCAGCCCCGCGCAATCGGCCGCGGTCACCGGCATTCCCGGCGCAGTCTTTTCGGCCGCGTTAGACGGGCACCTGCGCGCCTACTCCACCGCGAACGGCAAGATCGTCTGGGATTACGACATGGATCGGGAATTCCAAACCGTGAATGGACTCCCCGGCCACGGTGGCGCTATGGATGTGGGCGGGCCGCTGGTCGCCGGCGGGATGCTGTTCGTCGCATCCGGTTCCGCGCAACGCGGCGGCCTGCCCGGCAATGTGCTGGTGGCCTTTACGGCCGGACGTTAAGCCGCCCGGCTTGTCAGCGATTCAAATCTACCGAACGCACATCGCCATCGCGTAAGTCCACACGACAGGAGAAGCGGTACGAATCCAGGCCGCGGCCTCTTTGGCCACTCACGTCTCCCACCACCCAGTCATTTCTGCCAGGCTGGTCGTCGACGCGCACAGAGCCGAACCGAACATCCCCATAGCCCCGCTGCTGCAGCCGGTACATGACTTCCCGTCGGCAGTTTTGGATGGCATCCCGCGCTCCGAATTCACGATCCGCAGAACCGTTGAATCGATCCCGCCCGCCGGCGTCGATATTCACCGAGCGAACCGCTCCGCTGGCGAAATCCACCGAGCAAGCGAACTGGTGCGGCTGATCGCGGTCACGGTCGCGCCGCAGGAAGAAGGTTCCCGTTACCCAGTCTCGCCGTCCGGGGTTATCGTCCGGCCGGGTGTCACGAAACTCCAATTCCGAGGTTCCGAACCGGTTGACCGCCTGCTGACGTACGGCATCCCGGCACGTTCGGATTGCATCGTCGCCCGAGAACCGGCCTCCGTTCCAGGAAGAACGGCCGCCTTCCGGATATCCCGGACCTCCACTCCACATGATGTCAAACGTATAGGCTTCCGCGCCGCCGCTCGGATCTTCGATCCGTACCACCGCGGGACCGCCGTTACGCGGGTCGCGAATCAGTTGCTGCCGCCCGCGCCCATCGATACCTTGAAAGCGGAACTGGGCCGGGTTGGCAGGCATTCTGCCGGTACACTCGAATCTCCGCCACTGCGGCTGTTGTCCGGAGAGATTGCGCAGCGTGGCCGAATCGCCGCGGATTTCCACGTCGGTCGCGCCATCAACCACAACCTCTACCGTGCACTTTCCCGCGTATTCACTACCGCCCCCCACGAAAGATGCGCGCCGCTCGAAAACCTGCGCACCCGCGGAGGCAGCCAGCATGGCCAGGGCTGCCGTTGCCGAAAGTAGGAACTGATACATAATGCACCCCCAACAGATGATCTTGCATGCATAGTTCCAAGCCTTCTGTACGAAGGGGTTCAGGCGTACGCCGCCCGGGCGATTCAGCTTTTACCTGCTCGCTGCCGTGTTATCATGGCCCAACCGTTACATAAGTAAAGGAGTACCTGATGGCCAACTACGACACGCTCCTCTCGGCCGGCGTAATCCCGCCGCAACATACCTTGTCCAACGACGATATCCAGGTCATCAATAATCTGACCCAGGACGAGGTCAATGCGCTGATCGATTTGAAATCCGCCCTGGGAGAGGATTTCATCAGGCGAAACACCGTCGATGCACCCAACTGCATCCTCTGACCAGGACGAGACTGCCTCTTCCGGCCTCGGCCACGCCACGGAGCTCCGCCGCAAGATCGCCATGGCGCGTGGCCCCCTCGCGGCCGCACTCGACCGATTTTGGTCGCTGCCCGACGCCGCCGCCCGTTATCCGGAGATGCTTTTTCATATTTACTGCGTTGTGCACGCCACGGTTCCGGTCATGGAGGCCGCCCGCCGCAGCGCAGAGGCACGCGCCCCGTCCGACCCTTTAGCCGCGGCAGTCGAAGCGTATCTGGCCCGCCACATTCCCGAGGAGGTGAATCACGACGAATGGCTCCTCGAAGATCTGGAAGTGCTAGGCGTGAACCGGGAAAGTGTGGGGCGCCGCATCCCCCCGCCCGCCGCGGCCGCGCTCATCGGCTCCGTGTACTATTGGACGCTTCATGCTCACCCTGTAGCCTGGATGGGTTACGCCGCTGTCACTGAAGGGCACCCCCCTTCTGAGGAGTTTCTCCTGTCTTTCATTGAACGCAGCGGCCTGCCGCGCCAGGCTTTCCGCACCTATCTGAAGCACGCCCACCTGGATCCTCATCATTCCCACGAAATGTACGCCCTCCTCGACATCATGCCGCTCTCCGCGGAACACACCGCGCTGCTCGGTGTCGTCGCGTTCCAGACCATTCGCCACGTGGCGGCGCTCTTCGATGCCTTGGCCACGCAAAAACCTCCTCGCGCCGGTTCTTGATAGAGGACACTGAAAGAAATGATCGGCCGCGTCGTCTCGCGCTATCGCATCCTCGAGAAGCTCGGGCGCGGCGGCATGGGCGTAGTTTATAAGGCGCGCGATCTGCGGTTGGAACGCTACGCAGCCCTGAAATTCCTGAGCGGAGACATTGCCGATGATCCGGCGCTGCTCCAGCGGTTTCTTCAAGAGGCGCGAGCCGCCTCCGCGTTGGACCACCCGAACATCTGCACCATTTTCGGTATCGAAGAGACCGAAGAAGGCCAGACATTCATCGCCATGGCCTATTACGAAGGCGAGAATCTTCACCAGCGCCTTCTTCACGGGCGCCTATCGGTCCGCGAAGCCATTCGCATCGCTATCCAGGTAGGGCAGGCGCTGGCCAGCGCGCACGAACGCGGTATCGTACACCGCGATATCAAGCCAGCCAACATCATGCTCACGCAGGATGGCGTAGTCAAGCTGCTGGACTTCGGACTTGCCACGCTGGAGGGAGCCGCCCGCCAGACACAGCCGGGCCTGGCCGTGGGAACGGCTTCCTACATGTCGCCCGAACAGGCTCGCGGCGAGTCTTGCGACGCGCGAACCGACATCTGGGCTCTTACCGTGGTGCTCTACGAGATGTTGACCGGGCGGCGCCCGTTTCGCGGCGAACAGCAACTCCAGGTGCTCACCTCCATTCTGTGTGACGCCTATGAGCCCCCCGGCGAGCTCCGCTCCGGGATTCCCGAAGCGCTCGAAACCGTGATCGCCACCGGCCTCGCCAAAGATGCGGAGCAGCGCTATCGCTCCGCGGGGGAAATGGTTACGGCGCTGCGTGCAGTCAAGGAACTGGACGCCGCTTCTTCGGAAGTGGAGGCTACGCGAACTCTGGGCCGCATTGTGCCTCCCTCGCGGACGCCCACGGCCTTCCGCGCGGGGGCATCCATCGCGGTACTGCCGTTCGTCAACGTCGGTAACGACCCGGAGAACGAATACTTCAGCGATGGCCTCACCGAGGAATTGATTAACGCCCTCGCCCAGGTGGAGGGCATGCACGTGGTTTCGCGCACCTCAGTATTCCAATTCAAAGGGAAGCCCGTAGATGCGCGGCGCATCGGCGAGGAATTGCGCGTCGGTACACTGCTCGAAGGCAGCGTTCGCAAAGCCGGAGACCGCTTGCGTATCACGGCGCAGCTCGTCAACGTCGGCGATGGGTATCAGATCTGGTCGCAGCGGTTTGATCGCCACATGGAGGATATCTTCGCCATCCAGGACGAGATCTCCGCCAGCATCGTGGCTTCTCTGCGCAGCAAACTCACCGGCGAAGTGCGCACGCCGGCTCCGCGGCCCCGGCCGGAGAATCTCGAAGCATACACCCTGTATCTCAAGGGACGCTATTACTGGAGCAAACAGACCGAAGAAGGCTTGCGCAAGGCCGCGGAGCACTTCGAACACGCCATCGCCTTGGACCCGCAATATGCGCCGGCGTGGGCCGGTCTGGCCGATTATTATGCTTCCCTCGGTTTCTGGAGCGTACTGCCGCCGGAAGAGGTCTGGCCCAAGGCGCTCAAAAGCGCTGAACGCGCCGTGGAACTGGATCCCCTGCTGGCGCACGCGCATACCGCGTTGGCTTACTTTCGCATTTTCTGCGATTGGGATTGGGCGCGGGCCGGGCACGATTTCGCGCGCGCCGTCGAAGTCAGCCCCAGCGATTCCCAAGCCCGCTACGCGCATGGTGTCTACCTCGTCCAAACCGCGCAGCTCGACGAAGCGCTGCAGGAGATGCGTCGCGCCCTTTCGCTCGACCCGCTGGCCCTGAACGTCAATACCGCGCTGGCATTTATTTATTACTACCGCCGCGAGTACACGAGCGCGATCGCACAGGCTCGCAAAACGCTCGATCTCGACCCCAACTATTTCGAGATGCGCACCGGCCTCGGCCTGATCTGTTTGCAAACCGGCCTGTTCGCTGAAGGCGTCCGACACCTCGAAGGCGTTCGCGGAGAATCCGGCGAAAACCCCGTCATCCTGGGACTCCTCGGATACGGCTACGGCGTAGCGGGCATGGATCAGAAGGCCCTCGATACCCTCTACCGCCTGGAAGAGCTTTCCCGCGAGCGCTATGTCGCGCCGATATCGCGCGCGCTGATCCACATCGGCCTGGCTGCCCACGATGAGGCCTTCGAATGGCTCGATCGCGCTGCCGAGGCGCACGATGCTTTGTTGTGCTATCTCGATGTGATGCCCTGCTACGATCCCTTACGCCACGATGCCCGCTTTTCCGCGCTGCGCGGTAAGATCGGCCTGCTGGAGCATTCGCCCCAGTCCGCGTGATTTATGGACATCCTGTTCGCGGTGCCGCCTTTTGCCGACGTGAAACATCCTTCCATCGGCGTCAGTACCTTGCTGGCGGGTGTGAGGCGGTGCGGATTTTCCGCGCGAATCGAATACCTCAATCTGGAATTAGCCGGTTGGATCGGCCGCGATCTCTACGATTGGATCGCCGAGCTCGGCGATGAGCATCTGCTCGACACCACGACGCCCTCCATTTCTCTCGTTGGCGATTGGTTCTTCGCCGGGCTCTTATTTCCGGGCCTGCTACCGGGGGACGACGAGTATCTCGCCCGGTTTATTGCCTCCGATCGCGGCGGACAGGAACGCATGCCCGCATTAGTTGAGGCGCGCCGCCGCTTCGCCGCGGAGTTCGTCGAACGCGCTGCACAACGCATTCTGCGGCATCGGCCGCGAGTCGTAGGCTTCACCTCGACCTTCCATCAAACGTGCTGCGGTCTCGCCGTGGCCAAACGGCTCAAACAGGAAAAGGACCCGCCCGCCATCATCTTTGGCGGCGCCAACTGCGAAGGGCCTATGGGTCTCCAGTTGATCCGCTCCTTTCCGTGGATCGATTATCTCTGTAACGGCGAAGGCGACGAAGTGTTGCCGGAATTTCTGGACCGCTACTTACGCCGCGGCGACCCGAAGCCTCCCGCCGGAATTCTGCGGCAAGGATTTGCTTATGCGCTGGCTTCTCCGGCCCCCATCGAAGACCTCAACGCGCTTCCCGTCCCGGAATATCGCGACTTCTTCGATGGGCTCGGGGCCTCCAATCTCGACGTCAGGCCCATCCTGCTCGTCGAGACGGCCCGCGGCTGCTGGTGGGGCGAAAAGCACCACTGTACATTCTGCGGCCTCAACGGCCAGGGCATGGCGTATCGAAGCAAATCGCCTGACCGCGTGTTAGCCGAACTGGCGCAACTCGCGGAGACCTACGGAGTGACTCGCATCGATTCCGTGGATAACATATTGGACGTCCGCTACATCCGGTCCGTGTTTCCGGAATTAAGCCGGCGTGGCGGGGCAATCGACCTCTTCTACGAGGTGAAGTCGAATCTCACCTATGAGCAGGTCCGCACCCTGCGCGAAGGTGGTATGCGCGCCATACAGCCCGGCATCGAGAGCTTCAGCAACTCAATCCTCCGGATCATGCGCAAAGGGTGTACGGCCGCTCAAAATATTCAGCTCCTGCGTTGGTGCCGGGAACTCGGCATAGCGCCGGTGTGGAACCTCCTGTATGGTTTCCCGAATGAGCCGCCGGAGGAGTACGCACGCATGGCCGGCCTGATTCCGCTACTGGTGCATCTCCCGCCGCCCACATTTTGCATCCGCCTCCGCATGGACCGCTTCGGTCCGCTGTTTAACGAGGCCGAGCAGTTTGGATTGCGCAACGTTCGCCCGATGAGCGCGTACTCTTACGTCTACCCGCTGCCCGAAGAAGATCTGCGAAACCTGGCATACTTCTTCGAATTCGAGTACGGCGATGGGAGAATGCCCATATCCTATGCCCATTCGATGATCGAAGCCGCGGCACAGTGGGCCGCGCTGGCCGCCGGACAACCGCCGCGCCTGGACGCCTTTGGAGCCGGCGGCGTCCTCGTTGTGCAGGACAGCCGCCCGTGCGCCGCGGCTCACACCCACATCTTCACTGGATTAGCCGCGCGAGTTTATGTGGAATGCGACACGGCCCGAAGCCTGCCTGCGCTTGCTCGGCACCTCGAAGCGCCGGAGCCCGAAGTCCGCCCGGCTGTCGAGCGTTTCGTCTCGCTGGGGCTCATGATCGAGATGGACGGGCAATTTCTGAGCCTTGCAGTGTTCCGTAACCGTCGTATCTCAAACGCGAACGAAGCTAAGAATGCAACTGCCAAAGAGCTTCGAGTCATTGAGCAGGATCGCCCGGCAGCACTTATCCGATAACGGCCATTCCCGGCCGCTTCTTCCCAAACCCCGTCGCCTGTTCGAACGCGTGCGCCAGTTGCAGCACGCTGAAATCCTCGCGGTAGCGGCCGACGATCTGCACTCCCACGGGCAGGCCTTCCGGAGTGAAGCCGCCCGGCACTGATGCCGCGGGATTGCCCGTCGCCGAAATGTACCAGCAGGATTTCATCCAGTCGATATAACTGCTGAACTTCACGCCCGCGATCCCGGCCGGATACTCTGTATTGATGTCGAACGGCGGCAATTGGCTTGTCGGTAAGACGAAATATTCGTATTTTTCCAGGAATGCCTGAAAACCGCGCCAAAGCCGTGTGTGCGCAGCCTCGGCATGCGCCACATCCGCGCCCGTCAGGCGCAAACCTTCTTCAATCTCTCCTTTCAGCGTATCTTTGAAGTCGTTCGGATGTTCGCGCAACCGGGCGGCATACGTATTCGCTGAGTTCCATGCGCGCAGGACCCGGAACGCGATCTCGGCGGGAGCGAAATCCGGCTCCGCCTGTTCAACGATGCATCCCAGCGATTCGAACGTGCGGCGGTGACCATCCACAACGGCGCGCACGCTGGGCGCGAACGGCGCACCGCCCAAATCCTTGAACCACGCTACGCGGACGCCTTTGAAATTGCGGTCGAG
>PSRJ01000254.1 GCA_003175985.1 Terriglobia bacterium
ATCGAAGAAGTCAGCCTCAATTGCGGCTCCGGGTACGGCTGCGCTTATTACAACACCATCTCCTGGCGCACGCCGACGCTGCCGCTGCCCATGGAGAACAGCCCGCAAGTAGTGTTCGAACGCCTGTTCGGCGATGGCAGCAATTCCGCCCAGCGCCTGACGCGCAAGAAGGAAGACCGCAGCATTCTGGATTCTGTAACCGATAAAGTGGCGCGGCTCGAGGGGAGGCTCGATGCAGGCGATCGCGCTCGCCTCACCGAGTATCTCGATGACATTCGCGAAATCGAGCGGCGCATTCAGATGGCCGAACGCCAGTCCGCCAACGATCCGAACATTCCGGAAGCGCCGGTCGGAATCCCCGAGGCGTTTGAAGATCACATCAAACTGATGTTCGATCTGCAGGTGCTGGCGTACCGGGCCGAGATCACGCGCATCGCAACCTTCATGTACGCGCGCGACACCAGCGGGGCAACTTACCCGGCGAGCGGAGTGCGCGATGGATTCCACACTGCCTCGCATCACTCCAACGTTCGCGCAAAAATGGACACTTTCGCCCAGATCAACCGCTATCACGTACAGATGCTGGCGTACCTGCTGGATAAGCTGCAGAAGACACCGGATGGCGACGGCAACCTGCTCGACCATTCCGTGGTTGTTTACGGAAGCAGCATGAGCAACGGCAATCAGCACGATCATGACCCGCTGCCCATCGTGGTGGCGGGCGGCGCCGCCGGGCAGGTGAAGGGCGGGCGTCACATTGTTGCCGCGCCGCACACGCCGATGTCCAACCTGCTTCTGGCGCTGCTCGACAAGCTGAACGTGCACCAGGAGAAGTTCGGGGACAGCACCGGAAAAATTGAGATCTGAGGCGCGCTGCCAAAGGTTAGCATTGTCTGACACCCTGGCCGGCTCTACCCTTAATGGTGGCCATGTGTCCCGAACTGGAAGACGAAGTCCTGGCTCTTTACACGATCCACGCCGATCACCTGCTTCGTTACGCAACATCGCTGTTGCGATCTCCGGACGAGGCGGCCGATGCCGTGCAGGAAGTCTTCCTGCGCTATTTCATGGAACGGAGTTATGGGCGCGAGATCGATAATCCTCGCGCCTGGCTGTTTCGCGTCACTCACAACTACGCACTCGACCGGCTCAGCAGCGCCGCGATGCGAAACGAAGTTCGCGGACACGACGTTGACGGGATCCCCGGCTGGAATCACAGCCCCGAAACGCTTGTGCTGCAGGCTCAGGCGGCACGCCAGATGGCATCCGCCCTCACCGCCCGCGAGCTGGAATGCGTCACACTGCGCGCCCAGGGATTCTCATACCAGGAGATGGCGGATACCCTGAGACTCAGCTTGGGAACGATTGGCGCACTCTTGAATCGCGTGCATCAAAAACTGCGCCGGAGCGGCAATCGGCCGCACGCTCGCCAAACAGAATCCGCGTTGGCGCTCCCGTCTTCGGTTCGCTGATCCTTCTCACTCCGCGTTCGAATCGTAATGCATCGCCCCCAGGATATTGCCTTCCGTATCTTCGAAGAAGATGAGCGTACCGACGCCGGAAATCACGGATTTCGGCATCACCACGCGCCCGCCGCTCTTCTGCACGGCCGCGATCGTCTCGTCGATCGATTCCACCGCCACCGTGCACTCGCAGCCAAACATCGGCTTCCCCTTGACAATCTCGCGGCGGCGTTGCAGCGATCCGAGAATCCCAGGCGTTTCGCCGGTTTTCGTGGTCAACATGTAGAATTCGGGCGGTCCCCACGGCTGGCATTTCCAGCCGAATACACCCTCGTAGAATTTGCGGGCGCGGGTAACATCGTCCGCGTTGATTGAGAAATGGGCAATGTTGAACATGAGCACATGGTAGCCGAGACGCATGCGTCGTTCTTGCGCTACACTGCCAGATTATGTCGCGTACCCGCCAACCGCGCATCCCCGTCTCCAGTCCCGATGGCAGCGTTGTGGTCCGGACGAATCCGGTCACTTTTCCAACGGGCCATATGAGTTCGGTCCACACCCACGAATGGGATCAGCTCACCTACGCCTCGCGCGGCACAATCACTGTCGAGACAGCCGATGGTTTCTGGGCGCTGCCGCCGCACCGCGCCGTCTGGGTTCCGGCCGGCCTGTCTCATAAAGAGGAAATGTCGGCGCCCTCCACGGTGCGCACTCTGTACTTTGTCCGGGGGCTGGTGAAATCGATGCCTCGGAACTGCCTCGCTGTCAACGTCGGGCCCTTGCTCCGCGAATTGATCCTCTACACCTGCAAAATCGGGGCTCTGGATCGGGCAGTTGGCCGCCATGCGCGGCTGATCGGGGTAATTCTCGATCAGATCGAGCTGCTGTCCATGATTCCCGTCCAGCTTCCCGCCCCGCGTGATCCGAGAGCCGCGCGCGTGGCCGAACTCCTGCGGCGCGATCCCTGTTCGCAGGAAACGCTCGCGCGCCTGGCCCGCCGCGCCGGGGCCGCCCAGCGAACCATCGAGCGCCTCTTTCGCGCCGAGACGAAAATGTCCTTCTCGGCTTGGCGGGCTCGCCTCCGCCTCCTGGAAGCCCTCAAGCGCCTGGCGGCCGGGGAGCCGGTGACCCGCGTTTCCCTTGAAGTGGGCTATAACAGCCCCAGCGCTTTCATTGCCCGGTTTAAGCGGGAATTGGGTGCAACGCCGCGGCGCTTCCAACTGTCATAATGGAATTCGGAGGTCTAACTCTTGTCCACGCTGACATCACCGGTTTCCATCTCGCTCGACAATGAAAAGAATCCCTGGCTGGCCGCCGCCGCCCGTTTCGATGAGGCCGCCCTGCGCCTCAAGCTGGACGACGGTATGTGCCAGGTTTTGCGCTCTCCCGCCAAGGAGATCACTGTTCACATCCCCGTGCAGCTTGATGACGGGCGTCTGGAAGTGTTCACCGGCTATCGCGTGCAGCACTCCATTGCGCGCGGCCCCGCCAAAGGAGGTATTCGTTTCGCGCCCGATGTCACGTTGGATGAAGTCCGAGCGCTGGCTTCGTGGATGACCTGGAAATGCGCGGTCGTCAACATCCCGTTTGGGGGCGGCAAAGGCGGCGTCATTTGCGACCCGAACCTGCTTTCGGATTCCGAGCTTGAGAAACTCACGCGGCGCTACGCGGCGGAAATCATCGACTTCATCGGGCCCGAGCGCGACGTTCCCGCCCCCGATGTCAACACCAATGAGAAGATCATGGCGTGGATCATGGATACGTACTCGATGCACGCGCGCCATACCGTCACTGCCGTCGTCACCGGGAAGCCGCTTGCCCTCGGCGGCTCGCGCGGGCGGCCCGAAGCGACCGGGCGCGGCTGCATGATCGTGACGTTGCGCGCACTCCAGCACCTGGGCGTTGCCTGCGACGGTTGCCGCGTCGTCATACAGGGCTTCGGCAATGTCGGCGGCATGGCAGGGCGGCTGATGTCCGCCAAAGGATTCAAAATCATTTGCATCATTGAATACGACGGAGCCGTTTATAACCCGCAGGGCCTCGACGTCGCTGCTCTCGAGAAGCACCGTAAGGAAACCGGATCGATCACGGGTTTCGCCGGCGGGCAGGATATGGATCGCAACGAAGCCTTATTCCTCCCCTGCGACGTCCTCCTGCCCGCTGCCACTGAAAATGTGATTACCTCGGAGAACGCCGACCGGGTGCGCTGCCGCATTCTGTGCGAAGGCGCCAACGGTCCCACTACCCCGCTCGCCGACGAGATTCTCGCCGATAAGAAGGTCTTCGTCATTCCCGATATCCTGGCCAATGCCGGCGGCGTGACCGTCTCTTATTTCGAGTGGGTGCAGGACCGCCAGGGCTTCTTCTGGAACGAGCAGTTGGTGAATCAGCGGCTGGAAGAAATCATGTCGGAAAGCTTCGACGCCGTGGTGCAGTACGCGCAAACCCACACCGTCAACAACCGCATCGCCGCCTACATGCTGGCGCTCGATCGCGTTGCATTTGCCATCAAGCTGCGAGGGATTTACGCTTAAGAGAATTGTCCTCTGATGCCTCCACGCCGCTCATGCGGCAGTACAACACCATCAAACAGCTGGCGCCCAATGCGCTGCTGATGTTCCGGCTGGGCGATTTTTACGAGCTGTTCTTCGAAGATGCGGTGGTGGCGGCGCGCGAGTTGGAAATTACCCTTACCTCGCGTAACAAGGAAAAAGGCGCGGCCATCCCCATGTGCGGCGTACCATACCATGCCGCCGACGGCTACATCGCGCGCCTGATTCAGAAGGGGCATCGGGTCGCCATCTGCGACCAGATGGAAGATCCCCGGTTCGCCAAGAAACTGGTCAAGCGGGAAATCACGCGCGTTGTCACTCCGGGTACGGCCATGGACGCCGCGCTCGTCCGGCCGCGCGAGAACAACTATCTCGCGGCCGTGGCGCGTGCCGGGACGCGTGCCGCCGTCGCTCACGTGGATCTCTCTACCGGAGAGTTCCGCGTCACCGAAATGGAAAACGCGGAAGTCTCCGGCGCGCTCGAACAACTCACCGCCCGCGAAGTTCTCTTCCCGGCCGGCGTGCCGCTGTTTCAGGGTGACGATTCCTTGGGGGCCGCGCGTTTCCTCCGCACCGAACTCGAAGAGTGGATCTTTACCGAAGACTACGCCGGCCGCACCCTGCGCGACCATTTCAAGCTGCTCTCTTTGGATGGCTGCGGCCTCGCCAGCCGGTCCGCGGCCGTGGCTGCCTCCGGCGCGATCCTGCACTACCTGCGGGAAACGCAGCGCGCGGCCCTCGATCATCTCGACCGGCCCGCTTATTACGACCGCGCCGATTTCATGATCCTCGACTCCGTCACCGTGCGAAACCTGGAACTTCTGGAGCCTGTTTTTTCCGCGGATGCCGGTTCGCCGGCGGCGGCCACGGTCCTCGCCGTCCTCGATCAGACGCAGACCGGAATGGGCGGCCGTCTGCTGCGCCAGCGTCTGGTGCGTCCCTCCCTCGAATGCAGTGAGATCGAGCAGCGCCTCGATGCCGTTGGCGAACTGATCCAGCAGACCATCCTGCGCGCGGAGCTCCGCAAACAGCTTGCCGGCATCCTCGATATCGAACGCCTGCTCGCCAAAGTCACATTGGGTTCCGCCGGTCCCCGCGACCTGCTGGCTCTCGGCCGTTCGCTAGAAAAAATTCCGGCGCTCAAGCGTTGTTTCGATACGCAGCAGGCCGTCCGCCTGCGCGCGCTCCATGAGCGTCTGGATGAGCTCCCCGACGTAACGAACCAGATACTGGACGCCATTGCCGACGAACCCCCGTTAAATGTCGCCGATGGCGGCGCCATCCGCTCCGGCTATCATGCCGAGCTCGATGAATTGCGCGACCTCAGCCTCAACGGCCGGCAATACATTGCGCAAATCGAAGCGCGCGAGCGGCAGCGCACCGGCATCCAGTCGCTGAAGGTACGGTTCAACAACGTCTTCGGCTATTACATCGAAATCACCCGGGCCAATCTGCACCTGGCGCCGCCCGATTACGAGCGCAAGCAGACTCTGGCCAACGCCGAACGGTTCACCACTCCCGAGTTGAAAGAGTACGAGCGCAAGGTGTTGGATGCCGAAGAGAAGATCCTCACCTTGGAAAAGGAACTGTTCGCGCAGGTGCGAAAAACGGCCGCGGCCCAGGCCCAGCGGATTCGCGCCTCTGCTGCCGCGATTGCGGAGCTAGATGTAACCGCGTCGCTGGCCCAGGTTGCCGCCGAGAACCGCTATCACCGGCCCTCGTTTTCGGACGATGGCGAGATGCGCATCCTGGCCGGACGTCACCCGGTGATCGAGCGGCTGGCCGAACAGGAGGCGGGCCGCTTCATTCCCAACGACCTGTTCCTCAACAGCAGCTCGGATCTGATCGCCATCATCACCGGACCGAATATGGGCGGCAAATCCACCTACCTCCGCCAGGCCGCGCTCATCGCCATCCTGGCGCAGATGGGCTCGTTTGTCCCCGCCGAAGCCGCGCAACTCCCGCTGATCGATCGTATTTTCACCCGGATCGGGGCTTCCGATAACCTGGCGCGCGGCCGCTCCACTTTCATGGTGGAAATGACCGAGACGGCCGTGATTCTGAACACCGCCACGCCGCGCAGCTTCATCGTGCTCGATGAAATCGGCCGGGGAACCGCCACCTACGATGGACTCGCGCTGGCCTGGGCGGTCGTCGAGCACATCCATGAGCGCACGCGGGCCAAGACGTTGTTTGCGACGCATTACCACGAGCTAACGGAACTTGCCGAACAGCTCGAGGGCGTCCGCAATCTCCGGGTCTGCGTCAAGGAATCGGGTGATCGCGTCATCTTCCTGCACAAGGTCGAACCCGGCAAAGCCGATCGCAGTTACGGCATCGAGGTGGCGCGCCTGGCGGGTTTGCCGCTCCCTGTCATCGAACGCGCGCGCGAGGTGTTGAAGCTGCACGAACGCAGCGAACACGTGGTCACCGAAGAGCTTTCCCGTTCGGAAGAAGCGGCGCCGATACAGATCCAACTCTTCGAACCCGTGGGCTACCCGATCGCGGAACGGCTGCGGTCGCTCGATCTGGACCGGCTGCGGCCCATCGAAGCGCTGCAACTGCTCAGCGAATTGCAGCAGGAGCTGAAGCGCCCGTGAGAGTCGCGGGCGTGATGAGCGGCACTTCGCTCGATGGCATCGATGTGGCTATCGTCGAGATTCGCGGCCGCCGCATCGAGACGCCCGGCTTCCTTTCCACACCGTATCCAGCCTCGATACGGCAGGCGCTGCTGGGCCCGCTCGATGCCGCCGCCATTTCGCGCTTGAATTTCGAGCTTGGTGAACTCTACGCACGCGCGGTTCTTCGCGCCGTGCGCCGCTTCGGCAGCGTGGAACTCATCGGCTGTCACGGGCAGACGATTTACCACGAGGGTGGGCGGCATACCTTGCAAATCGGAGAAGCGGCCGTGATCGCCGAACGCACCGGCATCCCGGTAGTGTCAAACTTCCGGACGCGAGATATTGCCGCGGGCGGCCAGGGCGCGCCCCTCGTGCCTTACGTCGATTACCTGCTGTTCCGCCATCAGACGCGCGCGCGCATCGCGCTGAATATCGGGGGCATTGCCAACCTCACCTGGATTCCGCCCTCCGCCGCGCCCGAAGATGTCGTAGCCTTCGATACAGGCCCCGGCAATATGGTCATCGACGCCCTCGCGAGCGAACATACACGCGGCGCGCAGAATTATGATCGCGATGGCCGCATCGCTGCGTCGGCGAAAATCGACCGCCGGTTGCTGGGTGAACTGCTCGAGGATCGCTACTATCGCCGCCCGCCGCCCAAAAGCGCCGGGCGCGAGCAGTACGGCGCCGCGTTTGTGACACGCCTGAAACAATCAGGAAGCTCGCTTCCGGACGTCATTGCAACGGCCACCGGCCTCACCGCCGCAACCATCGCGTACGGAATAGCGGCTGTGAGCGTCGGTGCGGCTGATCTGATCGTCTCCGGCGGCGGCGTGCACAACCGTCAGCTCATGGCGGAAATCAGCGCGCTGGTTCCGTCTACGAAAATCTACACGTCCGCGGAATTTGGAATCGACCCCGATGCAAAAGAAGCGGTCGCGTTCGCTGTACTGGCCTGCGAAACTTGGCGCCGCCGTCCGTCCAATCTGCCTTCGGCGACAGGCGCCCGCCGCGCTGTCCTGCTGGGCAGCATCACGCCGTAATGGCTACCGGTAGCTCGGCTGCGCCTCCGCCGCCGGACCGCGCTGCGAAACCGGCTTGCCAATGCGCATCTCTTCCCAGTTGTAGTCCAGTTCCCTGCCGCAATCGAGGCAAGTTACGTAGGTGCCATTTCGCGTGACCCCGGGAGCCTGCGATCCGGCGCTCTTGCGCAGTGGCGTCATCGGAAAAGTTGTGTTGCGATGAGAACAACCAAACAGGCTGTTCAAAAAGGTCTGAAGCATAGGTCGGGCCCCCTTCCCTCTGTTAGATACAAAATGCCCAACTAAAGTTTCAGTTCGCCCGAATACGAACGTTACTATTGATGTGTCAAAGCTGACAATCGAGCGGCGAATAGTCCCGGAATTTCACGATTAACTCCGTTCACGCGAGCAACTTCGCCGCAATCGACTCGGCGATCGCCTGGCCGTGAAAACGGCCGTTTTCGATAAATATCTCGTTGGTATGCATGCCCGCAACGATCACTCCCGCCAGGTAAATGCCCCTGCGATCGCTCTCCAGTGTATCCGGCGACGTGCGCGGTTTCAAAGTCTCCGCTTCCAGGGTTATTCCTACGGAATTCAGAAATCTTAGATCCGGCTGGTACCCAATTAGGGCAAACACCCAATCGTTTTTTAACGTGATTTCACCTTCGGGTGTCGCGACGCGAATCCAATCCGGCTGGATCTCGACGACGCGCGAATGAAAGTATCCTTTGATCTCTCCGCTCTTGATGCGGTTCTCGATGTTCGGCTTGATCCAGTATTTCACTTTGTCGGAAATGCCCGCACCCCTGTGGATCAACGTCACACGCGCGCCCGTCCAGAGCAGTTCCAAGGCTGCAATCGCCGCGGAATTCTTCGCGCCGATCACCGCCACATCGTGGTTGTAATACGGGTGCGGCTCTTTGTAATAATGCAGAACTTTGGGGAGATCCTCGCCCGGCACATCCAGCATGTTTGGAACGTCGTAGTATCCGGTTGCCAGTATGATCTTGCGCGCCTGATACGTTTTCGGACAACCTCTGCGATCGACCGTGAAGACCTGAAACGCCATGTCCTCGCCGGCGATGCGCTCCACCCTCTCGTATTGCCGGATGTTCAAACGGAAGTGTTCGGCGACTCTCCGGTAATACTTCAACGCCTCTGTCCGGTTCGGCTTGTCGTTGAGGCTCGTCATCGGAATATTGCCGATCTCGAGGAGTTCGGGCGTAGTGAAAAACGTCATGTTGGTGGGATAGTGATACAGCGAATTCACCACGCAGCCTTTTTCCACCAGAACGCAATTTACGCCGCGCCGCTGTAATTCGATGCCACAGGCCAGTCCTGTAGGGCCCGCGCCGATTACCAACGCGTCGAAGCTCTCGTTCACAGTTTGCTCTCTACTTCGGCGCGCAGTTTATCGAGCGCCGCGCTCAGACCGGCAGCGTCTTTGCCGCCGCCTTCGGCCATATCGGGACGTCCGCCGCCCTTGCCGCCCACGGCTTGCGCCAGCGCGCCAGCGAGCTTGCCGGCGTGGAATGTGCCGGTCATGTCCTTACGCACCGCCGCGACAATAGACACATCGCCGTTCCCGGCCGATGCCAGCACCACCACGGGAGTTTTCTGGTTGCGCAGCGAATCGGCAATCAGGCGCATCTGCTGCCGGTCCATACCGTCCACGCGTTCCACCACCGCGCGCGCATCGCCGCCGGCCAGCCGGGCGGCCATGGATTGCGCGTCTTTTTGCTTGAGCTGTTCAATCTCGCGCTCGAGCGCGCGCTCCTTAGCCAGCAGCCTCTCTACATGCTCGATCAACTCCGGCTCGGAAGCCTTCACCAGATCGGCCACTCTCCGCAGTGCGTCCGTGGACTCCTGGTATTGCCGCAGCGCGGCCTCCCCGGTGATCGCTTCGATGCGGCGTACACCCGCCGAAATACTGCCTTCGTACACAATCTTGCAGACACCGATATCGCCCGTGCGCTGCACATGCGTTCCGCCGCACAACTCACGGCTGAACCCCGGGACGTGAACCACGCGCACCTGCTCGCCGTATTTCTCGCCAAACAGCGCCATGGCGCCCGTGGCAATCGCCTGGTCGAGCGCCATCACCGTGGTCTCCACCTGCGTGTTGCGCAGGATCTGCTCGTTGGTGAGCCGCTCCACTTCCTCGATCTCCGCCTTATCCATGGCGGCATAATGCGTGAAATCGAAACGCAGCCGCCCGGGTTCCACCACGCTGCCCGCCTGCTTGACGTGCGTCCCCAGCACGCTCCGCAACGAAGCGTGAAGCAGGTGCGTGGCTGTATGGTTGCGGCGCGTCGCATCGCGCAGCGGCGTGGCAACCTCCGCCTGCAACACATCTCCGGCTCGGATCGGCCCGTGCGTTCGAATGCGGTGCACCGTCAAACCGGGCACGCCCGCGAAAGCCGTTTCCACATCCGCCACCTTCTCGCCGGCACTTGAGTACAGCACGCCCCGGTCGCCCACCTGGCCGCCCGCTTCCGCGTAGAACGGTGTTTGATCGAGCACGACTTCGGCTTGCACTCCGGCGGGGACTTCCTCAACCGGCTGCTTTTCGACCAGCAAGCCCACTACCCGCGACGCCGATTCCAGATCGCTATAGCCCAGGAATTTCGTGCGCCCCCGCTCGGCGAGCTTCTGATACGCCGGCACAACGCCGCCCTTCTCGGCGCCTTTCCAGCTCGCCCGGGCGCGCTCCCGCTGCCGCTCCATTTCCTCTTCGAAACCTTCACGGTCGAGCAGCAGGTGGTGTTCGCGCGCCATCTCCTCCTGCTCGTCCAGCGCCAGCCCGTATGTGTCGTACAGTTTGAACGCTACCGAACCTGGAATGAGCGACCCCTCCAGCGACCGGATCGATTCCTGGAATACTTTCTCGGCGACCAAAAACGTGGTCGCGTAGCGATGTTCTTCGTCCTTCACGACCCGGGCCACGCGCTGCACGCTTTCCAGCATTTCCGGATAGGCGGGGCTCATCAGGTCCGCCACGAACCCGGTGAGCTTGTATAGAAACGGCTCCTCCACGCCGATCAGCCGCGCGTTCCGCATCGCGCGGCGCATGATCTTGCGCAGCACGTATCCGCGCCCCTCATTGGAAGGCAGCACGCCCTCGTGAATCAGAAAGGCCGTGGAACGCGCGTGATCGGCGGCAATCCGCAGCGCGGTATCCACGCGTTCCTCCGAGCCCGGAGTCACGTTAAACAAATCCGCCGCTTTGACGATGATGGGATGCACCAGGTCCGTGTCGAACACCGAAAGCTTCCCTTGCATCACCGCCGCGATGCGGTCGAGCCCCATGCCCGTGTCGATCGAGGGCCGCGGCAGCGGCGTCAGTGTGCCGTACGCATCGCGATCGAACTGCATGAACACCAGGTTCCAGATCTCGACGAAGCGGTCGCCGGCATCGCTCGGGAACTGCTCGTGCTCGCGTCCGGGCGCCGCCGCTTCCACCCCCATGTCGTAGTGAATCTCCGAGCACGGCCCGCACGGACCTGTATCGCCCATCTGCCAGAAGTTATCTTTTTCGTCCAGCCGGAAGATCCGCTCCTTCGGTACACCGGCGACCTTCTGCCACAACTGCTCCGCATCGTCATCCTCGCGGAACACGGTGATATAGAGCTTTTCTTTTGGTAATCCGAACTCCCTGGTCACCAGGTCCCACGCATATTCAATCGCCTCGGCTTTGAAGTAGTCGCCGAAGGAGAAGTTGCCGAGCATCTCGAAGAAGGTGAGGTGCCGCCGCGTATAGCCTACATTTTCGAGATCGTTGTGTTTGCCGCCGGCACGCACGCACTTTTGCGAACTTGCCGCCCGCGAATAATCGCGCTTCTCCAGTCCGAGAAACACGTCCTTGAACTGGTTCATGCCCGCGTTCGTGAACAGGAGCGTGGGATCGTTCCCCGGAACCAATGGTGAGCTGCGCACCACGCGGTGTCCCCGGGCAGCAAAAAAGTCGAGAAAGCGCTGTCTGATATCGTGACCGGTCACGGAGATTCCTTTACGGAAGCAGGTTAATAATTAATTGTAACGGGAGTGGCTGGGACTTTCCGAATTGGGGCAGGCTCCGGGGACTCGCTCCGGTTTTCAGCGATCCCCGATCCGGCTTCCACACCTGCCAGCGAGTTCGCCAACCATCGAAATATTTTCTCCTTTCCCACAACTACTTACGAATCGCACCTTTCGGGCGCCACACTTTCCTCTGCTACCGTAAGAATCGGATAAAGGCCTGAGCAGTAGATCTCAGGCTTCCATCCTTCTTGCCGGCCGGCAAGCGTTGCAATTCGAGTGGTACTGAACTTCCGGAGGCCTTTAAAGCCTTGCGGCGATCCCCTTCGGGCAGGACGTCGACGGAAGACTTTGGAAGA
>PSRJ01000134.1 GCA_003175985.1 Terriglobia bacterium
CCGCCGCTCAAGACGACCGTCACCGTTCCATCGGCCTGTGTGACCGTGCTGATGTCCGTTAATTGCGAAAGCTGTTCCAGCGCCGCATGCAGGTTGGCATCCTGATTCGGATCCGGGCTGCTCGATCGGAGCTTCTGCGCATTAAGCTGCCCGATTTGCGCCGTAAGCTGATTGATTTGCTGCACCGTCGTTCCGATCTGGTTTCCCAGATCCGTTCCTGTGCGTGACAAACTTCCTGCCAGGCTCCGGATTCCGGCAGCCAGCGCACCGGCGGCATTCAATACCGACTGCCGCGCCGAAGTGTCGTTGGGCGTCACGCTCCAAGCCGAGAAGCTCTGGAAAAGCTGGTTCAATTCGGCGGGCACGCCGGAGTTTCCTGTCGGGTCGAAGTAATTTGACAGGCTGGAAGTCGCCTGCGCCTGCATTTCATAGCGGCCCAGGAGTTGGACCTGCCGGCGCACCTCCTCATCGGCATACTCATCGCGGGCGCTCAGAAGTCCGCGGGCGGCCACACCGCCGGCCAGCCCGGCTGTCAGATCGAACGGCAAGGCCGCGAGATTGAGAGACTGGCTCGCAAACCCCGGAGTTGAGGAGTTGTTGATATTGTTCTGTACGACGTCGAGCGCTCTTTGGAAAACGGCAAGCGCCTCTCCCGACGAGCCCAGGCTGGAAAGCAGGTTCGCCATGACCCGTTACTCCGCCACTCCCTCTTCCATACCGGTTTGTAAAGAGAGTCCACGGAAGAAAGCCGTCGAGCCATCGATCAGCCGCCCGAGAGAAGCGATCTCTTCCCGCAGATTCACCAGACGTCCTTTCAAGCGGTGAGCATCGAGCCTGTCGAAGCCCATGCTCCGGCCTTGCTCAATTCCCGCAATCGCCTGTCCTAAATAATGAAGGCATTCCGTGCGGCCCGCGCTGGTGGCCGTGCTCCACGATTGCCGCGCCCGCTGCAGATATTGTTCCGCTGTATCGAGAAACGCCAGCGGCGCGGCGGGACTCATTACTCCACGCCCTTGCCGGCCCCGATTGCATGATCGACCAGTTTCCGGCCGAGTTGCGCGGGATTCACGCGGTACTCGCCTTTAGCATACAGAGCGGCGAGTTCGGCGACCCGGGCCTCGCGCTGCCGAGCATCCACGCCGTTGGCTTCACTCAGGTGTGCCGACAGGCCGGAGATCTCCACCGAGTCTCCATCGTGTCCTGCTGCTTTGTGCCCGGCAAGCGCGTGAGCTCCGGCGGGCAGTGTAGTGGATTGGGTCCGTCCCGTCTCTAACGGCGTAGATCCCTGTAGAGCGTCATTCTGAATCTTCATAGACTATGGACAGTCCGCTTGCCACGGAAAGCTTCCCATGGCGGCCCCCGCCCTTACAATACCGAAAATGGGTAAGCACCATCCGATTAACCAAAGCTATGAGAGAGAGATGAACCCGGTTTAGGTGGGCAGTTTACTAAAAGGGTCTAGAATCGATGCCTTGCATCCGGTAGAAACGAATCTGACCCTATGACACGCCACCGATTGCTCTGGCTCACCCGTGAAACCGGTTCCCCTGAAGATGGCAGCAGACTGCCGGCTCCGGGGTTCGAAGTGACCAGAGTGGAGAGCGCCGCCGACGTTCTCAATTTGCTGCGCGCGCGGGCCGCGGATTGCGTTCTGGTTTCCGGAGTTCCTCAGGAATGCAATCGGGGCGTGCTGCTCGAAACATTTCTCGCGGCCGATGCTCGCGTTCCCGTCATTTTTTGGGGACGCGATCTCTCGGCGCGCGAAGCCGTGAGCCTGGTCCGCGAAGGCGCCTACAACTGCCACAGCGACTCGGATGATTGGGACCATCTGCAGGAATCCATCGAACAGGCGTGCCATGAACGATCGGTTCGCGAACACGATCCCCGGCGCGCCGAGACCGGAGAGCCCTGGCGCCGCAACATGGTCGGCCGCAGCCCGGCTATGGAAGATGTGGCCAATACGATCCGCCTGGTGGGTCCTTTCAAGTGCACCGTCCTGATCACGGGCGAGACCGGGACCGGTAAGGAGGTGGCCGCCCGGGCCATTCATGCCGCCAGCCCCCGTGCCCATCTGCCCATGGTGGCGGTGAATTGCAGTGCGGTTCCCGAAAGCCTGCTGGAAGCGGAATTGTTCGGCCATGTAAAGGGAGCGTTCACCGGCGCCGCGAATCAGCGAGTGGGCCGTTTCGAGCAGGCGCACAAGAGCACCATCTTCCTGGATGAGATCAGCGAGATGCCTCTCGAGCTACAGGCCAAACTATTGCGTGTTCTCCAGGAGCGCGAGTTCCAGCGGCTCGGCAGTTCCGAAACCATCAAAGTGGATGTGCGCGTCATCGCCGCCAGCAATACCAACCTGCCCGAAATGGTGCGGCAAGGCAAGTTTCGCGAAGACCTTTTTTACCGGCTCAACGTGGTCCCATTGGTCATGCCGCCGCTGCGCAAGCGCACGGAGGATATCGCGCTTCTGATGGATCACTTTCTGGCTAAAGTCTGCGCCAACGAGGACATCCCGCGGAAACAAGTAACACCTCGCACCGTGGAACGGCTGGCCCACCTGCCCTGGCCGGGTAACGTGCGGCAGTTGGAAAATGCCGTGGAAAAGGCCATCGCTTTAAGCGGGTATCGCGACACCCTGTATGCCAGCGACTTCGGCCTCGCCGATTCCAGCCGCCTGCTTACTGCCGAAAAACCGCTGGCGGGATCGGCTCTGCCCGAACAGATGGACTTCGCAACGGCCGTCAGTCAATTTGAAAGGGCCATCCTCGAAGGCGCTCTCGCCAAAACCGGTGGGAACAAAACCGCCGCCGCGGAAATGCTTGGCCTCAAGCGCACGACTCTGATCATGAAGCTGCGCGGATTGCACGGCGCGGACAGTCCGTTGGCCGTCGCCGGGTAATTGCGTCATGGCCAATGAATCGATCCTGGTCGTCGACGATGTTGCCGTCAACCTGAAACTCACGGACCTGCTGCTTCGGCGGGAAGGCTTCCGGGTTCACACATCGCAAGACGCCGAACAGGCCTTGGCGCTGCTGCGCGGATTTCAGCCCGATCTGATGCTGGTGGATATCGAACTGCCGGGTATGGACGGGCTGACGCTGACACGCCGCATCAAACAGGATCCGGCAACTCAGGATATCGTCGTGGTCGCATTGAGCGCCCACGCCGCGGCAGGAGACAATGCCAAGGCCCTGAAAGCAGGCTGCGACGGATATATTACAAAGCCCGTCGATTCGGCAACTTTAGTGTCTTGTGTTCGGGATCAACTGCGGCGTCATGCGGCCCGGCACGCAGCCCCGGCTCCATCGCCCGTCCCGCCGAAGCCTCCGGTACCGGCGGCGCAGGAGAGCGAAGAGGACCTGGAAACGTTGCAGCGGCGCTTCCTCGAAGAGGGAGTTTTGCAGAGCCAGCAGATGTTGGAATCGCTATCGCAAAACTTCGACGGCGCCAAAACCGCTCGCATCTGCCACCAATGGGTGGGAGCCGCGGGTATTCTGGGCTATCTTCCCATATCGGAGTGTGCGCGCAAGGTGGAGGAAGCGCTCAGCGAGCCGGCCCCGGATACCTGGCGGATTCGCGAGCTGCTCTCTGATCTGGTGCTGAGCTTTCACGAGCCCGGGAAAATCAAGAGACCCGAGATTCCGCAGCCCGTCTCGGAGGCGCTCAACGGGAAGCCGATAGCGCTGGCCGGTTTTCCGGCTGACGAGGCGGAAGGGATCTGTGCCGCGCTGGAAGCGGCGGGTGCACGGCCGAGAGTCTTCCGGACTATTGATGCGCCCGAGTCGCCCTCCGTGAAAGACTGCAACGCGCTGATGCTGGCAGTGTCCCCGGAAACGCTGCAGACTCCCTGGCTCTCGGCGGATCGTGTCTTCAATTGGGAACTGCCGGTTATTCTGGCCGGCAAGCGCGAGCACATCATGGCGCTCGACGCCGCTTTTCAATCGCTGGCCTGCGAGTTTCTGATCGATGGATGGCAGCCGGAAGAAGCCCTCATGCGTCTCAGTTTTGCGCTTCGCCGGAATCCGCAAACCGCCCGGTCCGCGCGCAGCGCTGCCGCGGTGCGCACCTCTTCGGAATACAGACCCGTAACCGGACGCCCGCAGGTGTTAATCGCGGACGATGACGCCACTGTACGCTCACTTGTCCGGCTGACCTTGCAGGACTATGGCATAGATTGCCATGTAGCCTCGAATGGGACCGAGGCGTTGCAGATGATTCGCGAGCACGAGCCGCACGCGGCGCTGGTGGACGTCAACATGCCCGGTTTGGACGGCTATCTGGTCCTGGCGGCGGTGCGCGACGAGAACATCCCGGTGCGCATGATTCTGCTCACGGCCCGCAGGCATGAAAACGACATCAGCCGCGGATTTACTCTGGGCGCCGACGATTACATCGTGAAGCCGTTCAACTCGGTGGAATTAATCGCCCGCCTGAAACGCCTGTTGCGCCGCTGATCGCGAGTCTCTGCGCCTTACGCCGTCTTTACCGCCTCCGACATTTTCAAGAGCCGCTCGGCATTGCCGCAATAGATCTGATCGCGCTCGGCTGCGCTCACATTCAGCTTGTCGATGCAGCGGATGGTCTCACGGATGTAAAGCCCGGGCGATGGCTCGAAAGGAACGTCGGACGCAAATAGCACGCGATCTGCCCCAAAGAAAGCCAGGCCGCACTGCGTGGCGGGGAAGCCGCCAAACAGCGCAGTGTCGGCGTAAAACATGCGGAAGTAATCGACGGGTCGTTTCTTCAAGGTCTTCAGCAGCACGGTATAGTCGACATCCGAAGTGCGTTTTCCTAACTGGTCCCAGCCATAGCCGACACGGCCTTCGAAGTAGGGGATCATGCCGCCCATATGATGGGTGATGATTTTCAGATTCGGGTGGCGGTCGAAGATGCCGGAGAACACCAGGCGCGCCATGGCCGCGCTGGTTTCGTACGGCCAGCCGAAGGTCCACCAGATCTCGTACTTCGATTTGTCTTCCGTGAGGTAATCGGGCAGGTTGGCTCCGCGGGAAGGATGCATCCAGATCACGGCATCGCGGCGTCCCAGCTCGTCGAACAGCGGCAGCACGTCGTCAGCATCGAGCGGCTTGCCGGCGACGTTCGTGAACACCTGCACGCCGCGGGCGCCGAGTTGGCTGATGGCGCGATCCGCCTCTTTATGGGCCTCTTCGAGGTTGTTCATCGGCAGAGAAGCCACAAACGAAGGAAAGCGCGACGGGTGACGGGCGCAAAGTTCGGCCATGCCGTCGTTGGCGACGCGTGCCAGTAGCGGCGACTTGGCGGGAGGGGCGAGCGACTCCAGCGAAGGCATGGGCAGAGAAATGACCTGGCAATATTCGCCGAATTCATCCATCACGCGGAAACGGGCATCCAGGTCGACGATTGTGGCCGCTTCTCGTACACGCTTGCCGATGTCTTTCGGCCCATCGGGCGTATTAATGAACTCGTCGAAGAATCGTCTCGGGAAGAAATGATTGAAGATGTCGATTTTCATGGAATCTTCCCTATTGTACGATCCGTCGTTCGCAGCGTGGGGAGCGGCCTGGGCACTGGGACGGCGGCGCGCCTGTACTGGGAAACGGCCGAGTTTGTACCGGTACGTTCGGGCCTACTCACCCGGATTTTCACACCCCAGAATCCAGGTGATGGTATTTCGAGGGCATATTTTTCTGATTGCACTGGCGGCCCTGCCGCTCCGTGCCGATCTGCTGATTGACGTCACTGCTGCGCCGACTGCATTGCTGCAACCGAGCGACGAGCTGGTGTTTCGATTTGATATCCAGGGCTACGAGCGAATCGCCGGTCAGTTCGGGGCGCCAAGTCTCCCCAGGGGAATGCAGTTCATTTTTGTTTCGGAGCCCGCGGATATGGGCCGCACCTTTAGTGCGTCTCTGGCATCGTCGGACGGAACGTACGCGCTTCTATTGCCGGGAACGCTTAGCTTTTTGCCGGGGTCGTTCCAGGGCGACAACTACAACGGGCCGGTGGCCACCCTGAGTGGCGCTTTCACATTTTCTCCCGGCGACTCCAGTGGGCTTTTCGGCAACTCACCGGTAGCGTATCTGCACCTTCGCGACGTGGGGAGCCCGGTCAACGTAGGATTGCACGGATACAATTTGGGCCAAGATCTGTACGTTAGCCTCGGAGATGGTTCGCTTTCCGTTGGTGGCTCCGTGCTGGCAGTAGAAGGGCCCGCGCCGCTTGCTCCCGTTCCCGAGCCCGCCACCGGATGGCTGGTAGCAGCGGCTGCGCTCTGCCTGGCAGCGCGCGTCGCAAGTCGTGCGAAACCGAATTCCACGCCGCGCATCGAATAAATGTCGGGGACTGCATTTCGAGGTTTGCAATCCACTTTCCCTGTCTGATACTATCTATTTGGCAGACGGAATCCTCCCTTGAAGTGCCGCCAATCCAACCAACGGAGCAACTAATCAACTGAATGAGCTTTACCGTATTTCTTGGCAATCTACCCACGTGGGTTACCGCGGACGACATTAAGCAGTGGCTGGCCGCCGAAGACCTCGTGGCCGATGCCGTCAAAGTAATTCGCAATCACGAAACGCAGGAATCCAAAGGCTTCGCCTTTGTGGAAGCGCCCACCGCCGACGAAATGCAGGCGATCATTCGCCGCTTCGATCGCGCGCCTCTGGAAGACCGGCTCTTGCGGGCCAATCCCGCACAACCGCCGAAAGGCAAGGATGGACGCCCGGTACAGGCAGCAGCGCCAACCAACGGCGAGCGCCCGCCGGCTCCCGCCGGGCAGCAGCGTCCCCCCCGCCGCAAACGCGGTGGCAAAGACCGTGAGCGAACACCGCGTAGCGCCTTTGCCAACGAGTTGGCAAAAGCACTTTAGTTCGCACTCGCGCGCATCTGTTCGCTCGCGTGCCCTATTTTCCCCTCTCCACACCTGTGAACCTCAGTCACATTCGATATCGCCTGATCTTCCCTGTTTTCAATCGCTTACTGTTGGCCCTCGGCGTGCGTTGCACGGCCGCATGAAACTCGCCTGGCTCGGCTGCTCGCTCGTTTTCTGCAGCCTGCTACACGCCGGAACACAAGACCCGGAATTCAACGTCAACTCGCGCTACACCGTCGAAACTGTCATCGTTTCCGGAGACGGCTGGACGACGAACCTGGCATCCGATCGTGACGACAAGATCAGTTCCGGGCTTCGGCAACAGATCGCCGCTCTGATCGGAAGCAAGTTGAATCCCGGGGTACTCGACGATTTGGCGGGCAAGCTCCGTAGCGAGTTCCAGGCGCGCGCAGTGACGCATCGGCTTCTTCGAGGAGCCAGTCCGGAGTACGTGCAGGTGATGTTCGAGGTGAAACTTCGCCCCACGCGCTTCGACGTTTCCGTGCCCAAGTTCCTCTACGATTCCAGGCAGGGCTGGAGCGGCGCCGTAGAGGGAACCTTGAGCGTACGCCATAACGGCTTCACCTTCGGGCTCGTCAGCGACGGCGATGAATTGGCCGAACGCTACACCGGCATGGTGGCACGCTATGAGAACACGCGCCTGGGGAGTGACCGCGTTCGGCTGCGCTTCGGTTTTGAAACCTACCATGAACAATGGAACGGAAACACACGCGGAGATGCCACCGCACCGGAAGCTTGGGGCATCTACCGGGCGCGCCAGAGTTTTGAACCCATGGTTACGTTTGTTGTGGCGAAGCCGCTCACCGTAAGCGTAGGAGCCGGCTTTGAACGGCTCGAGGATGGGGTTTTGGCCGCGTATCCTGAAGCGGCTAACGCGCTGATTACGACGTTGCACTACCATCGGCGGCTGGACGATTCGGAATACCAGCAAGAGCTGGATGCAGATTACAACCTGCGCGCGGCCGCCAGGATTTTGGCTAGCGATCTGGTTTATACGCGCCACCGCTGGGGCTTGCGCTATGCCTTGACGCATGGGCGCCATCGCCTGTCGGACAGCTTCATAGCGGGAGCGATTGCCGGGCGTGCTCCGCTGTTTGAACGATATGTCTTGGGCAACAGCACCACCTTGCGGGGTTGGAACAAGTATGAAATCGACCCGGTTGGCGGAAACCGGATGGTTCACAACTCCGTCGATTATCGATACGGCTGTTGGCAGATGTTTTACGATTCGGGTGCCGTTTGGGAAGGCGGCCAGCCTGTCATTGTCCGGCACTCCGCCGGGATGGGGCTGCGCCAGGGTCCGCTCTTCGTCGCTGTTGCATTTCCACTGCGGGAGGGGCGCCTGGATCCCATTTTCATGGTGGGCATGAATTATTGATGGCGCATTCCGCGCGCGATAAACTCAGCCGCAGGAGCTGGCTTCTGGCCGGCCTGGCTCTACCTCTATATCGCGCGCGAGCCGCTTCCTTTTTGACCGTCAGCTTCGATGGCGACAACCTGCATCTGGCCGCGCCGCAACTGCATTTTCTTACAGGTAAGCCGCTGAACCGGCTGATGGATGGATCGGCGGTGGTCTTCTTTTCGCAGCTTACGATCTTCCACGACGAGCGCGGCACGGTGTTCCGGCGGGCACCCGAGCGGCTTACCGTCAGCTACGACGTATGGGAAGAGAAATTCAAAGTAGTGATGGCGATAGACCGGCGGAACGGAGTCGGATTATCGATGGGAGCTGCCGAAACCTGGTGCCTGGAAAACCTCGCGATCAGCGCGCTGGGACTCGATCCGGGGCGGCCATTCTGGCTGCGCTTCGATTTGCGCGCTGCCGATGAGAAAGAGCTTTCGTCGGTTGTGGGCGATCCGGGCATTAGCATTCGCGGCCTGATCGAAGTCTTCAGCCGCAAGGCGGGCGCAGACCAGCCGCACTGGTCGCTGGCGGCGGGACCCCTGCGGCTCTCCGATCTGCCGCGTACAAGACGTGGGTCGCGCGGGTGAACCGGTTACGTAACAGACTGATCGTTATTTTCCTGGCGGCAACCCTTGCCCCGTTGGCCGCCACCGTCTGGATCACCACGTCTTTGCTCGAGTACAGCCTCGAATATTCTTCGACGGACGAGCTCGATCGCCTGGCCCAATCCCTGCGCGTTACCGGCCGCGAGTTCTATAAGCACATGCGCGACGAGCTCAAGCAGAGCGCCGTTTCGGGTGCGGCGAAACCGGAGAAATTCGACGCAAACTCCCGCGGCCAGTGGCCTGAATCGGTCACGGCTTTTGCCTCCAGCCCGGAGCCGGAGCGGTTTTTGCGTTCCGGTAGCCGGCTCGAGTACCTGGTGCGCCATGGCAGCGATATCTGGAGATATTCCGTCTCGCTGGGAGAAGTGGAGTTCGATCGCCTTTCCCAGCAGATTGCAAATGCCAACCGGCTGGCGGAAGCGGGCCGCGGCCGCGATCTGCGGCGCGGCTTCAAACTGGTGTATGCCTTGGTTGCGGCTTCCGTCTGGCTCGTCTCCCTGGCGTTGCTGGTGTATCTGGCGCATCGCACCAGCCGGCCGATCCAGCGGTTGACGGCTGGCTTGACCGAGCTCGCTTCGGGCGATTTGGATGTGCGAGTCGCCGGGAGGCGTGACGACGAGATCGGCCGCGCCATTCAGGCTTTCAATTACATGGCAGACCGTCTGCAGGAAAGCACCGAGCGCCTGGTTTACATGGGGCAGCTTGCCAGTTGGCAGGCCTTGGCCCGCAAGACCGCGCACGAGGTGAAGAACTCTCTCACGCCCATCCGGCTCACCGTGGAAGAGATGGTGGCGCGTTCGGGCGAGGCCGACCGCGCTTTTGTGGAGCAGGCGGCGCAGATTGTCGTGGAGGAGATCGAGACGCTCGAACGGCGCGTCCGGGCCTTTTCGCAGTTTGCCGCCGAACCGCCTCTGCGCCCGGGAGATGTGGACGTCAATTCTCTGCTGCAGGAACGCATCGCCCTGTTGAAGAGCGCGCACCCCGAGGTGGCTTACGATTGCCGCCTCGCGGAAGAGGGTCCACGGGTACTCGCGGATCAAGACCTGCTGAAGGGGATTCTGACGAATCTGCTGGAGAATGCCGCGGAAGCCGCCGGAGAAGGCGGGCGCATTCTGGGTAGAACGTCCGCCGCCAACGGGCAGGTGGCCATCGAGGTCCACGACTCCGGACCCGGGTTGAGCGAACAGGCGCGCGCGTCTCTGTTCCAGCCGACCATTTCGTTTAAGAAGCGGGGCATGGGATTGGGGCTCTCGATCGCACGCAAGAGCGCACTGCTGTCGGGCGGAGACATTGTTCTGGTGAAAGGAGAATTGGGCGGCGCCGGTTTCCGCGTGCTGCTGCCCGACACTGCCAATGCCGTCCCGGCGCATCCTGATCGTGGATGATGAGGAGAATATCGGGCGCTCACTGCGCCTGATCCTGGAGCGCGAAGGCTACGCGGTGAACGTTTGCCGTTCGGTGGCCGAGTTCCAGGGTCACCCGGACGCCCAGCGCGCCGATGCCTATCTACTGGACATGAAGCTGCCGGATGGCAGCGGCATCGACCTGCTGCGGGCCGTCCGCCAGAACGGCACTTCCTCGCCGGCGCTCATGATTTCCGGCCACGGAACCATCGCCGATGCGGTGGAGGCTACGCGCGCCGGCGCCTTCGATTTCCTCGAAAAACCGCTCAGCCGCGATCGTGTGCTGCTGGCCTTGAAAAACGCATTGGAACAATCCACGCTGCGCAAAGAGAACGAGCGGTTGCGTGAGTTGGTGGGCGGCGCGCCGCGGATGATCGGTTCCAGCGTAGCCTGGATCCGCGCCGTGGAACAGGCGTCGCTCGCCGCCCGCTCCGATGCGCGCGTGTTGTTGATCGGCGAATCGGGCACCGGCAAGGAACTGCTGGCGGCCCACATTCACAACTCGAGCCCGTTCGCCGCTGGGCCGTTCGTAAAGGTGAATTGCGCGGCCATTCCCACGGAGTTGCTGGAGACCGAGCTGTTCGGTCACGAGAAGGGCTCGTTCACCGGCGCCACCGGCATGCGCCGCGGCAAATTCGAGCTGGCCGATGGCGGCACCATCTTCCTCGATGAAGTCGGCGACCTTCACGGCGCCTCGCAGGCCAAGCTGTTGCGCGTCCTCCAGGAGGGCGAATTCCATCGCGTGGGCGGCGAACAGACGATCAAGGTGACCGTGCGGGTCATTTCCGCCACCAATCGCGACTTGGGCGGAATGGTGGCGCAGGAGAAGTTCCGCGAAGATCTCTACTACCGTTTGAGCGTAGTTCCCATCCGCGTGCCCGCGTTACGTGAGCGGCCACAAGACATCCGGCTGCTGGCCGAGTATTTCCTAGAAGATTTTTGCGCGCGCAACAACTTCAAGCACAAGACGCTGGATCCGTCGGTGCTCCAGGTGCTGGAAAGCTATGGTTGGCCCGGCAACGCGCGTGAGCTGCGCAATGTGATCGAGCGTATGGCAATCCTCTCCCCGGGCGAGCATCTGACGCGCGATTCGATCCCGGTAGAGATCCGGGTCCAGCGCGAAGCCGGCCCGAAATCGACCATCCAGGAGGCGCGCGAGTCCGCCGAGCGCGAACACATCCTGCGCGCGCTGGAAGAATCGAACTGGAACGTCTCCGGCGCCGCCCGCGCCCTCGGTATGGAACGGACCAACCTGCACAAGCGCATACGGGCACTCGGGCTAAGCCGGGGGAAGTAACCCCAGGTGTTCCTGGTGAAATGATTCCCTCTGCTGCTTCACTACTACCAGCGAGACGATCGCTATAACTTTCGATTCACTCGGAGGCGCTTTCGTCCCGGAAGGGAGCCGTGCCTTGAAAGCCAAAGGATTGCTGACGGTTGTAGGGACTTTGGATATTCGCCAGTTCTGGCCTGCCTCAAAAGGGGCGGCATCATCCGACGGAGACACAGCGCATCTGAAGGTGGACCCGAACACTTCTTTTCTCTTTCTTTCGCCTGGCGCATCGAAGCCGAAGGTGACCCGCAAATTCATCGGCGCTGCCGTGAACGACCATGGAAAGCTCAAGAAGGTGATTACCGCCAAAAGCGAAATCAAAATCCGCTTTCAGGGGATTGATACTCCCGAACTGCATTATCCGGTGATCGCCACGTTCCACCCGTCGAAGCGGGGAAAATTCATGAACGAGTTTCGCCAGCCGTTCGGGGCCGGCGCGGCTAACGCATTGCACGAGCACTTGACGAAACTTGCGGGCGCCGGCGGAGATCCTCTTATCCCAGCCAGGTTCGTCACGCAGATCAATCGCCCCAACGACGCCGTGGACTCGCACGGAAGATTCGTCGGTGACATTATCATTGGCACCGCCGCCGCGCAAAGCCTCAACACCTGGCTGGTGGAAAACGGCTGGGCCCACCCGTTGCTCTATGACTCGATGACCCCCGCGGAAGTCCAGACCATCCTCAATGCCTGGAAGAAAGGAAAAGCCATCAAGGACCGGCCTGGGAAATCTTTTCATAAACCGTTGCTGCCATTCGATCCGCAGCAAAATGTGAACAACGCCAAGCTGCCGGATGGCGGGCAGGTTAATTTTCCGAAGGTCTTTCGCAGGCAGGCGACGTTTTGGGCGCAGGTGGCCGGTCCGCTCACCGAAGCAGAGTTCGTGAAAATGATCAACAAAGGAATAACGGGCAAGCCGGATCGTGCCTATCCGACGGACTACTTCCTCAAGAACTTCGACAAGCTCGACCCCAAGAAGCGCGTCACCTTCGCGAGCCAGATCGGAACGCAGGGCCAGGCTCTTTTTACCCCGGCGGATCTGGTCTTTCAGGAAGATCCCGCCACGCTGCTCGACTCTGAAGGCAACCCCGTGAAAGGCTGGTAGCCGGCCCTCTGAGCCTTCACAATCTTCGGCGCGCTCTTGCGTGATAAACTACGAGAGTCGCTCCCCATACAGAATGCTGCTTGCCAGAGAGTTTGTTGCCTATCTGTCCAGGCAACTCGTCCGAAGACTGACACCCGGAACCATTGAGACCCCCACTCCTGATCTGGTGGCCGAAAGAGTGGCCGAACTGGTTTCCGAGGAGTTGGCCGTGGAAGACCGGCTCAATGACGAAGTGCGCGATCTGCTGAGCCAGTACAGCGAATACATGCGGCGCGAAGGCGTCAGCTACCAGGAAATGTTTCGCCGCATTAAGAATACGCTCATTTCGCAGCGAAAAGTAATCCGTGCAGCCGGCCGCGATACGGGGGATGCCATGAAGCTTTCGCGCGACAAAGTCACGGACATTTCTCACAAAATCGTCGATATGTTTCGCCGTAGCCGCGAGCTGCGTCTCAAGGACAAAGACCCCAACAACGTCCGCCTGGAAGTGGTTCGCTGCATGACCGAGCTGCTGCTGGCGGAAGAAAAAGTGGACCGCGCCGCGCGGCTGAAAATCAGGTCGCAAAAAAAGGAAATTCCGGAAGGAACGGAAGAGTGGGACCTGTTGCACCGGCGCTACTATTCCGAAGAATTGAAGAAACTGGGCATCGATCTCGCCAAGTAGAAATTGGCGCGACAGCCAGTTCGAGGCAACCTCCACTCAAACGCGTTAACGCTTGTAGCCGATTGTGCGCAGGAAGGAGCGGCGCTTTTCAGCGTCTTCCAGCGTTTCCACATTTTTAGGAGGGAATCCGTCGATCACTCCCATCACTCCTCGGCCTTGCTCGCTTTCTGCAACCACCACTTGCACGGGGTTGGCAGTCGCACAGAAGATGGCACAAACCTCCGGAACGTCTTTGATCCGGCCGAGCACATTGATAGGGTAGCCTTCCCGCATCACTACGACGAAAACGTGGCCGGCAGCCAGGGCCGTTGCGTTCTTAGCGGCCAGGGCTTTTAATGACTCGTCGTTCCCATCGACGCGCGTGAGGCAGGGACCGGATGCCTCGTTGAAGGCCACTCCAAATTTCATTTGTGGCACGGTGTTTACGATGGCTTCGTAGACATCCTCCACAGTCTTGATGAAATGCGTTTGCCCGAGGATCAGATTGCCGCCGTCGGGCACTTCCAGCGGCACGAGCTTCAATTCCATAAGCCACCTCAGCATATCAGCGCGTGCTATGCTGAGTCACATACGGAGTGGAGCGAAAGTGCCCCCTTGTGGAATTTCCCACCTCATCCGGGTTTCTGGTAACTTCAAACTCCCGCCACCACGTCCCTAGTGGTATCGTCTTTTAGAAGAAGTGGATGCATGTTTGAGCTTCTGTTCAAATATCCGGCCAGTATTTTTCACAAGGGAAAATTCGTACTGCTCACGCCGTGGCCCCTGTGGCTCCTGGTAGCCGGCATCCTGGCTGCTGCTGCACTCCTGTATTGGCACGTACGCCGCAATCATGGGCTGCTGACTGGCGCCCGGCCAATCGCAATTTGGGTGCTGGAAACGTCACTGATCGCGCTAATCCTGTTCCTGCTCTGGCATCCCGCGCTGAGCGTAGCGACACTGCGCCCGCAGCAGAACGTGATCGCGGTGCTGCTGGACGACTCGCACAGCATGACGATCAACGACTCTTCGGGGACCCGGTTGTCGCGCGCCCAGGCTGTGCTGAATGACGGGCTGTTGAAGGCGCTCGGCGATCGTTTCCAGGTGCGGCTTTATAAATTCGGCACCGAGCCCGAGCGAATCCCGAAAGTGGAGGGCGCGGCCGGCTCGTCCCCCGCGACGCGCATCGGCGACACACTCGAACGTGTGCTTGCCGAATCGACTTCGCTTCCGCTGGGGGCCATTGTTTTGCTGAGCGACGGCGCGGATAACGCGGGTGGCATCGATCAGCAAACCATTTCAGCCATCCGCCGTCAGAGCATCCCGATTCACACCGTAGGATTCGGACGGGAACACTCCGAAAAAGACATCGAAGTGACGGACGCCGTAGTGCCGGCGCGTGCCCTGCCGCAATCTAGGCTTACCGCTCTGGTGACGCTCCAAAGCTACGGGATGGCCGGCAGCAAGACCAAGATCAGCGTGCGCGATGGAACCAAGGTGCTGACCTCGCAGGAGGTGACACTGAAGGGCGATGGTGTCCTGCAAACCGAATCGGTGGTGTTCAACGCGGGCGCCGCGGGACCGAAGTCCCTGGAGATCGCCGCCGAGCCGGTATCGGGCGAGGAGAACAACCTCAACAACAAAATCACCCGCCTGGTTAACGTGCAGGCCCGCAAGCCGCGCATCCTTTATTTCGATGGCGAGCCCCAATGGGAATACAAATTCGTGCGGCGCGCGTTGGATGACTACAACGACATCACCCTGTTTGGAATGGTGCGGGTCACCCAGAATAAGATCCTGCGGGAATCCGACCAGAAGGACAACAGCGAACTGGAAGACGGTTTCCCCGCCAAGCCCGAAGACCTGTTTAAGTTCCAGGGCCTCATGATCGATAACGCCGAGGCGAGTTACTTTACCCCCACGCAGCAGCAGCTCATTCACGATTTCGTGGACCGACGCGGAGGCGGTTTGCTGTTTATGGGCGGGCGTGCGAGCCTCTCCGACGGCGGTTATCAGAATTCTCCTCTGGCCGACCTGATACCGGTGAAGCTTCCCCCGAGCAAAGGCACCTTTCATCAAATGGACTTCGTTCCCGTAGAACTCACCGGACCGGGCCGGGAAAGCATCCTGACCCGCCTGGACGAGAACCCGGCGCGCAACGACCAGCGATGGAAAGAGATGCCGAAGCTCTACAACTGGCAGGAAGTGGGAGAGCCTAAGCCGGGAGCCACCACACTGCTCAATGTGAATCCCGGTGTGAAACCGGCCTCGCCGATGCTGGTGACGGAGAACTATGGGCGTGGACGGACAGCGGTCTTCGCAACCTCCGGCAGCTATCGCTGGAAGATGTGGCTCGATCACAACGATAAGACGCACGCGACATTCTGGCAGCAGATGTTCCGCTACCTGGTGACGGACACGCCCGGGCAGGTCACCGCCACCACGCCGAAATCGATGCTGGCGGATGAAACCCGCGTACCGATTCGTGCCGAAGTGCGGGATAAGCAGTACAAGCCGCTGAACACTGCCAAAGTACAGGCCCGCTTTCTCGGACCCGATGGCGCCTCCGCAACCGTGGAGCTCACGCCGGTGCCTTCCGAAGAGGGTGTTTACGCCGGAGAGTGGACGGCGGAGAAACCGGGGACTTACATTACCGAGGTGATCGCGGGACAGGAAG
>PSRJ01000102.1 GCA_003175985.1 Terriglobia bacterium
CGCAGCTTGGCGTTGATCTTGTCGATCACCGCGCCCGTGCCGCCGGCGCACTTGTCGTTCATCGACGGGATTTTTTTCTTCCGTCCGGTCTCGGGGTCTTTCTTGAAGATGATGATCTTGGCATCCTGCCCGCCAAGTTCGATGACCGATCCGCACTCGGGATACATACGCTCCACGGCCAGCGAAACCGCGTTCACTTCCTGGACGAACTTCGCCCCCAGGAATTTTGTGAGCCCGTTGCCGCCTGAGCCGGTAATGAACATGCGCGAATGGGCGGCGCTAAAACCGTCGATTTCGCTATCGAAGCGCTTGCAGAACTCCAGCACTTTCTCCGGCTGCTTAGTATCGTGGCGCTGATAATCCCGCCAGACGATCTCGTCCGTAGCGGCATCGATGACCACGGACTTCACCGTGGTGGAACCCACGTCCATGCCGATGAGGAAGTTTTTTTGCATAGTGAGCCGCGACCGTCAGGAGCGGTCGCCCTAGTTCCTTTCCGCCTTCATCCTCTCCGCAATGTGCAGCACGAAATTCGCTGCCGAACCCACGACGCCTTTGGTGTGAGGCACTTGGTACATCGGCCGCTTCACTTCTGGATGAGCCTCTACAAAGGCGCGGCACTGATCGAGCGTCAGCCCGCTCCGCTGCAGGCACTCCGCGAATTCTTTTTTGGCCTTGTTCTTGGCTTCGCCGAGCGCCATTTGCACGCGGCTATGCGCGTTGATTTCGCCTTCGCCCGAGGTCTCGATCGGCAGGTAGATCATGTCCTTGTAATTGGAGACTACGGCCGATTGGGCGCCGTCCGATTGCGTCGATGGCATGCATCCGAACGGTTTCAGGGAGAGCACCATGTGCGCCAGGTCTTTGTTGGAGTAGTAAATGTTCTTGGCGACTTCCAAGTGCCCTTCGCCGCCGCCCGCGCGCGAATTGTAGAACGGGTGTCCCAGCCTCTGTAATTCGTATTGATCGGCCAAATGATGCGCAATGCCGCCCAGGGCATCGACAATCTTGTGGTATTCGCTCTTGAAAATAGCCTCAGCCAGTTTCAGCTTGGCGACCTTCTGCCGGTAATCGATTTCGATCTTCGCGCGCGTACCCAGTTTCCATACTGGTGGCAAGATGGCCCCTTCTTCGAGCCCTTTGAAGTCCTTATACTTCTGCACCACCTGGTGAATCATGTACATGATCCACGTGCCGATCGGCTCCACCAGCACCTGTGCGCCTTCGCGCTGCAGGAAATTGAACATGTTGAAGTTGCCGTCGCCCTCGGTGGTCTGCGCCCAAAATTCGCCGGTGATCTTGACGATCGGCTTGATTCGCAGCCGGTCGATCTCCACTTCATTGAACCGGTCGCGGCAGCGGCTCAAAGCCGGTACGTACTCATCGCCCCTAATCTGGTTGACGAACTTACCGATATACTCCGCGGTGTCTCTGAAACCCCCGAGAAACTTCGTCAGGTTCCCTTCTAGTCTCCAGGGCTGCTTTTTCCGGAAGACTTCATGGAGATAATCCATGCCCTCGTCGAGCACGCGGTCGGTTTCGCCGGCGTTGACCTCGTAGGGGCGCAGCGCATAGGCCACTTCGTTCATCACGTCGCCGCAGTTGAGCGCATTGAGAATCCCGAGAAAGAAATCGAGATTCATTTCCAGCCCGGCTTCCGCGTCAGATTGGCTCAGCCCGCCCGATTGCTGGAACAGCAATACGCGGAATCCATCGAAACCGGCATTGCGCAGCGCCAGACGGTACTCCGCTTCGTACATGCCGAAGCGGCACGGCCCGCAGGCGCCCGCTGTGAAGAACACGTAGCGGTCGATGATTTCCTGCTTCGGTATGCCCTGCTCTTCGAGCGATTGCAGATACTGCACCAGGTTGCCGACCGTAAAGTAAGTCGGGTTGCACTGCCCGTTGTTGCCGTATTCCTTGCCGGTCTGGAACGCCTGCACATTGGGGGTTGGCACCGCTTCGGCCCGGTAACCCAGGCCCTCCAGCGCGCCATGCACAAGCTTCTCGTGCTTCCAGGTCAAACCGCCGAAAAGCAGTGTGGTATTCGCGCGCTGCTGTCTGGTGAACGGCTTTTCGGTGGGACGCTTGAACTGGTGCGCCTCCCGTTTCGCCAGCCCGGCTTCCTGCTCCA
Source organism: Terriglobia bacterium (assembly GCA_003175985.1). Taxonomy (GTDB): domain Bacteria; phylum Acidobacteriota; class Terriglobia; order Bryobacterales; family Bryobacteraceae; genus PSRJ01. Next base: position 2,135 of record PSRJ01000102.1, read on the forward strand.
GCCGTGCGCGTTCTTCGGCAAGACGTTGCTGAATGATGTCTTCGACGGACTGGCCGATTTGGACTAGGCCCGCCGGCGGCGTGGGTTTGGGATGGATTGGCTGAGTGCTCATAAGTTCCGCTATTTGCCCATTTTGGGCCATTATGGCCGGTTTAACCGATTGAAAGGAAACCGCAAGCATCGAATGGCGACTTTCCCTGGGGAATGGGGGAATCGGCGGGTTGAGCGGGCGGGTGGCAGAACGCCAGGATCCCCCGTAAGGCACTGAAATTGTTACGATCAGGACGTTTTGGCGGCAAAACACGTCGCTCAGTGGAATGGGCATCCGCAAAGACCTCGCCCAACTCGCGAGCCTGACCCTTCTCACGTCTGCGGCACTAGTCGGCGAACGTTTTCGGCACACTGTGTGACCCGAGTTTCACCCGCAAGCCGAGGCGAGAGCCGCAAACCCAATCAGCCAAAACGCAAGAATCTGCCGTCTGTGTGGAAGGAAAACTGTAATCGCGACATAACACGACTGCCGGGCACTTTGCGGCGTGAATAGCGTCCAAACCACGTAGCTGGCCGGCGGTCATTGGAGGGTGAGGATCATGCGATCGAAAAGGACAAGTGTGCTCTTAGCCGGCACGGCTGCCATCGCAGTGGGCATCTATGCCGAAACCAGTCGCGTCTCCGCGCAGAAGCAGTCATCCCGCGATCCGGTCGACATCGCTGTCGAAAAGGGAGTGAAGTGGCTGGTGTCTGTGCAAGGCCACGACGGCGGATGGGGACAGGATGGAGGCGAGACCTCATACATTCGGGAAGGGGAACACCTGGAATCGAACGGCAACGACGTCGCGAATACGGCCGTAGCCGCGGAAGCATTGCTGCACACGGGCAACACGCCCACCCGTGGCGTCTATCAGCAGAATCTGCAACGCGCCGTAAATTTCATCTTGCAGCGTGTGGAACAGAGCCCGCCGGACGGGCTGGCTGTGACCGGCCTGATGGGAACACAGATCCAGCGCAAGCTCGGACCTTACATCGACACTTTTCTGACTTCCAGGTTGCTTGCGGAACTGGATGGTGAGATGGGCGACGCGCAGGTCAATGCGCGCGTCCGGCAAAGCTTGCAGAAATGTGTGGCGAAAATCGAAAAGAACCAGCTTAAGGATGGGAGCTGGAATATCGCTGGCGGATGGGCCCCGATACTGGGGACCTCCATGGCTTCGCAGAGCTTGTTTGTGGCGCAGCGCAAAGGTGTAGCGGTGAACCAGGTGACCATGGCAAAAGTCGAGGATTACACGCAGAGGACTGCGGGCTCCGGCGGTGGAAGCGGCAGTGGAATTGGCGGTGGAACAATCGGGGGCGCCCGGGCGGTCAGCGCACCTGCTGCCGCAGCCGAAACCGTTGCCGTGGCCGCCGGAGTGCCTCTCTATAAACGCGCCCAGGAGCTCGAACAGCTCAGCCGCACGGAAGCCGATCGGAAAAAGAACGCCGGCCAAATCGCCGCGATTCGCGAACAACTTTCGGACACGCGGTTCGCCACGGGGTTTGGCTCGATCGGCGGGGAAGAGTTCTTCTCGTACCTGAATATCAGTGACAGCCTGCACCGCACGGGCGGCGCGGAATGGGAGAAGTGGAACACCGATATCAAGGCGAAGATTCTCAAGATGCAGAACGAAGACGGAACCTGGGCCGGCCATCATTGCATTACAGGTCGCGTTGCAGTCACCAGCGCCGCAATCCTGACGCTGCTGGCCGAACGCGACCGGCCCGTGATTCCAGCAAGCGCAAAGAGGTGACATGGCGCGAGCCTGCATCGCACTTCTGCTGGCCCTGGGGACCGGCTGCGCTCCTCGCAGCGCGCCGGCCCCATTGGCCCGCGCGGCCCGGTACCTGTGGGGGCAGCAGGCGAAGGATGGCGGCTGGCACAGCCACACTTATGGTTTGCTGCGTTCCGGCCAATCGCTCACTCCTTTCGTGCTGCTGGCGCTGCTCGAAATTCCTGAAGAAGTCTATCCGTTGCCAAAGGCCGATGTGGATCGTGCGATTACTTTTGTTCGCAGCCAGACACGGCCTGATGGAGCTCTGGGCATGGCGGACCCTGCGATTCCGGACTATCCGAATTATTCCACCGCCCTGGCAGTAAGCGCATTGTGCCGGGCGCGGCGGCCCGGGTGGGAAGCGCAGGTCCACCCCATGGTGGCCTACCTGCGAGGGCAGCAATTCACCGAACAGAATGGGTGGCATCCGCAGGACCCGGTATACGGCGCCTGGGGCATGGGTGGAGAACGGCGCAAGCCCCCGGATACCGGGCATGTCGACCTGTCGATGACGCGATACGTTCTCGAAGCATTGCGTGCCGCCGGGTTGCCGGCCAGCGATCCGGCCTTCGCACATGCCCGAATATTTATCGAGCGGTGTCAAAACCTTGATTCTGATGGCGGGTTTTTTTTCTCCACGACCGAGTTCGATACCAATAAAGCGGGACATGACGGGCAGCGCTTCCGCAGCTACGGAACCACGACGGCCGATGGAATTCTGGCACTGCTGGCGGCCGGAAGCCCTGCCTCCGAGGTGCATGTAGCGCGTGCAGCACGCTGGCTCACCAGCCATCATCACGATATGTACGTGCCAGGCTTCGTAGGTGAGGCGTACCAGCGCTGGCCGCGCGGGTTGGCCTTCTATTACTCCGCGGCCAGCACGCAGGCCTGGCGTGCGTTGAGTGCCGGGCCGCTCCCGGGTGTGGCCGATGGTTTGCGGCGAACGCAGCGCGTCGACGGATCGTGGGCGAATCCCGAAAACCTGGTGAAGGAAGACGACCCGCTGATCGCCACAACGTTCGCGGTGCAAGCGCTGGTGATGAATCGGTGAGGAGATCTGTCAGCTTTCCGCGATCAGCGGTCAGCTAGAATCGATGAGTGATCCGTACTTTTTTGCGGGTCTTAGGCTTTCTCTACTTCATCGCCTTCACTTCGTTTGGCGTGCAGGCATCCGGCCTGATTGGATCGCACGGCATTGTCCCCTACGCGGCCTATCTGGAGGGAATGCGCCAGACGCTAGGCCGCGCGGCCTACTGGGAAATTCCGACGGTGCTGTGGATCCATGCGAGCGACCGCGCGTTGATTGCCTTGTGGGTCGCTGGCGCAGCGTGCGCGTTGGCAGCCGTTTTCGGCTACGGGCAGCGTGCGGCCCTGGCGGCTTGCCTGGTGCTGTGGCTTTCTTTGTGTGCCGTGGGCCAGGAGTTCCTCTCTTTCCAGTGGGACGTGCTGCTGCTCGAAGCCGGGTTTCTAGCCATCTTTGTGGACGATTCCCCTGTGCGGGTCTGGCTGTTCCGCTGGCTCATCTTTCGGCTGATGTTTTTCTCCGGGATCGGCAAGCTGCTGAGCGGCGATCCGAACTGGCGCAACCTCACAGCGATGAGCTACCACTATCAAACCCAGCCGTTGCCTACACCGCTTGCGTGGTACATGCAGCAGTTGCCGCTGGGCTTTCACAAGGCTGAGACCGCGTTCGTTTTTGTAGCCGAAATCGCCGTACCATTCCTTTTCGTTGCGCCCCGCCGCATCCGCCACATCGGCGCCTGGATCACGATCGCACTCCAGCTTCTGATTCTGCTCACGGGCAATTACACGTTCTTCAATTTCCTGACCATCGCGCTCTGCCTGTTTCTGTTTATGGAGCCGAAGCGGGGGCCGCGCACGAATCTTCATCGCGCCGGCAGCGCGGCCCTGGCCGGTTTCATTGGGCTGACCACGGGAGCGTTGTTCCTAGAGTTGTTCGGAATCGAGCTTCCGCCCGGCGGCGGAGCGCTGATGCATTGGATCGCTCCGCTGCGCATCGTGAACTCGTACGGCTTGTTCACAGTGATGACCATCAACCGCCCGGAAATCATCGTCGAGGGTTCGGCGGATGGCGCCAACTGGCAGGCTTACGAGTTCCGTTATAAACCGGGCGGCCTGATGCGCGCGCCGCCGGTTGTGGCGCCGCACCAGCCGCGGCTCGACTGGCAGATGTGGTTCGCCGCGCTGGAAAACTACCAACAAAATCGCTGGTTCGTCAACTTCATGCGCAAGCTTCTCGAAGGCGAACCGGCTGTCCTGCGCCTGCTGGCCTACAACCCATTTCCGAACGCACCGCCGAAATACATCCGCGCCCGCGTCTTCCTCTACGAATTCACCCGTTTCGGGGACAAGGGCTGGTGGCGGCGCGAAGACAAGGGGCTGTACTTTCCTGCTGTGAGCTTGAAGTGATGGCGCATGCGAACCAATGAAATTTGGAAACTCAGGTTCCGCCGCCCCCACGAATCAGCATCCATCGCGAGCTAAAATAACTGGAACAAGGAGCCTGCATGCTTCATATCCGAATCCTCTGCTTTAGCGCGGTCGGCGCCCTGGCGCTGGCCCAATCGCAACAGCAGGCGCCGCCGGCGCCCATGCCGGACGTGCTCAAGAACTATCAACCGGTAACCGCGGAACGGCTCAAGAACCCGGAACCCGCCAACTGGCTGATGATCCGCCGCACTTACGACGGCTGGGGATATAGCCCCTTGAATCAAATCACGGCGGCGAATGTCGCGCGGCTCAAACCCGTCTGGGTGTTCTCGACCGGCGAAGTCAGGGTTCATGAAGCCGCGCCTCTGATCAACAATGGCGTGATGTTCGTCTCCACGCCCAGCAACCAGGTGATCGCCATCGATGCGCGCAGCGGAAATGTTCTTTGGCGCTACCGCAGACCGCGGCCGGCGGGCGCATCCGTCCCCCACGATACCAGCCGCGGCGTGGCGCTTTATGCCGACAAGGTGTACTTCGCCGCCGGTGAAGCGGTGCTGGTGGCGCTGGACGCAAAGACCGGCAAGGAAGTCTGGACCACCACGGTTGCCGACAACAAATCGGGCTACTACATTTCTCTGGCTCCGCTCATCGCCAACGGCAAAGTGATGGTGGGCGCCTCGGGGGGCGAGTTTGGAATTCGCGGTTTCGTGGCGGCGTTCGACTTGGATTCAGGCAAAGAACTCTGGCGCACCTATACCATTCCGGCTCCGGGGGAACCAGGAAGCGAAACCTGGCCCAAGGGCGATCAATGGAAGACCGGCGGCGGCTCGGTGTGGGTTACCGGCAATTACGATGCCGACACGAACATGGCTTACTGGGGTGTCGGAAACGGCGGGCCGTGGATGGGTGACAAGCGGCCGGGCGACAATTTGTACACCGCATCGACGATCGCGATCGATGTGGCGACGGGCAAGATCAAAGGCCACTTCCAATATCACCCGAACGACTCGTGGGATTGGGACGAGGTCTCGCCCCCGATCCTGGTGGACTTCCGCCGCGGCGGCCGCACCATGAAGGGCCTTATCGATGTAGCACGCGATGGCTACCTCTGGTTCCTGGAGCGCACCGACGGCAAGCCCCACTTCATCGAAGGCAAACCTTACGTGAAACAGAACGTGTTCAAGCGCCTGGACCCGGAGACGGGGCGGCCGGAAATTGACGAGTCGCATAAGCCCGGTACCGGGAAACTCGCGGAGTTCTGCCCATCGCTGCACGGCGGCAAAAACTGGCCGCCGATCTCGTTCAGCCCGCAGACGCGCATGATCTACATTCCGGCCAATGAAAACCTTTGCGGCGCTCAGCAGGGTGAGGAGATCGTCGAATATACGCCGGGGAAGGGCTTCACCGGCGTAAAAATGAGCAGCCCACCTCCGGTGCCCGGCGCCGACCACTTCGGGGAAGTGCAGGCCTGGAACGTGGATACGGGTCAGCGCGTCTGGACGCATACTTACGCCAAGTCGCCCAATTGGGGCGCGATGCTCGCCACAGCCGGCGGGCTGGTTTTCAGCGGCGGCACGAGCGACCGCAAGATGCACGCTTTCGATGCGGCGACGGGCAAACTGCTCTGGGAGTACCCCACCAGTTCGGGCATCCTGGCCCCGCCCACTTCGTTCCTTCTCGACGGCAAGCAATACATCGCAGTGCATTCGGGATGGGGCGGCGACTCGCGCGGCATGCAGGCTAACCTGAACCGGATGTTTCCCGGCGAGTTCCCCGAGGTGCCCGAGGGCGGCGCCGTGTGGGTATTCGCGGTGGAATAGGTGCCGCGTTAAAGACGCCAGGCCCTGGCACCCACTGTAGTTCAAGACGCCTGAAAGGAAGCAAACGGCCGCGGCATTCCTAAGTAGCACGGCGCCCACAGTGGCGCGGCCGGTGCAGTTGGAAGTCAGAAAGCGATAGCCAGAACTTAAGCTGCAGTGGGCGTGCCGTCGGGATACAGCAAGACCAGATCGTGATCGAGCGGAATCTCGCGCTCGTCGCGGCACATCACTTTGGCGTGAATCGTGAACGTGCCCCACCCATATGTGTCCAACCGAAAATTCGTCGTGCGATCGTGGACAATTCTGACTGGATTGTTGAAGGTCGAGTGCAGGACATAGACGACATGCTCAACTTCGTCCAATTCTTCCTGGGAGCCATTGAGCCAGACGGACCAGCGCCAGCGGTTGTTGCCCACATATTCCTGGCTTTGTTCGATCGAGAGCGCCACGGCTATTCCTTCACCTGTACATCTACAGTATCAACCGATTCGTAATCCGAACGCCAGATCCGTCCTCGAACCGAAATCGTGATTCGAACCAGTTCGCCTGGAGCCACCCCCCGGAGCTGGACGAAAAGCCCGCCCTTGATGGGAAACACGGGCGTCCTCCGCGGAGCGAGTTGCACTGCGCCGCGCAACGTCTGGCAATTGCAAGTGAATGATGGGTCGTCCAGTAGGGAGCTGATTTGCTCTACGGCCGCACTCGGCCCTAACCGGATCGTCGTGACATTGGAAATATCGCGGAAGCGCTTTAGCGCTTCCGCAATCTTCACAAGACACCCCGTCCGGTCTTCCTCCCGATAATCAATCCGCTGGGCGTTGGCGAATTCGAGAACACCGCCGGGAGAGATCACGCCTTCTTCACGGATTTCCACCCACGGGATCGGAGGATCCTGGGTGTGAGCCGTCAACAATTCCTGAACAACCCAATCGTGTGTCCGGTATTGCCCCGGTGCAATGAGATCCCGGCGGGTTGTAAAACCGAGCACCGCATCGGATGTCCGGATCAACTTCATTACCTCATCCGGCAATGCGCCGCCGAAAACGGCTTTGCCATGGACGACATCGCACCCAAACGCCGTGACCAATGGAATGATGTGTTGTTCGACCCACTTGTCACGGTCGTTATACCCGTACGCCATGAAAATCCGCAATCTTGTCTACACCAACACCGTGAACGTCGCCTCCGTCCGCTGCACGGGCCGGTATAGCGTATCTCGTTCGACGGGCTCGCGGCCGGCTTTGCGGATCAGTTGCAGCAATTCAGCGCGGCGGAGTCCCTGCTGGGTGGTGGCGCCCGCATCGTGGTAAATGCGCTCTTCCACAATTGTGCCGTCGATGTCGTCGGCGCCGAAACGAAGCGCGATCTGCGCCATCCGGGGCGTCATCATTACCCAATAGGCTTTGATGTGCGGGATGTTGTCCAACATCAAGCGCGATACCGCGATGTTCTTGATGTCATCGAAACCCGTGGTCTTCGGTATGTGGTGGAGCGCGGTGTTATCGGGATGAAAGGCCAACGGAATGAAAGTCACGAAGCCGCGCGTGTCGTCCTGCAATTCGCGCAGGCGAATGAGGTGGTCCACGCGGTCGGCCTCGTTTTCAATGTGGCCGTAGAGCATCGTGCAATTTGAGCGTAAGCCCAACTGGTGCGCGATACGGGCGGTCTCGATCCATTCCAGGCCGTCGATCTTGTGGTCGCAAATGATGCGGCGCACGGGCTCATTGAAGATTTCGGCCCCGCCTCCGGGAAGTGAATCCATGCCGGAGGCGCGCAGACGCTCGAGCGTTTCGCGGATCGAAATCCGCGTGCGGCGCGCCAGGTACGCAATCTCCACCATGGTGAAGGCTTTCAAGTGCACCTGCGGGAAACGCTGCTTCAGCCCGCGCAGCATTTCGCAATACCAATCGAGCGTCAACTCGGGATGCAGGCCGCCCACGATGTGGAACTCCGTAACGGCCTCGCTCCATCCTTCGCCGGCACGGTGCCAGACCTCTTCCAGCGACATGGTGTACGCCTTTGGGTCGCGAACCCGCTTGCCGAAGGCGCATAGCCGGCAACTGGCTACACACACGTCAGTCGGATTGATGTGGCGATTCACATTGAAATACGTGGTGTCGCCGTGGAGGCGTTCGCGCACCAGGTTCGCCAGATATCCGAGAGCCAGAATGTCGGTGGTGCGGTAAAGCGCTACGCCGTCCTCGAAAGAAAGGCGCTCGCCAGCTTCTACCTTTTGACGAATCGGAATGAGGCGGGAATCTTCAAGCACCACTCGCATCTTCAGAGACCTGGCTTCCACACGAACATGTCCGCGGCCCAAAACAGAAAGAATAGCACGCTCACGTAACCATTCATGGTGAAGAAGGCCGCGTCGACACGCGAGAGATCGTGCGGTTTCACCAGACTGTGCTCGTAAACCAGAAGCGCTACGATCAAAGCCACGCCCGCAACCGCCAGTACTCCCAGATGAAGCGTGAGGACCAGGGCCAACAGACAAAGCACCATTACCAAGTGCAAGCCGCGCGCCGCCAGCAAAGCGCCTGGAATGCCGAGAAGCCGGGGAATACTGAACAAGCCCTCAATTCCATCGAACTCGTAATCCTGGCAGGCGTAGATAATATCGAAACCCGCGGTCCAGCAGGTGACCGCCACGGTCAGCCACAGGATGCGCGGGTCGAGTGTGCCGCGCATGGCGATCCAGGCGGCGGCCGGCGCCACTCCGAGACAGAAACCCAGAACGAGATGCGAAAAGGCGGTGAACCGCTTGGTAAAGGAATAGAAGAAGACCAGCGCCAGCGCGGCCGGCGCCAATTGCAAACACAGACGGTTCAACATGCCGGCCGCGATGAAAAAGAGCAGGCAAGAAACCGCCACAAACGACCAGGTGAATCCGCGGCTCAACAGTCCCGCGGGCAGGTGACGCATTTTGGTGCGCGGGTTGCGGCTGTCAATACCGGCATCGACCAAACGGTTGAATGCCATGGCGGCCGAGCGCGCGCCAACCATGGCCAGGCAAATCCACAATAGTTTCCCGGCCGCGGCGCTGAAGCCGATCCCGCCCTGCCGGAGTGCCAGCAGCGCCCCGGTGAAGGCGAACGGCAAAGCGAAGACCGAGTGTTCAAACTTGATCATCTCGAGCGTGAGCCTGAGGCGCTTCCAGATCATCGGGCGGTTCCCCTATTTTATCGTGTTCATATCGTGTTACTTTGGGGCAGATAGGAATGCTCGAAGCCTTCGCCATGTCAGATCGGGGCTGTATTCGCGCGAATAACGAAGACTATTGCCTCGTCCAGCCGGATCTCGGATTGTTTGTTCTTGCCGATGGAATGGGCGGCGCCAAGGCCGGGGAAAGGGCTTCTCGTCTGGCGGTCGAAACTGTCGCCAAATCGGTCCAGGTGGCGGAACAGCGCGATTCGCAAGCGTTGCTGCGGGCCGTGGAAGAGGCCAACCAGCGGGTCCTCGAAGCTGCGCAAAACGATCCGGAATTGGAAGGCATGGGAACTACCCTCGTGGCCGCGCTGGAGCTTGATGGAAAGATGGATATTGCCAGCGTCGGAGATAGCCGCGCCTATGTCCTCGATGAAGATGGATTCCGCGCGATTACTGACGATCAAACGTGGGTCAACGAGGTGGGCCGCCCCCTGGGTCTGGACGAAGAGAGCCTGCGCAATCATCCCATGCGGCATGTCTTGACGATGGCGATCGGGGCGAGCGCTCCGCTGGCGGTGAACTACTATTCCGTGCCACTAAAGAGCCGCGCCCTCGTGCTGATGTGCAGCGACGGGCTGCATGGCGTGGTCGAGGGCCCGGAACTGGAGCGAATCCTGCGCAGCGCTGCGGACAGCGCGCCGCTGGAGGATAGTTGCCGCAGGCTGATTCAAGCCGCCAAAGAGGCGGGCGGTCCGGACAATATCACCGCGGTGTTGGTGCGGAAAGCCGCTTAAGCGTTCCTCACGCAATCAGCTTGCGAACACTAGGGTAGAGCTTTTTGGTTTCGCCCGAAATGCGTTGCACCCGGCGAAACAGGCTCAACCCAGTGCCGGCCAACTGGCCCGTAGCGGATTGAACCATCTTTTTCGCGCCATTGGTCTGTTCCCACGCCTTGCGGTTACGGGAGGCGGCAGCCAGGCTGATTAAGGCGCCGGCGGCCACGGATGCCCAAGGACGGAGTTGCTCACCCGTGCGCGACGCCATCCGGCCCGCTTGTCGCCGGGCCTGTTGCCACCGGGTTTCCCGATGGGAAAGCGTGTATACCAGTGTGGCCGAACCGGCAACGGCGGCCGCGGCTAAGCCCATCCAGGGGCGCGCCTCACTCCGTACCGTATCGGCTGCCCGAACCATAGTGCGCCTGGCATTGTGCCATCGGCCACGGTCTCTACGGCTGTAGGCCAAAGTGGCCAGCCCGGCTGCCGTTCCCACGGCTCCCGCCATCCAAATCCAGGGATGCCCGTTGGTTGATTGCGTCGGTCTTTCGGGGCTCATAGGTGTCGGTCTCCTGTAGGTCGCTCAGCGAAGTTCTATCTACAACAGTACGTGAAAATGCCTTTTCTGTCGGTGCGTTTTAGGCCAACCATAAGGAGTGTGTCAGCTTCGTAACAGAAGCGCTGGTAAGGAGGCTGCCCGCGTTTGGCGCGCTACGTGCGACTGCCCGGTATGGGGAGGAAGTGAAATGAGAAAGCTGATTTTGGCTGTTGTCGTCAGCACGGGCTTGGTGGCCGCGCAAGTGGCTGAAAAGGAGTCGAGCGTAACGGCTGTGACCCACCATGGCCGCAAAGTGACCACGGATTCCACCAAGACCACTACAGTAACCGATCCAAATGGCAATTCCACGAGCGAAACGACTCATAGCCAGAGTACTGCCAGGAAGCACCATGGTAAGTGGAAGGGGCACTCCAGCACTACAACCAGTCACTCGACCACAGACACAACAACGACGCCGCAGCAGTAGGTAAGGTGGAACGGGGTTATCTTGCCGAACAGGGTTGGGGGTCCCATCCCGCGGCATCGGCGAGCTTCTTGAAATGCGTACTGGTGATAAACGGCATCGTCAGGTATTGAGGATCGTTGACCTCGGTTGAAACTACCAGCCATTGATCGCCGTTAGGAGCTGGAATGCGATCGTAGTATTCGGTAACGACGGCGTTGGCGCTGTAGGGAACGCCGTTCTTGCGCAGGTATCCGGGCAGCAGACGAGTGGTCACCACTTTCAGATTGCCGCCGCGAGATTGACCGCGGCCGGGGGCGGCATATTCCCACTCGGCGCGGGAATAGCCTTGCCAGCTCGGATCTCCCGCCGGAGCCTGCGCAGCGCCGAAATGAAACAGGCGGGTCTGCGTACCGGCGTCGGTTTCGATCCGGAGAGTGCTGTCGTTTTCCCAAGCGATGTGGAGCCGTTCGGGAACGCGCATCACTGCGGCGGCGCCGTAAGACTTGCACTGTTGCCCCGCGGTTTCATCCCTCGCCGGGTCCCAGGCATTGGCTACTCTGCGGCCTTCCGCGTTGAGTGGGACGCCGCCGAAGGCTCCCTTGGGCGGAGTCACCATGCGATAGCGCCAGTCTTCCGTGACAACCGAGACCCAGTAGCCTGTTATGTCGAAAGCAGCGCCGGCTCGAGGGTTCGGCGGCGCGCCTCCACGGCCGCCGCGTCCCCCACCAGGAGGCTGGCCAGCCGCGGACGACGCGAGCAGAACGGTCAGCCACGCGGCGCAGAGTAAACAGTTATTCGATCGTTTCACCCGGATTAGTGCCCCACCCGAATCCATCCGACTTCCGGTGCAGGGTTTTCAGAGCTCCGCGATGATCCGCAGGCGTCCGCGATGGATTCATCGTAATTACGACTTCATCCCCTACCTTTAACGTGTCCCGCTTGATTCCCTGCTGGCCGAGTTGCCCGGAACTGCGCCACTCGAGCGACCACCGCTGCATCACACCGCTTTCGTCCGGAGCTTCGATTTGCAGGAACGAGTGCGGATTGCGCAACAGCAGATCCAGGATCTTTCCTTCCAATTTGACTTCTTTTTCGGGATAGTAAGTGGCCGAGAGAGAGTGGTGGCCATAAGCCGTAAGAGCGGACATTAGAACGGCCGCAAAGACAAGTGGGAGGATGTTGCCTCTCATGATTTCTCCATCGTTCTAACGCTTCTGACTGAGGCTCCGATATGCCGCCTCGACAAACATGGCAGTCGTCCAAGGGCCAGTAGCCGAACCGTACAATCCATCATAATCCATGGTCGGCCGGGCGGCCTTCACTTGCTCCAGCGTCATGCCCTGGCGGATCATGTCTTGAATCCGGTCGCGGACGATGGCCACCATATTCCGGTAGTTGGCCACATCGCCGATGTCACAGAGCCGCCCGTGCCCCGGAATGATCCATGTGCCGCCCTGCGAACGGAATTCGGGAATCGCTAAATCCAGAATCTGATTTAGGCCATCCAGAATGCCGTTGATGCTGCCGCCTTTTTCCAGGTCGATGAAGGGGTAGCTTTCGGTATTGAGAATATCGCCCGCCGCGATCACGTCGGAGTAGCGGAAAAAGACGATGCTGTCGCCATCGGTGTGCGCTGCTGGCTCGTGAAAGACCTTGACGCCTTCGCCGTTGAAGAACTCACTAAGCTTGTAAGAGGCGGCATGATAAGTCTCGGTCGGTAAGGCTCCCGACGCCGCTCCGGCCTTGGTCATGCGGTCGAGAACCGTCTCGTGAGCGAGAACGGTGGCGGACGGCGCCACTCCTACGGGCGGAAAGGTAACTCCGACAATCTTTGCGTCGGACGGAAGCTCGGCCAGTTTTTCGTTGCCTCCGGTGTGGTCTGCGTCCACGCTGGTGTTGATGATGTAGCGGATCGGCTTAGGGGGCGCGGGCGAACTGATGATGCTGTTCATGGAGGGGCTGGTCCACCCGAAAGGAGCCGCTGGGCAATGCAGCCCCACGCAACGATTCGGCGCGGGCGAAGCAGTCACGGCCGTGGCCAATTGCAAAACGGCCGACATCACTTTAGCGGTCATGCTGACGCGGCCGGAATCCACCAGCAGGATTCCATCGCGACCCACCGAGACCGCGATACTGGCTCCAGCGCCGATCAGCATGTAGACATTGCCTTGCACCGGGAGCACGTGGATCTCATCCGCGGCCGGTTTAGGAGCGGGCGCTGCACTTCTGATGGGCGTGGAAGGGACGTTCAGCTTCGCCGTTATGCCGGGTTGCGCCAACTTCTTGCGGTACTCGGGATAGATCGTTTCCGCGCCGCCGCGGGCGGCCGCGGCCGGTATGTCGTCGGCGCCCAGGTTCGGGTTCTTGCCGGGCAGAAAGTGCGGCACTGCCGTGGAGATGTTCTCTTCGCTGACGGTACACGGATAGTAGGCCAGCGTGGTACGCGGGTCCAATTCGTAATTCGTGGTTTGAATGAAGGGCTCTTCCAGCCAGACCGGGTCGGTGATGATCATGGTCACGAGCAGGTAATTGCCGTGGCGCGTGAGATATTCCATCATCGTGGCCTTGTCGCTGAAGCTGGCGCCATTGCGGCGAAGGTACGCGCCCTTGAGGTGAGTCGTGGTCACCACCAGCATGTTGCCGTCCCACTTGCCCGTGGCGAAGCCCGACCAACTGTGCGGCGCCCACTCCGGCGGATGCGGGCGGCCATCCAGGTAGATCAAGCGGTCCATCGAGCGCAGATACTCCAGGTGCAAGGCCGTCAACTCGCGCGAAACGGGATCGATTTCTTCGGAGATACGCACCGCGCCTAACGCCCTCCACTGATAAGGGCCGGGGTGGGGCCGGCATTGAAATTCCGGCAGGCTCCATTCGGAGTGATCATGGCTATCGGCCTTCATACGGCCGGCATCGTTGAGCGGAATTCCCTGGTAATCGCCCAGGGGCGGTCCGCCGGACCGCTCGTAGGAGTCTTCGGTGATGCGGTCTGCCCAGACGCCCGCCAGGCTGACTTGGCCGGCTGACGGCATGGCGGCAGCCAACAAAAAGAGCGGGGCCGCGAGCCGGATCCGATTGAGGACG
>PSRJ01000273.1 GCA_003175985.1 Terriglobia bacterium
CCTGCGCCCTTTGCAGGGACTCACCGATTTCACCCGCCGTGTCGGCGCGGGGGATTTGAGCAGGCGCGCCGCGGTGTTGCGGCCGGATGAAGTCGGGCGGCTCACCGAAGCGTTCAATCGCATGCTCGAAGCGCTGAGCGCCACAACGGTTTCCCGGAATTATGTCGATGCCATTATCGAGTCCATCGCCGAATCGGTCATCGTGATCGACCGGGAGGGGCGCATCCGCAAGCACAACCGGGCGACCCTGGAGCTGTTGGGCTATGGCCAGGAAGAGTTGAACCTCGCGCCCGTTGAGAAGATCTGTCCGGCCGGCGCGCGGCTTTCGGGCACTGCCATGGAAGCGATGTATGCCGGGGCAGGTGGAAAGCAGATTCCAGTGCTGCTCTCTGTGTCTCCGATGCGTGCCCTTGGCGCCGGTTTCGACGGGTCCGTGTGGGTCGCCCAGGATATGACCGCCAGGTTCGAGGTGGAACAGCAACTGCGCCGCGCCAAAGAAGCCGCGGAGGCGGCCCACGCAGCCAAAAGCGCCTTCCTGGCGAATATGAGTCACGAACTCCGCACGCCCCTTACAGCCATTCTGGGCTACAGCCAGTTGCTGCAGGACGAATGTCAGGAGCGCGCGATCGGCGATATTGCGGCCGATCTCGTCAAAATCGAGCGATCCGGACGGATCCTTCTGGAATTGCTCAATCAAGTGCTCGATCTTTCCAAGATCGAAGCCGGCAAAATGGAATTACACGCCGAAACGTTTGACTTTTACGCAGTCCTTCAGGATGTGCTCACCAGCGTGGAGCCGCTGGCATCCAGCAATGATAATCGGGTGACCGTCACCGAATCAGTTGCCGATGCCGAACTCCACACCGATCTCGCGCATTTTCGGCAGAGCTTGATGAATCTTGTAAACAACGCATGCAAGTTCACCCGGCACGGCGAGGTTTCGGTGGCCTTCTCACGCGAGGGCGCTTCGCCGCACGACTGGGTGGTCGTCGCGGTAAAGGATACCGGCATCGGCATCAGCCCGGAACAGAAGTCCAGGTTGTTTCAGGAATTTTCACAAGGGGACGCCTCGACAACCCGGAAGTTTGGAGGCACTGGCCTGGGATTGGCCATCAGCCGGAAGATGTGCCGGATGATGGGAGGCGATATTTCCGTGGACAGCGAGTTGGGTAAGGGTTCCACTTTTGTGATGAAGGTCCCGGCACGCCTCCGTGAGCCGGAAGCGAATAGGGCAAACGAGAGCGAACAGTCGAGGATCTATGGCTAAGCTTCTGCTGGCGGAGGACAACGAATTCAGCCGCGACATGCTGATGCGGCGGCTGGCAAAGCAGGGTTATGAGGTCGTTACGGCGGGCGATGGAAAGGAAGCAGTGATGGCTGCCCGGCGCCACCGGCCCGACTTAATCCTGATGGACTTAGACATGCCCGTCATGGATGGCTGCAGCGCCATTCGCGCGCTCAAGATCGATCCTCATACGTTCCGGATTCCGATCATTGTGCTGACGGCCCACGCGTCACCGGAAGACGTGGCGAATGCCGCGACCGCGGGATGCCAGGCCTACGAGACGAAGCCGGTCGTGCTGCGGCGCCTGGTAGAGCGGATTGAAGAACTGTTGCACGTGGCGCTATAGGAGGACGCAATCACGTGTTTTGCAGGCGCCTACCGAGCCGCGACCGTGAGGGAGCGGTGGTCTCACGGCCTTTTTCAGCATGCTCATAGGTCACCGCGATTACTCCTGCCCGTTTTCGCAATCCAGTGTCGAAACATGGCTGTGTACGCCAGCGCTTGCGGATCGGAGTGCAATTGTTCTACGCTGAAGCGCATCTTCCGGCCCCAGTTCGGGTATTGCGATGTGGTGCCTGGAAGATTCTGCTGCTCGGTCTCCTTGGTGAGGTCCTCCTGATTGATCGCCAGCAACTGCGCGGGCGTCAGCGCGAGAAATCCTACCACGGCGTTGTGTAATTCACCCGTCAGTTCCGGATAGGTTTCGGCCAGCCGGGGCAAGTGCGCCGGCATGAGTTCTTCCTGGAAGAGGAGATCCAGCATCTTCTGCTTTTCCACCGCCCGCGCGGCCAGTTGTTTCCGGAAACCGGCTTCATCGAGAACTCCGGCGCGGCGGCGGGCCTCGATGTCGGCGCCGGTCCAGAACCCCGCGAGCGTCGGCAAATCGTGAGTGGTAGAGGAAACCAGGGCCTGCGAAGGGTAATCTTCATACCTGTGGAATTCGCCCTTCTCGTCCTGCTCGAAATAGAAGAGACGGTAACTCAGGATTCCGAAACCGGCCAGGGCGCGGCGCACTTCGGGTTCCACCGTGCCGAGATCTTCTCCCACCACCATCACGCGATTGCGCACGCTCTCCAGCGCCAGCAGGCGCACATAATCCTGCGATTGCTCGCGAACATAGGCCCCCTGCGCGGCGCTCAGTTCGTCGGGAATCCAATAGAGCCGAAACAGGCGCATCACGTGGTCAATCCGCAGCGCTCCGCCATGCCGGCAATTGCGGCGGATCGATTCGACGAACAATCGGTAGCCGTTCTCGCGGTGGCGTTCGGAGTTCGGGGGCGGGAACCCCCAATCCTGTCCCGCCGGCGAAAAATCATCCGGCGGCGCGCCGACGCGGCATCCCGCGACGTAAAAGGCGCGGTGCGCCCAGAGGTCGGAGCCGAAGCGATCGGTAGCCAACGCCAGGTCGTGGTAGAGGCCAATCCCCAGGCGGAGTCCGCGCGCGTACTCCTGTACCCGTCGCAATTGCACGTCGATCTGCCACTGCAGATACTGATAAAACATTACCGAGCGCCAGTGTCTTTTGCGGAACGCATCGACGCCGGGCGATTGCGGATCCCGGTATTCTTCCGGCCATTCCGGCCATATCCAGAGTTGCGGATTGTGTTTGTGCAGGTGCTCATCCAGCGCGCAGTAGGTGGCGAATCGCTCCAGCAACTCGCCTTCGGCACCAACGAACGACCGGAACTCCCGGGCGCGCGGCGTGAGGCGGCGCCATTCGCGGAGGAACTGCGCGAACAGCAGTTTGAGGAAAGTCAGCTTCAGCGCGGCGACCCGCTCGTATTCCACAAAAGGCGCTTCCCGCAAACTCTCGATCTCCGCGCAGATGTCGCTGCGGTAGCGCAGGCGCTGGGCGCGGCGGCACACCGCATAATCTTCCATGCCTTCCACGTCGAGGTAAATGAAATTCTGATAGAAGAGGCAGTTGGGCAGATACGGGCTGGTGTTGTAGGGCCGGCGGTTGTGGATCGCATGCAGCGGATTCAATCCCACGAAGCCGGCCTGCAAATCGCGGCCAACCCAATCCAATACGCCCGTCAGATCGCGGAAATCGCCGCATCCCCAGTTTCGAGCCGAGCGAATCCCATATAGGGTGAGAGAGATGCCCGCGGCGCGGCCGCCGCGTCCCAGGTGTGGATGGGTCCAGGCGTGGTCAGGCGTGACGATGTAGCGCGTAGTTGCCGCAAGCGAGCCGATGTGGAGTTCGAGTTCGTGATAGCCGAGAGGCAACCCGGCTGGCAGCGGCATCAGCAGGCGCACGAACGTCCGCGTTTCCATTTCGAAGGAAGCCGTCTGCTGCAACTCCCATAAATTTGCTTCGAGCGCGGTTGCGCCCCCGTCTTCGCGGCGGAGCGTAGCGCTGGCCCGCTCACCCAGAAATTCGGCCGAAACGTTCACGGGAACTGCGGGCGGCTCCGATTGCGAAACGACCAGGGCGGGAGGCAACAGACGCTCCCACTCCCGGCGCGCGCGGCCGGCCAGCGCAGCCTCCAGTTCGGCCGGAGAGCCAGCCGGGATTCCCATGGCCGTGAGGATGGCCCGCTTCACCTCTGCCGGGGTTGCATGGTGCTTCCCCCAGATGTCCCAATAACCTGGTTCAATGCCGCAAGCGGCGGCGGCCCGATCGAGTAACTGCTCGAAAGTTTCGGGGGGCAAATCCAATTTTACAAGGAGCGCCTTCCGCCATGCGAAAATGTATTTATGGATAAGCCGCTCGCCAGCAGTCTTCCCGAGATTTTCACGCGCGTGGACGATTACGCCACGGACAATGCGGCGGCCGCGGCCTCGGAAGGCATAGTGTTGACCACCCTCAACGCCGCCGTCAACTGGGCGCGCAAAAACTCCATCTGGCCCATGAGCTTTGGATTGGCCTGTTGCGCGATTGAAATGATGTCTATGAGCGCGTCGCGCTTCGATATCGCGCGGTTTGGCGCCGAAGTCTTCCGGGGCTCGCCGCGGCAATCCGACCTGATGATCATTGCGGGCCGAGTCTCAAATAAAATGGCGCCGGTAATCCGCCACCTTTACCAGCAAATGCCGGAGCCGAAATGGGTCATCTCGATGGGCGCTTGCGCCACGTCGACCGGCGTGTTTAACAATTACGCCCTGGTGCCGGTAAATCAGGTGATTCCGGTGGATGTCTTCGTGCCGGGATGCCCGCCCCGTCCCGAACAGCTCATTTATTCGATAATGCTGCTGCAGAAAAAGATCGGAGAACAGAGCGGCACCGTCAGGCAGGTATTGAACCTGGCATAAGCTCCGCCGGCGCGGGCGCCGCCTGCGGAAACCATCTTTGAATGGCCGGCAGGGCCGAGATCGCCGCGGTCTCCCCCGCTTTCAGCAATTCGGGACCGCAATCGAAAGCATCCCAGTGGATCCCGTTGACTTCCGGAGAAATGACCAGATCGGTATCCGTGCGCCAGCTCTCTTCCGTCCGGCTTTGCAGGATCTGGAAGCAGCGGTTTACCACCTGAAAGACATTACTGGGAAGAGTACCGGCGCCATTGGCAGGCAGGTGGACGGAGATGACCCGCGTGGCGCCCAGCAGGCGCGCCAGGCGCGCCGGAATCTCCATACTCATTGCGCCATCCACCAGCAGCCGCGAGTCCCAGCGCACCGGGTGAAACAGCCCCGGATACGCGCAACTGGCGCGAATCGGGAGGAATACATCGCCCGATCCGTGGAACGCCACGGGGGCGCCGGAGGCCAGATCGGTGGCCAGCACGCCGAGCGGAATCTGCATTTCCTCGAAGCGGTAATTCTTGAGAAGGCGTTCGAGAAACTTCTTCATGCGCTCGCTGGCCACAAACCCCATGCGGCCCAGGCTCCACCGCCCCACATCTCCGAAACGCATGGCGCAGCCCGCCCGTGCAATTTCCAGGGGCGTGGCCCCGCTGGCATAGGCCGCGGCCACAATCGAACCCGCGCTTACGCCGGTGATGCAGTGAATGGGAATCTGATTCTGTTCGAAAATCTTCAAAACGCCCGCATGCGCAATCCCGCGGGCGAACCCTCCGCCGAGCGCCAGTCCAATCTTAGGCGGAACCGCCGGCACAGCGGGCGCTAGCAGTTCGGCCGGCGGGCGTGCAAGCCGGCGAAGCGCCCGGAAAAAGCTGCCCATCCTCTGTGCAGCCTTCATGACCCCTCCCTCGCCATTCCCCCTCTTGACGGCCCTTTGCGCGGAGTAGTTCCGTCGTAGAATGGCTTCTAATGAAACGGATGTGCAAATACGTCTCCACGTTTCTCTTATCGGCCCTTTTCTTGGTGCCGATAGTACCACTTCCTGCCGCGCCGGCGTTTTCCGGTACTGCCGAAATCGAGCAATCGCTCCACAAGCTGAATGAGCTGGGCAGTGTGCTGATGATCGGCGCGCACCCGGATGACGAACGCACCGGTGTGCTGGCATACTTCGCGCGGGGCCGTTATATGCGGACCGCGTACCTTTCCGCGACCCGCGGAGAAGGAGGCCAGAATCTCATCGGTTCCGAGCAGGGAGTGCAACTCGGGATGATACGCACACAAGAGCTGCTTGCGGCGCGGCGCATCGACGGCGCCGAGCAGTTCTTCACCCGCGCCATCGATTTCGGTTTTACGCGAACCCCCGCCGAAACACTGCAAAAATGGGGCCGCGAGCGGATCCTCTCCGACATGGTGTGGGTAATCCGGCGCTACCGGCCCGATGTCATCGTGCTCTGCTTCACGGGGACATCGCGCGATGGCCACGGCCAGCACCAGGCCTCCGCCATACTCGGCAAAGAAGCATTCGAAGTGGCCGGCGATCCACAGCGTTTTCCTGAACAGTTGCGCTACGTACAGCCCTGGCGTGCCCGCCGGCTGGCCGTCAGCGTCTTCATACCGCCGCAACAGCCCAACCAGGCTGCTGGCGGCGGCCAGGATGGCCGGGGCGGACGAGGTGGACGTGGCGGACAAGGCGGCGCTGACAGCCAGGCAGACCAGGAACCGCCTCCACCGCCGCTTCCCCAGGGCCCGCACGTGAAGGACGACACGGGCCTCTACAACCCGATTTTGGGCTACTCGTATGAGGAGATCGCCGGACTCAGCCGCAGCATGCACCGTAGCCAGGGCATGGGCAACATGGGCCGCATCGGCTCTGTGGAGAGCGAGTTTATTGTCATCGGCGGAGACCCTGCGGCGAAGGACCTTTTCGATGGGATCGATACCACCTGGGCGCGCCTGGCGGGCGGCGCTACGGTGGGAACGATTTTGACCGATGCCCTCCGGCAGTTTGAGCCGTCTCACCCGGAAAAATCCGTTCCGGCGCTTCTCAAGGCGCGCCCTTTGATCCAGGCGATGAGCGATCCGCTGGCCAAAACCAAACTGGCAGAGTTGGACGAAGCCATCGCGCGCTGCGCCGGGTTGTGGGTGGATGCGCAGGCGAAAGCGCCCGAAGTAGTCCCCGGCGCGACGCTCAACGTGACCACGACCGTGCTCAATCGTTCTGCCGTAGCCATCACGCTGGAAGGCGCGCGCTTCGAAGGCATGTTCGATAGCGAGCTGCCCGTGGAACGCGGGCCGCTCGAATTCAACAAGAGCAAAGCGATCAAAGTAGACCGCCAGGTGCCTGCCTCCCAGCCTTACACACAGCCCTATTGGCTGGCCAAGCCTTTCACCGAGAATGTGTACAACGTGGACGATCAGCGGCTCATCGGGCTGCCCGATACGCCTCCCGCTCTTCAGGTGAGATTGCGCTTTTCAGCCGAAGGTGCGCCGTTTGAGTTACTGCGTGCCGTGCAGTACCGCTATGGGGATCGCACCGAAGGCGAGCGCGTCCGGCCGCTTATCGTGATTCCGCCCGTAGCCGTCAATCTTCCCGAAGAAGTGGCGGTATTTCCCAAGACCGCTCCCCGGTCGGTGACCGTCGCGCTGCGCGCCAACGTCGACAAAGCCGATGGCAGTGTCCGGCTCGATTTGCCGGCCGGCTGGAAAGCGGAACCGAAGTCCCGGGCCTTCCGCATTGCCGGCGCTATGGAGGAGGAAGAGCTTACCTTTGACGTGACTCCGCCGGCAAATGAATCGACCGTTTCCGTGCGCGCCATAGCTACCGTGGGCGGGCGGGAAATCAATTCCGGCATGCAAGTGATCTCGTACCCGCACATTCCCGTGCAGGCCCTTTTTCCGCCGGCCGCCGGCAGAATGGTGCGCGCCAACATTCAAGTGGATGCGCGCCGCGTCGGCTACATCATGGGCGCCGGAGACGAGATGCCCGATGCGCTGCGCCAACTCGGCATCGAAGTAAACCTCCTTGGGTCATCCGACCTGGAACAGGGAGATCTCTCGCGTTACGACGCGATTGTTGCCGGCGTGCGGGCCTACGACGTGCGCTCCGATCTGCGCGCCAACCACTCGCGGCTAATGAGCTACGTGCGCAATGGAGGAACATACGTGGTGCAATACAATCGCGAGCGCACGCAAAATATGGGCCCCTATCCCATCACCATTCCCAATGGAAACCGCTACCGCGTAACCGAAGAGGATGCGCCGCTGAGTCTGCCGCACGTGGATAGCCGCTTGCTACAGAGTCCCAACCACATTACCCCTTCCGATTTTCAAGGCTGGGTGCAGGAGCGGGGGTTATATTTTGCAAGCAAGTGGGATCCGAAATACGAAACGGTAGTCGAAACGCACGATGCCGGCGAAAAGCCGCTGCCCGGCGGCGAGCTGTGGACGCGCATCGGAAAGGGCGTTTACATTTTTACCGCTTATAGCTGGTTCCGGCAGCTCCCGGCGGGTGTTCCCGGGGCCTACCGGTTGTTTGCCAACATGCTCAGCGCCAAATAGCCGGATTACCAGCCCACCGGCTTTCCGCGATTCTGGTCCGCCAGCCATTTCTCAAGCGGCGCAAAGTAGGCGCGGATTGCCGTGGCATCCATTTCGCGAGTTCCCGCGATCTTCTCCAGCGCCTCCTGCCAGGGGCGGCTCTGGCCCATTTCCAGCATGGCGCTGAGCCGGCTTCCGGCGGCCTTGTTCCCATAAATCGAACAGCGGTTCAAGGGTTCCGTGCAACCCGCTGCCTGGGCAAGCGCGCGATGAAACTGAAATTGCAAAATGTCCGCCAGAAAATAGCGCATGTACGGAACGTTCGCCGCCACATGATACTTGGCGGCCGGATCGAAATCGGCTTCGCTGCGCGCCAGCGGAGGCGCAATTCCCTGGTATTTCTTCCGCAGTTCCCACCAGGTCTCGTTGTATTTCTGCGGCGGTATTTCACCCGAAAATACTTTCCAGCGCCACTCGTCAATTACGAGCCCGAAGGGCAGAAATGCGATCTTTTCCAAAGCACGATGCAGCAGCAGGCCGACGTCTTTCGAAGTATCCGGCGCTTTGTTGAGCAGACCGATTTTCACCAGGTATTCGGGGGTGACGGAGAGCGCAATGGTGTCGCCAATAGCCTCATGAAATCCGTCGTTGGCGCTGTCGCGGAACGATATCGGCTGCCGGTCATATGCCCGCTGGTAGAAGTTGTGGCCGAGCTCGTGATGGATCGTCAGAAAGTCCTCGCCCGTGATCTCGATGCACATCTTCAAGCGCAGATCGTCGACGTAGTCTACGTCCCAGGCGCTCGCATGGCAAACGACTTCGCGATCGCGAGGTTTGACGAACAACGAGCGCTCCCAGAATGTCTGCGGCAGCGGATCGAAGCCCAGTGAGACGAAGAAATTCTCTCCGTACTTCACCATCTGTTTCCAGTCAGTCTTGCGCTCGCGCAGCAGCTCCGTTAGATCGTAGCCGGGATCGGCATTGGCCGGTGCGACCAGCGGGTAGATGTTGTCCCAGTCCTGCGCCCACATGTTGCCGAGCAGGTGCGCAGGAATCGGTCCGGTCGCCGGCACGACATCGCCGTATTTCTCCCGCAGCCGGGCGCGCACGTAGGCATGCAGCGAGACGTAGAGCGGGCGCACCTGTTCCCACAGGCGGTCGAGCTCTTTAGCGAACGCATCCGGCGGCATGTCGTATTTGGAACGCCACATCACGCCCATGTCCGCGAAACCGAGCTGTTGCGCGCCTTTGTTCGCTAATGCTACGTAGCGCGTAAAATCCTTCCGCATGGGCGGAGCGATCGCATGCCAGCCGGTCCAAATGCCCAGCAATTGGCGGGCATCACGGCTCTCCGCCATAATCTTGCTCAGCTCTTCGAGGTCCTTGCAGGTATTCGGGCCATCGGGGCAGTATTTGCCTTTTCCGTAGGTTCCCTCCATGCCGGCCGCAATCCGCGTCAGTTCCTCGCTCTCTTTGGGATCGGCGGGCGTGGCCAGCGTCAGAGACAGTTTCAGCAGTTTGAGCTTGCGGTCCGTTGCGGGATCGAGGCGAAGTCCGTCGAAGCGCGTCGCCTGCTTGGCGTACTCCATGGTGGCGTTAATAGCGCGCTCGTCAAGCTTGGCGGCGACGATTTCGCTGTCGTCGGTGATATACGTCGATTTGATCCAATCCGCGCGGCCGGCATCCACGTTGAGCACGAGCAGTTTCTGCTCCACGTCATTGATGAATTTGCGCGCTTCCTCCGGGGTTGCCTTAGGATCGGCGGCGGAAAGGAACGCAGCCAAAGCGGCGGCACAGCACGCGATGCGGATCAGCATGCTTCCACGATACCAAACCGCATTTTGCGCGGCCCGCGCAGCTCGTGTTAGCATCAAAATATCCACGTGCAAGCGCGGGGACGTAGTTCAGTTGGTTAGAACGCCGGCCTGTCACGTCGGAGGTCGCGGGTTCGAGCCCCGTCG
>PSRJ01000190.1 GCA_003175985.1 Terriglobia bacterium
TCCGACGACATGCCCTGTTCCATGCACGATAGCTGGGTCGCCCTGCGTTCGCGTATCATGGATTATTTGGGGCGAAATACCATCGCCGATTTGGCGAAAGCGCTGGAAATCAAGAAGAAGAACCTGGCAGCAACCAAACAGCGCAAAGCGAAACGGGCGGTCGCCCTGAAGCGGGCATAGTTTGACCGGTCCTTCGGACCGGCCATTCATTTGAACATCCGGAGGCTCGATGGGAAATTCAGTCCTCGTTCCCATGGTGGTCGAACAGACCTCACGAGGCGAACGCGCGTACGACATTTATTCACGGCTGCTTAAGGAAAACATCATCTTTCTGGGAACCCCGATCGACGATCAGGTGGCCAACCTGATCATCGCCCAGTTGCTCTTCCTGGAAGCCGAAGATCCCGAAAAGGATATTTCGATCTATATCAATTCGCCGGGCGGCTCCATTACCGCCGGGCTGGCAATCCTGGACACGATGGCGTTCATCCGCCCGGATATCGTGACCATCTGCGTGGGACAAGCTGCGTCCATGGCCGCCGTATTACTGGCTAAGGGAACGAAGGGAAAGCGCTTCAGCCTGCCGAATTCGCGGATCATGATTCACCAGCCCTCCATGCAGGGGCTGGCCGGGCAGGCCGCCGATATCGACATCTACGCGCGCGAAATCCTGCGCATGCGCGAGATCCTGAACACCATGCTGGCCGATGCTACGGGCCAGCCGGTCGACCGCATCTCTAAAGATGTGGACCGCGACTATATCATGGAGCCGGAAGGGGCCGTGCAATACGGCATGATCGACCGTGTTATTGCCAGCCGCGATCTTGCTCCGGTGGCCGTTAAAGGATAGTGCCGCCATGCCGCTGCTCTCCGCCGATGCCATCGCAACCGGCTTGAACTCCAAAACCGGGGGCGTCCTCTCTGCTCAGGAGGGAGCCACAGTCACGGTGCAGTTAATTCAATAGGTCATGGCTCGCCGGGAAATCGCAACAATAGCGGGAGGCTGCTTCTGGTGCCTGGAGGCCGTTTACCAGAACATGGAAGGCATCCTCTCGGTCGAATCCGGCTATATGGGCGGGCATGTCGAGAACCCGACCTATGAGGATGTCTGCACCGGCACGACCGGTCACGCGGAAGCCGTGCAACTCACTTACGACGCAGAGGTCACGTGCTATCGCGAGGTGCTGGAGGTCTTCTTCGCGATCCACGATCCCACCACTCGGAACCGTCAGGGGAACGATGTGGGAACGCAGTACCGTTCGGCCATCTTCTATCATGACGAGTCGCAAAAGACCACGGCCGAAGAAGTGATCCGCGAATTAAACGCGGAGGAGATCTGGCCCTCTCCCATCGTCACCGAAATTCAGCCCGCCGGGCGCTTCTTCAAGGCCGAAGACTACCACCAGAACTACTTCCGCACGCACCCGCAGCAGCCTTACTGCTCGTTTGTGGTGGCCCCCAAAGTGCGCAAGTTCCGGGAAAAGTTCGCGGCCAAATTGCGGCGCTAGTGGTAAGACCGGGAGAAGAGGTCCTTTCCCTGTGGGGCAGGATGGTATCCCGGATGGCATCCTACGCGGCGATTGGCAATCGCCGCGGTTTTCTGTCCCTGTACCGCGACTTCCCGGAAAGGCCAGGATGCAGCGAGTCCTCAATAGCGCTAATATTGTACGCACCCGCGACGAAAGTGATTTCCAGATGATCAACTCAATCGATATCAAGAACTTCCGGTGCTTCAAGGAACAGAAGATCACTGGCCTAAAAAGATTCAATTTCATCGTCGGTGAGAGCGGCAGTGGCAAGACGGCACTGCTAGAGTCAATCTTCTTGGCCGGTGGAGCGAATCCAGAAATCTATTTCCGTGTACGCCGTTGGCGAGGCTTTTCTGAAGCACTTCAGATGGAAGGGACTAAGTACGCATACGAATCAGTGTTTCGTGATCTCTTTTACAACTTCCGACAGGAAACCGGAGCCTACATTAGGCTTCAGGACTCTGAAAGAGGATATCGTTCGCTTCAAATAGGCTATGAGAGTAACGAAGCTCTCGATCTACCGCTAAAGGCGTCGTCGTCAGCATCCGAGGATGTGTTCACAGTCCCGCCGATCGTCTTCAAATGGGAAAATCCGAAACAGATAAGCCGGTCAGAAGTCGAAGTGCGAGAGGACGGGAGGCTAAAAATGACTGGCAAGCGCGATGTCTATCCCGTTACGTTCGTGAATCCCCAAACCATTAACGCCGCCCAAAATGCCTTGCGCTATTCCGAGCTTAGCAAGCGAAACAAGGAATCCTTGTTTTTTGAAGCGCTCCATCATGTTTTCCCAGAAGTTCACGGAGTGTCACTAGAAGCTATCGCCGGAGAATTCATGATCCATGTATCTTTAGATGGCTTATCGGAGAAACTTCCGATTGTTGATCTCTCCGGCGGAATGAATAAGTACATTTCCATTGTACTTTCAGTTATATCTATGGCGAATGGCGCGGTAATTGTCGATGAAATGGAAAATGGCTTCTACTATCGATCCTTGCCAATGATGCTTCGCAATATGATGGAACTGTGTGAGGAAAACAAAACCCAGTTATTTGCCACGACTCACAGTTATGAATTTTTGCAATCAGTTGCCGAAGTTATTAGGAAGGACGACAAGCTTAAGAAGCACACCACCCTAGTACGCCTTGAGCGCGATCATGCCGAGCAACCTTCCATCAAGGTCATTGACGGCCACGGCTACGAGGCTGCCATCTCCAGCAATTTTGAGGTGCGATGAGGAATGCCGATTCCAGCAGGCGGCATGCCCATTACCTCCGAATATTTGATCGTTGGTGAGGGCGGAGGAGATTCGGCTTTAATCAAATATCTTTGCGAAAACCGCCAGATCACTTATTTCCAGATCGAAGACTCTGGTGGCTCTAGCAAATTTGAGAGTTATATCACTGGACTTAGGTCACGTCGTGGATTCGACAAACTAAAGCTTTTGGTAATTGTTGCTGACTGTGATGATGGGGCGGATGTCGCCTTCAACAACATCCGCAGACAACTGAGAAACGCTGACTTGCCTTATCCCAATGGGCCGAGATCTTTTGCAAGACGACCAGATAGACCAGCGACATTTGTAATCATGTTGCCATTCAATGGCAACCAATCTCTGACAGGTTCCATCGAAACGCTCCTGCTTCCAGCGGCGAAGGCCCACCATCCCAATCATATTTGGTGTCTAGAGCAATGGCGAGATTGCGTCGACGCACAAGCACAGAGCGCCGCGCACCGGGATAAAATGCAACTCAGAGCACTTTTGGCGGCGATTCATCCGAGCGACCCAAACATTTCACTACAGTGGGCGCTTAGGCCACAGGCCGATCTCATACCGCTCTCGCACCAATCGCTTGATGCGTTGGCAGACGTTTTGAAGCAAATACCGCAGGCCTTCGAGACGTCCTCGTGAATACCATAGAGTTTCTTTGGCGAGGGCTTCTAGTTTTCTGGTAGATGGGCAATACCTGGCCACGCGCCACCAGACGGCCGCGAAACCGTTGACATGCCAAGTCTGGATCCAGCCGCTGACGCGTACATGCTTCCCACGCACCAACGCAACCGGAAAGACTGCGAGGCCACGCCCGGACCCGTGGCCGGCACCGCTGCGTTTTGGATGTGCAGGCTTTGAGCACCCGACTGAAAAATGGCGGTGTCCAGACTGAAGGTATGCCCCCGGCTGGCGAAGGGGGAATCGCGGCTTGAGGCGATAGGCCGGGCTCCCCAGTCCGCTAACTTTGGTTGGTTGTCTTGTAAGTTAACCGGCACTCCTGGTAGCATTCCATCCGGGAGTACCACATGGAACTGACGAGCCCGGATGTAATCGCCCACCTGCTGGCAGAGCATCAAGCTCCCCGGCGAAACCGGGTGATGACCACACCGATGAGGCCGGCGTCAACCACGTCACGCAGACGCTGCGATTGCGGTGTGTGCGCATTATGCGTCGAGAACGCCCGCTGGGACCGGATTTTCAAAGAAAAATTCGCCGATCCGAATTACTACAAGGGGCTTCCGATGAAGTTTTCGTCTCCGTTGCGGTAAGACCGGGCCGCTACACGCGCTGTCTGCTACCATCGAGCGCATGTGGCGCTGGGCAGCGCTAATTGTTGCCGGTAGTTCGCTGTTTGCCCAAACTGCTGGGATGGTGCGGTCAGCCGCCGTGACCTTTCGCGCGCAGCGCGATAGCGCTCGCCTGAGCCAGGCACAGCGCCGTGAGGCCGAGCGCCTGGAACTGGAAGCACAGCAGGAAACGCGCGCGGGACGGTGGGGCGAGGCGCTCCGCAGGTATGCTCATGCGATTGCCGCTGTGCGCGGCGCACCCTGGACTCCCGCGGTCGAGTTCGCGGCTTCGCTGGACGCACGAGTAGATCATGTCCTGCTCGCACCGGGCGGGCCGGTTACTCTATCGCTCGCTTCCCTCTTCCCGGTTGCCTACAACAACGATCTGATCGCTTCGGTCTTTCTGGCGCCTGCCGGCGAAAATGGCGCGCCGGAGCAGGCTCTGGCACAGGGCGCGCGGCTGGAATCGCTGACCGTGGCCCTAACCACCAGGCTCACAATTCCGCAAACCCTTCCCGGCAATTATTTGCTTGTCGTGCGCCTTGCTCTTCCCGATAACAGCAATGTCCCGGATGCGATGCGCGACACTTTCGAGAAGCGCCTGCCCGTTCATATCGAGAGTCTCTCGGCCGAGGTCGAGGGCCTGCGCGTACGGCTTTCGCAAGCACTCCCACAAGACACGGCCGCACTGGCTGCTGCACAATATACGCTGCAATTTGTCCAGCGCGTGGACCGCGGGGAAGAGGGGCTGCGGCGCTATGCAGCGTATCCGTTCCATCAGGAACTGGCGCGCGCGAACGCTATCCTGGATGACCTGGAGGCCGGCCGCGACCCCCTCGCCGGCCACCGCGGCGATCTCCATCGGGCCTACCGTTCTTCCGTGGATGGGACCTTGCAGCCCTACCGGCTGTTCATCCCCGATTCCTACGACAAGGCGCGGCCGGCGTCCCTGCTGGTCGCGCTGCATGGCGCCGGCGGCGACGAGAACGATTTCTTCGATGGATATGCACAGGCGCCCTTGAAACCCGAAGCCCAGCGAGTGGGCTTCGTAGTGGTTTGTCCCAAGGGCCGCGAGCCGAATTCGGGATACCGCGGCGCGGCCGAACGCGATGTCTTTGACGTGATGGCAGAAGTGCAGCGCGATTACCGCATCGACCCCGCGCGCATTTTCCTGATGGGTCACTCCATGGGAGCATTTGCGGCGTGGCGCCTGGCGATTGCGCATCCTGACATTTTTGCGGCCCTTGGACCGATTTCCGGCGGCGGAGATCCCGCCGGCATGGTCAAGATCCGCCACATCCCGCAATACGTGGTGCACGGCGGGAAGGACGACACGGTTCCCGTCACACAATCACGCGCCATGGTGGAAGCGGGCCGGAAAGCCGGCGCAACGATCGTATATATCGAGGCGCCTGACGCCGGCCACTACGAAGCCGCCCTCGGCCAGTTCGGCCCGATGCTCGATTTCTTCGCGCGGCAGGTGAAAGCGAGCCGCTAGCGGGAGGCCCGCGCGGCCGCAAGCCCGGTTAGGCGGCCTATGACTAATTCGAGATCGCGATGAGCCCGCCTACGTCTGCATCGCGATCCAGCAGGAACGCCAGGTTGGGAGCCATCATCTCTTCCCAGCTCTGAAATCCCTGGTAGACCCATCGATTCGGGTCCGGATTGTTCCGGTTGTTGGCCGAATTGTCGTAGCTGAAATCAAAGCGCATGCGCGCGCCTTTCGGCACGTGTACCTTTGTCCGGTAGGCAAGCTGCCAGTTAAAGTCGTAGTGGGGGACGTTGAGAATGATTTCTTCTCTTCCATCCGGGTAAGTCAGTCTGTATTGAGCGCTCTTTCCACGAACATGCGCATGCGGCCGCAAGCCGACCAGTTCGGCATCTTTGAGGAAGGTGATCTCCATCTGCGGCCCCTGATAGTTGCTGGCATTCGGCGGAATCGCAAATTGGGGGTTATAGGTGGAAGCGAACAGCGCTTTCGAGCTGGCGGGCGTCGGCGTAATTACCGGCGCATCCTCGCCCGCGCCCTGGACCACATACTTCTTTTGCGGCGGCGTCTTGGCCACCGTGAAGCCGATTTTGGTCCGGTCCGAAACGGCTTTGCCGTTCGTCGTGTAATGCAGACTAACGACAATGTCCGATCCGGCGGGCACCAGTTTGCCCGCATTCCAACTGCGATAGTCTTCGTAGGTGTTTCCCGGCAGGTAACAAAAGTCGAGATTTTGCCGCAGGGTCGCATGACCCTGCCTGAGCTTGACTTCGCTGCTGCCCACATCGCGAGTGGCGATAATCATCCCGGGCAGCTCTCCGAATCCGCTGTTGCCGGGCGTCGGGTTGCCGGTTTCATCCCGCGGTACTTGTACCCACTCGTAGCGGTTGTACACAATTGACGGTTTGTGTTTTTCGAAGCTGAAACAAATGTGATGGACCACCGAAGCGTCGCCGGGCAGGATCTCCATTGAAGTGACCCATGTGTCCTTTTGAAAGGGGGCCGGAAAGGCGATCAGCTCCCACTCCAGAACGCCCTTGGCGGGCACCTCATGGGCTGGAAGGTCCATGACAACTTCCGGCTGGATATTCCAACCGCCGGTGGGCCAAGCGACCGGGGCGGGAGCGTCTTTCGGATCGCCTTCCGCGGCGCCCGTGTCCGCCCATTTCGCCAGAATGTCGATCTCGATCTGTTTTAAGGAGCGGTCGTTGGTGAAGTGGCCGTACTTCGAGTCCGCGAACCAGGGCGGCATTTTCCTCGCGGTAACCGCGGCCTTGATCGCCTTTGCCCAG
The DNA here is from genome assembly GCA_003175985.1 of Terriglobia bacterium. Taxonomy (GTDB): domain Bacteria; phylum Acidobacteriota; class Terriglobia; order Bryobacterales; family Bryobacteraceae; genus PSRJ01. The sequence continues at coordinate 6,867 of PSRJ01000190.1, forward strand.
GGCCGAGTGTCCTTGTAGCTAATCAGCGGCATCGGCGCGGCTTGACCCGGCCGATGACAGCTTTGACAGTTCTGCTCAAGGATCGGAAGCACATCTTTGGAAAACGTGACAGGATTGGGCAGTTCGGAAGCTCCCGCGGCGAGCACTGCCCCCAAGCTCACAAGAACCAGGCGCATCATAAACAGCCTCCCAGAAACCAAGGGCTTTGACTTTCCGAACACGCGAATTATACACCACCGGGCAGAGCGAGACGATCAGGTAAAACGGCTGCCCGCCAAGTCAAGCTCGAGGATCGACAGTTTGCATTCGCCGGCAAGCGATTGCCGACCCGAAACGGTTTGAAATGCTGCAGCGGCTTGCGGCCTCGAGTCTAGTACCTTTCGACCGGAATTAGAACTCAGTCCCAAAAAACCGCGGCCGATTCGTTGACCAAAATTGTGCTGGGTTCTATCCTGACGGAGGCGTACATTTATGAACAATGCCTACCGGAGAACCCCAAAATGCGTGGCCATGTAAACAGACTCTTCGCCGTGAGTGCCCTGGCAGCCTTGCTGGTGCATTCTGCCGCAGCCCAATCGCGCGGGAAATTCCTATACGGTGACGGCAAAGCGATGTTTGGGACTTTACCCCCCGATCGGACGGTGAAAGTGAACACGGGGATGGTGCAGAACTGGACCGGCAGTTTCGATTTCAACGGAACCACATTCTCTTACACGATGGTCGGCACAGACCCGGCCCTCGGCTCCGCTTCCACCGTTGTTCCCACTCAGATCATTCCGCTAATCTTTAAGTTTTCCGACGGCACCGTCCTCGATCCGACCGTAGCGGCCTGCGGCGCGGTCAAATCCGCGGTTCAAAGCGCCATAGATTCGCCGGTATTCCACTCCACGGATTTCACGCCCGGCGGCACCAACGTGGGAAATTCGCAATACGCGGATGCATTCCAGCGCGCCAACTTCTGGAGTTTCGTTTCCGCGACTGCGCCGGCTTACCATGTTCTCCTCGCACAGCCACAGGTCGTGCCGCCGGTGACTATTGAAGTGCCGCGCGGTCTGGGCCGGACTACCAATGGGCCCTGCGCGAAGGTGGGGCAGGTAAACCTTTCGTACTTCTCGCTCAAACTCCGAGGCCTGATTTCCGGAATTCCCTCCACCAGCCTTCCCATTTTCCTGTCGTATAACACCTTCTTCACGGATCGTGGTTGCTGCATCGTGGGCTTGAATACTGTCTACGGGAGCGCGCCGAATCAATTAACGGTAGCGGTGGCAGCCTACAGCGACGCGGGCATCTTCGACCAGCCGATCCAGGACATTTACGGATTGAGCCGCGCGATCGGCGAGTGGATGGACGATCCCTTCTTGACCAACATCGTGCCGGATTGGACGGGTGGAGAGGTGGTGGGTTGCGAGGACCTTCTGGAAGTGGGAGCACCGGTCGACGGCAGGACATTCCAAGTCACCGTCGGCGGACAAACCTATCATCCCTCCGATCTGGTATTTCTTCCGTGGTTCGAAAAGAGCTACCCATCGCGATCCGTGAACGGATGGTACACGTTCCAGAACAATTACAGCGGACCTGTCATGTGCGAGGACGACTCACGATAGCGGTGCGATGATGCCACGGGGGTCCTAGCCGGACGGTTTGGGCCCCTTGACCGATTCGCATAAGCTGGTATCGTGATCCCATTAGATTCCTATCCCATCGGGGATGCCGCGAAGATCCTCACCCCGGCACTCGCCATCTATCCTGAAATCGTCGATCAGAACATCGCGACAACAATCCGTCTTCTCTCCGGCGACCCCAACCGGTGGCGCCCGCATGTCAAGACGGCCAAGCTCCAATTCATCATGCATCGGCTGGTCCAACACGGGATCAGTCAGGCCAAGTGTTCCACCACAGTCGAACTTTCAACGGCCTGCGCAGCCGGAATCAAGGATGTCCTGCTCGCCTATCCGGTTGTCGGAGCGGGCTCCCTTCGCGTACGCGAACTCGCCGCGGAAAATGCGCAGGTCCGGATCTCCGTCTTGTGCGAAAACCCGGCGCAGGCCGCCGCATGGAAGGGCAGCCGCGTAGGGATCTTCATTGACGTGAATCCGGGTATGGACCGCACCGGCATCGAGCAGAGCCGC
>PSRJ01000205.1 GCA_003175985.1 Terriglobia bacterium
CGGGATCTAATGACGTGCAATCAACTCTTCATGGACAGTGGGCTTAGCCCTTCGCGCGAACCTGCGTGCGCCTGAAGCACACAAGTGTAGGATAACACCGGAATCATTCACGCGGCTCTCTCTCCCGGTGACAGCCCGTCCACTTTCTTGCCTATGCCCGCCACGGCCTCGTGCGCGCCAGTTTCTTGGCGAAGAGCTGTTTCGTAATCGACACATCTTCCGCAATCTGGAAATCGTACATCCCCACGGCAACGAAATCGGCGCCGTTGGCGAAAGCATACTCGAATCCGTCGCGCGGATGAATCGCGCCCGCCGCCAGCACCTTGTAAGCGATGAACGGCTTCTCCACCTTTTCGAAAAACGCTTTCGTCTGCGCCGGTGTCGTCTCCCACAGATTATCGTGATTGCCTGGCGCGTATTCCGACTGCACCAGTTCCTCCTTGGTCGGCCTCCAATTCGGATCGGGTTCGAGCTTCGACCCCGCCGACCAGTACTGCGCGCTGTTGAAGGTCTTGAAGTAGAAATCCGCGGGAATGCCTTCCCTCTCCACTGCCATCAACGTATCGATGAGGTGGCTGCCGGCGCCGGCCGGTATCTTGCAGGCTTTGATCTTCTCCACGGCTTTTGCGATCAGATCGAGCCGCCCCGCCTTGAAGAACCGGTCGCCCTCCAATCCCCGCACGTAAGCGGCCTGCACCCCCAACTCCATCGCGAGATCCAGATCGTGATTCAGATCCTTCTCGTTGATGACCAACTGCGCCATCCACTGCAATTTCCCGCCGCACTCCTCGCGGTATCGTTTGGCAAGCTGCAATTGCCGCGCCTCGACGCGCAGAAATGCCGTGTTGATCCCCGCTTCTTCGTACTTGCGATAGGTATCCAGGATCTTATCGTCCGTGAAATACGCGCGCAGAAGCTGGGAGACGTAAATCAGGTCGCGTGCATGAGCCGTCGCGCCTACCAGGTTGTGCCCGGCGATCAACCGGCTGACGTTAAGGTTTCCCAGCTTTCCCGTAGGCATGGGCCCGGCACTATCGGGCGTGGTGGATTGCGTTGGCCGCCGCTGCTGGTATGCCAGCAGTGACTGCTCTTCGAAACTGAATGCGCTGGTGGCCGCGGTGAGGGCCGAAGCCTTGGTAAGAAAACCGCGGCGGTTGATAGAATTGCCGGACATTGAATGCCTCCGTGGCGCGAAGGCTGGCGGGATGACACCCGCGCGCGAAAACCCGCTGCTGTCTTACGGCACGTAGCGGAGTTGCACGTCGCGCACTAGATCGCTTGCCCCCGCTGGTTTCGCGGGGCTGTAAAATACTTCCAGGTTGGCCTCGTCCGCCGCGTGGCCGACGGTAATCGTTCCTCGAAAGAGAATGTTGTACTTGTCGATAATATGAACCTGGAAACGGAATTCGTATTCGCCGGGCGCGACGCCCAGCTTTTCCAGGTCGAAGTGGAATGAACCGCTGCCCACGTTGGGTGTCGGACCGGTCACCGCATCCACCGCAGACTTTTCCGCCTTCTCCCAGTGCGCCTGCTTCACCCAGTCGGGACAGGCATCGCCCACCTTGTACTCCGTCCCGGATAACTCCTGGCTGACAAACAGGGTTTTCACCATTTGGCCGCGTTTGTCCTCCAGCCAGATTGCCGTGTGATAGGTAGGCTCGATTTCCGTCGGCGGCATGTACAGGAAGCTGATTTCCAGTTTTCCTTTGGCAGTTTCTGCGGCGTTTAGGGGGGAGAGCGGCCCCGCGAGGGCGCTGCCGATCGCAACCAACCGGCAGAGCGTGACCAGTGGTCTCATGTCCTCGACTTACTGTCCAGCTCTAAGCCTCATTGTATACGCCTTGCTGGCAGCGAGTCTCCGTCGTCAGACTCAGCAGCAAAACCGTGACGAGCGACCAGCCTATGCTCAACAAAAACCCTGTTTCGAACGCGTCCAACCCGTAAACCCGCAGACCGTTCAGCATTTGTCCCGACCATTTCTGATCGAGTATCCAACCAATGCCCGGCTGCAGCAGCATGGGCCCGATCATGTTGCCGGAATTGATTAACCCCGTGATGGCGCCCGAAAATTTCACCGGTACGGATTCTTTACCCAAAGCGAACCCGATGATCACGGCGCCCGTAGCCAGGCTCGTCAGCGCTGCGATCGCTATAAAGGCCGGCAAACCCAGGCCACCGGCATAGAACATGGCCAACCAACCGGCCGCGGCGGTCACTGCGCCGCCGACATAGATAGGCTTCCGCCTGCCGATCCGGTCCGAGAGATGTCCGCAAATGGGGCTTGCCACCGCCCAGCAGATGATCATCACCGAACACACCGCCGCCGCCGTCGTCGCCGGCAGGCCGAAGCGCGCGCGCAGAAACGGCGCGCCCCAGAGTCCCGTGAAAGTCATGATGGGGCCGACCAGCCCGCCCTGCGCGAAGAAGATCAGCCATGTGTTGCGGTAGCCGAAAATCCGTTTGAAGCCTTTCAGAAGGGTGAGAAACTGTTCGTGCTTTTGCGCCTGCAATTCGGCCGGAGCGTAGCTCCGAAAACCGCGCTCGGCCGGGTCGTTCCGCACCAGCAGCCACGCGAGCAGAGCCACGGCAAGAATCACGCCCGCTGAAGCCATCATCACCGTGCGCCAGCCGAAGTTTTCGATCAGCAGCCGCAGCGGCACCTGCGCCACCAGCGCGCCCAGGTTCCCAAAGCAGAGCCCCAGCCCGGTGAGCATCGCGAACCGCTCCGGCCGGAACCATTGGGTGGCCAGCCGCAGCACCACCAGCCAGGCCACGGCCGTCGAAATGCCAATAACCGCTCTCCCCGTACACGCCAGCGCAAAGCTGGTCGTCGCGCCGACCAGGAAAGTGCCTGCCGCGGCCGCGAACGACCCCGTTACCAGCAGTTTTCGCGCGCCCCAGGAATCGATCAAAACCCCTACCGGGATCTGCATCACCACGTAGAAATAGAAATAGAATCCCGAGAGATTGCCCAGCTCTTTCGCGCCGATGTGGAAGTCCCGCATCAGCTCGGTGGTCATTACTGCCGGCGAAACGCGCTGGTAAAACCCGGTGAGATAGAACAGCGCGGCGATGCCCCAGATGGACCACGACAGCCACGCCGGCGCGGTTGGCAGACGTCCTTCGGCCGGAACTGCGGCCGGCTTCACAGGGGCGGCACTCACACGATTCGCCAATCGGCTCCCTCAATCCTTCGGCAACGGCCGGGGCGTCACATCCGCATCCGTCAGGCCCAGGGACCACTTAATCGCCTCCAGCCACATCGTCTGCAGCATCGGATTGTCCCATGCCGCGACTTCATGTCCGAAAGACGCGAAGAACACGCGTCCCTTGCCGTACTTCTTCACCCACGCCTGAGGAAAATCGCTGTCGGTCCGATGCACCCCCTCGTGTTTCATATCCACCTTACTGGTATCGAGCCGAAGCAGCACGCGGATATCTTCGCGGGAAAAATCTTTGGCCTGGTACATCTCGTCGCGAAGCGTGAACACCGGCGGAAACTGTTTTGTCGCCGGGAATGCGGGGTCTTCCACAATCACCGGCGCTTCGATGAGATTCCAGGGATGCCCGTCGTAGCGCGCTCCCAGCATCTCGCCGAACTCCGGCCAGGAGAGGAACGCCGTATCGGCCGTGTGCGCGGCCACGAACCCTTTGCCATCGTCCTTCACGAACGAAAGCAGATCTGCTTTCTGTTGCGCGGATAGCTCAATTTCCCGCATGCCGAAAAAGAAAATGCCATCGAAATAGTTGAGGGTTTTGTTCACCGGCCAGTCGCGGCCGTCGGCGAAAACACTCAGCGGCTGCTTGGTAATGAGCTGCGAATCGGTACGCAGGTAGGCATCGAAGAGTCCGGTATCCCGGCCCATTTTCTCAACCACAGCCATAGCGTGCGAAACCGAATCGTGATAGGCGCCGCCAAAGCGCGTGTCGCACCAGACGAGAAGCTGTTTTCGGGAAGGCCGCTGGCTGCCGCGGCCCGCGGGCCGGTTCTGGGCCACCGCCGCGCCGCAAACGATCACCAGACATGCCGCCAGGAACCGGGATGAAATCATTTCGAATGAGACCTTTCCCACCCGATTCTATCCCCTGGCGGCCGGTCCCGGAACAAGAGAAAACGGCGGTAACGGTAGTGATACGGTAACTCCATTGTTCCGGACGAAGCCGGATGTTAGGTTGGGATCGATGGCCAGGTCGATCACACCGGAAGAGCAGCGGTATGCTCAGGAATTGCTGGCGCGGGCCCGGCACGCGATGTGCCTGATCGAGGGATACGATCAGGCTCGCATCGATCGTCTCTGCCAGGCCGTAGGCTGGGCCACCGCCAACGAGAAGACCTTCACCCGTCTGTCGCACATGAGCGTGGATGAAAGCGATCTCGGCGATCGCGAGGGCCGGCCCAACAAACGCTTCAAAATCATGGGCATCTTGCGCGACGCGCTTCGTCAGAAAAGCATGGGGATTATCGAAGAGATCCCTGAAAAGGGAATCGTGAAGTACGCGAAGCCGGTGGGCGTGATCGCCTCGCTCGTTCCCGTCACCAATGCCTCTCTTACCGAATCGGGGAACGGCATCTATTCGCTCAAATGCAAGAACGCCATCATATTTTCCCCGCATCCGGCGAGCAAGAAGACCACGTTTGAAACGGTCCGTATCATGCGGGAGGCTTTGAAGCGGCAGGGCGCGCCCGAAGACCTGTTCCAATGCATCGAAAAACCCAGCATCCCGCTGGCGCAGGAGTTGATGGCTATCTGCGACCTGACCATCGCCACCGGCGGCTCGGCCATGGTCAAAGCCGCCTACAGTTCCGGCAAGCCGGCGTATGGCGTGGGCGCGGGCAATGCCACCATGGTCATCGACGAGACCGCGAATATTGCGGAAGCCGCCCGGAATACCCGCATCAGCAAGATCTCGGATTTCGGCAGCGGCTGTTCCGCCGATGGCAACCTCCTTGTAGAAGAGTCGATCTACGACCGGTTTCTCGAGCAACTGCAGAGAGAGGGCGGCTATCTGGTTACGGAGGGGGAGAAAGAACTCCTGCAGGCCGTCCTATGGGATTCCGAAGGCCATCGCACTCCGCCTACCGTGGCCCGCTCGGCGGCGCGGATCGCGGAGATCGCGGGCTTTCGTATTCCTTCGGGCAAGACCTTTCTCATCGTCGAGGAAAGCCAGATCGGCAAGGAGTATCTCTTCTCGAGCGAAAAGTTGTGCCCCGTGCTGGCGATTTTCCGCTACAGCGGTTTTTCCTGTGCTCTGGAAATGGTTCGGCAGATCTACGAGGTCGGTGGAAAGGGCCACTCCTGCGGCATCTATTCTTTCGATGAAGAACATATCCATCAGCTCGCGCTGGTGGCGCCGGTGAGCCGCATGATGGTCCGGCAGCCGCAATCGAAAGCCAATGCCGGCGCGTTCAACAATGGCATGCCGATGACCTCGAGCATGGGTTGCGGGATCTGGGGTGGCAACGTCACGAATGAAAACATCGCGCTCAAGCACTACATGCAGGTGACCTGGGTGAGCCGGCCCATTCCCGAGGATCGACCTTCGGAGGCGGAGCTGTTCGGAGAGTTCTACAACACGGAAACCTTCTGACGGTCCTCCTCGCCGCACAGGCGATTGGCAGCGCGAGCTTCGCCGGGGAGAATGTCCCGCATCGCGGGTCCCGGCGGATCATGGGGACCTTTTGCGAAATCCAGGGCTACGATTCCGATGCGGCGCGAGCCGGCCAGGCCATAGAAGCGGCGCTCGATGAAATGAGCCGCATCGATCGTCTGCTGAGCAACTACGACCCCGCAAGCGAACTGAGCGCGATGAACCGGTCTGCGGCCAGCGCGCCATTCCGGGCTTCGGCCGAGCTGTTCGGGTTCGTAGCCGCCTGCCGCCGGTTTTATGACGAGAGCGCCGGAACCTTTGATCCCACGGTCGGCGCGCTGGTCCGCGCCTGGGGGTTCTTTGCCCGCCGTCCGGAGCTGCCTTCCGCCGCCGCAGTCGCCGCGGCAAAGGCGGCATCAGGTTTCGACAACGTTCGGCTGATCCCCGGCGATCACAGCATCTCGTACCTCGCCTCCGGGTTGGAGTTTGACCCCGGCGGCATCGGCAAGGGGTATGCCGTGGACCGGGCGGTTGCGGTTCTCAGGCGCCTCGGCATCCGGTCCGCCCTGGTCAGCGCGGGCGGCAGTACAATCTACGGCTTGGGCCATCCGCCGGGGCGCGACGGCTGGAAAGTGGCCGTTGCCAATCCCGCGGATGCAAACCGTCCGGTGGCCTTCATTCAGCTCCGCGATAACGCGCTCTCGACTTCGGGTGTATCGGAGCAGTCGCTCAAGGCGGGAGAGCGTCGCTACAGCCATATCTTCGATCCGCGGTCCGGCGCTCCGGTGGAGGGGATGTGCCAGGCAACCGTGATCGCACGCAGCGCCGCGGAGTCGGACGCTTTGACCAAGCCGGCGTACATACTCCCGCGCGAGGAAGTGACACGGGTGATGAAGCGCTATCGAGGGGCGCACGCCCTGCGGATGGAGGGCGCCTGCCAGGGGCCGCCCGCGGTCTGGATGACCCCGTGGTCCCGGCCCTTCTTCATTGGAAACACCGAGTAACGGGAGCCCGGTTCGTTACCGTGCCGCTACCGTTACTCTATTGGCCCTACGGGAACCCGATGCTAGCATTTACCAGGGGTCGGGTGTGAAACATATGAGTTTCCGATTGTTGGCAGGCCTGCTGGCTTGCGCCGCCGTCTGGGGGCAGGCCGTTTCCACGTCGCAGATTTCGGGTACGGTCGAAGATGCGACCGGCGCCGCCGTCGAAGCGGCCGAGGTGAAAGTAACGCAGACCGACACCGGACTGGTGCGGTCGGTTTCCACCGGAGTGGATGGCTCTTACATTCTGCCCAACCTTCCTGTTGGCCCATATCACCTGCAAGTCACCAAAGCCGGCTTCAACGCCTACGTGCAGACTGGAATCGTGCTTCAGGTGAACACCAATCCCGTGATCAACGCCACCCTCAAGGTTGGGTCTGTTACCGAACAGGTGGTCGTGGATGCCAGCGTGGCCATGGTGGAAACCCATAGCAACGGCGTAGGCCAGGTAATCGATCAGCAGCGGGTGGTCGATTTGCCCCTCAACGGACGCCAGGCTACCGAGCTGATTTTCCTCTCCGGCGCCGCCACCACGGCTCCCGCAGGCGACCTCAACACCAATAAGAACTACCCGACCGTCACGATCTCGGTTGCCGGGGGTCTTCCCAACGGAATGACCTACGTAATGGATGGCGGCACGCATAACGACCCCTTCAATAACCTGAACCTGCCGATCCCATTCCCCGATGCTTTGCAGGAATTCAAAGTAGAGACCAGCGCCGTTCCGGCGCGCTACGGGCAGCATGCCTCGGCCGCGGTCAACGCCGTTACCAAGAGCGGCAGCAACCAGTTTCACGGCAGCGTCTTCGAGTTCGTCCGCAACTACCAGTTCAACGCGCGAAACTTCTTCGCCCCCGCGCGCGACTCTCTCAAGCGCAACCAGTTCGGCGGCGTGGCCGGCGGCCGCATCATTCCCAACAAGCTGTTCTTCTTCGCCGGCTACCAGGGGACCATCGTCCGCTCGAACCCCCCGACCACCATCACCTTCGTCCCCAACCAGGCGATGCGCAGCGGCGATTTCACCACCTTCACTTCCGCCGCCTGCCAGGGCCGCCAGGTGAATCTCAGCGCGCCGTTTGTGAACAACCAGGTTTCGCCCGCGCTGTTCAACCAGCAGGCGCTCAATTTCTTGAAGTATGTGCCGACCACTTCCGATCCCTGCGGCCGGGCGCAGTACGGAATCCTGAATAACAATCGCGAGCACCAGATCATCGGTAAAATCGACTACCAGTTCGCGCAGAATCATACCTTCTATGGCAGGTACTTCATCGGGAACTACAAGAACCCGGTCGAATGGGACGGCCAGAACGTTCTGCTTGCGAATAAGACCGGCGTCGCCAACCAGGCGCAATCCGTGGTCCTGGGCGACAATTATGTCTTTAGTCCCAACACGATCAGCGCGCTCCATGTAACCGTGAATCGCACGCGCAACAACCGCGTGCTGGTTCCTTATTTTTCTCCCACTGACCTGGGCGTGCAGGTCTTCAGCCTCGCGCCGAAATTCATGGGCATCAGTGTGACCGGCGGCCTCACGCTCGGCGCCGGCGGCACCAACCCCGGGTATTTCAATTCCCTCTCTTACCAGGTTGCTTACGATATGGACCTGATCCGCGGAGCCCACCAGATCTCTTTCGGCGTGAACTGGATTTACTCCATCATGAACACGCTGAACAACCGCCCCACCAATGGCCAATTCACTTTTAACGGCCAGACCTATGGATTGGGCTACGCCGACTTCATGCTGGGCGCCCTGGATTCCTTTGTCCAGGGGAATCCCGTTTACGATAACGACAAGTCGAATTACATCGGCTTGTATGTGCAGGACTCCTGGAAACTCAGCCGCAAGCTCAGCTTCAATTACGGCGTGCGCTGGGAACCTTTTCTTCCCGAGCACAACAGCAACGGCTTCGTAGAGAACTTCGATGTGGGACGTTTCCTGGCGGGACAGCGGAGCGGCGTATATAAAAACGCTCCGGCGGGGTTGATCTTTCCGGGCGATCCCGGGTATCCCGGCCAGTCGAACGTTTTCGGCCGAACGGCGCAATTCGCCCCGCGGGTCGGTTTGGTTTGGGATCCCAACGGCGATGGACGCATGACGATTCGCGCTTCGTACGGCGTGTTCTTTGACACGCCGCAACTGTTCTTCTTCACGCGCGTGGCCAACAATCCGCCGTGGGGCGCGCAGATCAGCCTTACCAGTCCCAAGGGCGGCCTCACCAATCCCTACGCGGACTATCCGGGCGGCAATCCGTTCCCGGCCCTCAACGCGGTCTCGAAGGATATGGCGTTTCCGGCGGCCGGCGTTTACGTGAATGCTCCGGTCCACATGCACCCTGGCAACCTGCAGCAGTGGAACCTGAGTATCCAGCGCCAGGTGGGAGAATGGCTGCTTTCGGGAAGCTATTTGGGTAACAAGACGACGCACCTGTGGACCTCCGCCGAGCTGGATCCGGCTGTCTACGGGCCGGGCGCCACCACCGGTAATACCAATCAGCGGCGCGTTCTCTACCGCTTGAATCCGGCGCAGGGGCAATTCTATTCGACGATCGGGCAACTGGACGATGGAGGCAATGGCGGCTATGAAGGGCTGTTGCTTTCCGCGCAGCGGCGCTTGAGCCGCAATTTCTCCGTGCTCTCGAATTGGACCTGGTCGCACTGCATTAGCGACGCCGAGACCACCGAACTAACGGGGCCCAGCTATGTCGATCCGGCCAATCGAGCGCTCGATCGTTCGAACTGCTCCTCAGACCGGCGGCACATCGTCAACTTCTCGGTCGTAGCAAGAACTCCCCGGTTTTCGAATCACGCGGCGCAACTTCTCGCCGGAGGCTGGCAGCTCTCGAACATCCTGCGCTGGCAGACCGGCAATTTTGCCACGGTCACCACGGGCGTGGACAACGCGTTGACGGGGATCGGCAATCAGCGGCCGCTCCAGGTGCTCCCCGACGTGCTCTGGCCGAATGCTACAGTAGACCATTACTTGAACCGGAATGCTTTTGCTTCGCCCTCGACCGGCACGCTCAGCACAATGGCGCCTCTGCTGATCCCGAATCCCGGCACGCTGCAAATCGACATGAGCCTGCAGCGGGTCTTTCGCATTCGCGAGGGCCAGACGCTGCAGTTCCGTGGCGAGGTCTTCAATTTGCCGAACCATCTCAATCCCAACGCCCCTACGCTCGGTTTGAACAGCACTACCTTCGGCACGATCACCACGGCGGGCGATCCGCGTATCATGCAATTCGCGTTGAAATACCTGTTCTGATATGCGCTTTTCTGTTTTGTTATGCGGAGCCGCCATTTCGATGGCGGCTTTCGCGCAGACCGACTGGCCTACCTATGGGCGGGACTTGGCCGGCACGCGCTATTCTCCGTTGAAGCAGATCAACACGCGTAATGTAACCAGGCTCGCGAAGGCCTGGACCTATCACATGAGCGGCATCGGCGGAGCACCGCCAGCCGCGCGGGTCTGGGAAGCTTCCCCGCTCGTGGTCGGGGGCGTCATGTACCTCACCGCCGCCAACGGCCGCGTCGTGGCGCTGGAACCCGAAACCGGCAAGGAGTTGTGGGTCTACCAGGTGAGTGATGGACTGCCGGCCGAGCGCGGCCTGGAATATTGGCCCGGCGACGCTCAATCTTCGGCGCAGCTCTTCTTCGGCACTTCGACCGGAAAACTGATCGCTCTCAATGCCAAGACCGGCAGACTGGCGCCGGGTTTCGGCAACGAAGGCATCGTCGATATGAAGCCCGGAGCACTGAATGGCCTTACGAACTCCATGTTCGGACTTTCCTCCCCTCCGGTTGTTTACAAGAATCTGGTGATCACGGGGGCGCATGTGCAGGAGTCGCCGAGCATCGGGTCGGCCGGCGACACGCGCGCCTGGGATGTACACACCGGCAAACTGGTCTGGACCTTTCATTCCGTCCCGCGGCCGGGCGAGGCTGGCAGCGAGACCTGGGAAGGCGATAGCTGGAAGAACCGTTCGGGCACCAATGTGTGGGGCTTCTTCACCCTAGACGCCGAGCGCGGCATCCTTTATATGCCGTTCGGCGAGCCCACAACGGATTATTGGGGCGGCGACCGTAAAGGCGCCAATCTCTATGGCACTTCTCTGGTAGCGGTGGACGCACTGACCGGCAGTCTCAAGTGGTATTTTCAAGCCGTCCACCACGACACGTGGGATTATGACTTGGCCGCGCCGCCGGTTCTTCTTGAGATCACTCGGAACGGCAGGAAGATACCGGCCGTGGCCCAGCTCACCAAGATGGGCCTGCTGTTCTTTTTCAATCGGGTGACGGGCGAACCGATCTATGGAATCGAAGAAAGGCCCGTCCCCGTTTCCGATGCGCTTGCCGGCGACACACCGTGGCCGACACAGCCCTTTCCGCTGAAACCGCCGCCGCTGGCGCGCAACAGTTTTCAGCGGAGCGAACTTGCCACTGTGACACCCGAGCTGGAAGAATTTTGCCGCGAGCTGTTCGATAGCGTTCCGGGCGGATTGCATAGCGGCGGCCCGTATACGCACTATTCCACGGAGCCGAGTGTCATCTTCCCGAGTTCGATCGGCGGCGGCAATTGGAACCCTCCTTCCTACGATCCCGCGCTCGGCTACCTGTTTGTGAACACGATGGATTTCGGCAGTCTGAACACGATGGCGAAAAGCAGCGACGGCACACGGTATAACCGGCTCGGTTATCGTGGCATCAACCGGTTCTGGGAGCCATCGAACAACCTCCCATGCAACCAGCCGCCCTGGGGGCGCTTGTTCGCCATCAATGTGAACACCGGAGACATTGCCTGGCAAGTGCCGCTCGGGATTACCGAGAGCTTCCCGGAAGGAAAGCAGAGAACGGGCCGGCCCAACATGGGCGGCTCGCTGGCTACAGCCGGCGGTCTTGTATTCATCGGCGCCACCGACGACAGCCGCTTCCGCGCGTTCGAATCGAAAACCGGCAAAGAGCTTTGGGTGACCAGGATCGACGCCGGCGCGCACTCGGCCCCGATCACCTACCAAAGCAAAGACGGCAAGCAGTACGTGCTGGTCACCGCCACCGGCGGCGGATTTCTCGGGGACAAGAGCAATGCCGATTCGGTGATCGCTTTCGCGCTGCAGTAACGCGCCATTGCGCGGAGGCCGTTCCTTCGTGCAACTCTGCCTCGGCGGCGAAACTTTTCGGAAACGCCGGTGTCTAAGTCCCACGTGCTCGAGGTTCGCGACGGCGCCAACCGCCTCAGTTTTCGGGTACACTGCGGTAACAGGAGGGGGACCATGCGCTTCCAACTCGCGGTGGCAGCACTGCTGGCGGGCGGCCTGCTGCAGGCGGCCGACGTAGCGGCCTCAAGCCAAACTACCTTCAGCAGAGACGTCCTTCCGGTGTTACAGAAGAACTGCCAGGGCTGTCACCGGCCGGGCCAGATCGCTCCAATGTCGTTCCTGTCTTACAAAGACGCGCGCCCGTGGGCCAAGGCGATGAAGACGGCGGTGTTGAGCCGGAAGATGCCGCCGTGGTCCGCTGACTCGCGTTACGGTCCGTATCTGAACGACCGCTCGCTGAAGCAGCCGGAAATCGACGCCATCGTGCGTTGGGCCGACGGCGGAGCGCCGGAGGGCGATCTGAAGGACGCGCCGCCCGCGGTCTCCTTCCCGGAGGGCTGGCTGATCCAGCCAGACGTGATCGTTGAAGGACCCGTGACCGATGTTCCGGCGAGCCCGAAAAACAACGTCCTGGAATGGATTACCGTGATCATGCCCACAGGGTTCACCAAGGACACCTGGGTGACCTCCGTGCAGATCAAGCCGGAGCACGCGGCCATTGCCCATCACATCTGTATCGGTTACGTGCCGCATCAGCCGAACGTCAAATACGGGCTCGGCGTTTGGGCCGATCTGCCGCGCGACGCGGAAGGAGCGGCCATGCCGGAAAAGGGTCCGACGTTCGTCGGCCGGGGGCAGGGGCGGGCTGCGGAGAATCCGGACGCAGCGGCGATTTTCGCCGAGAGCGGTATCTCCGGCGGGAGCGCGCAGGATTGCTACCTGCCCGGCAATGTCGCTGCCGATTACCGGCCCCTCAACGCAGCCAAGCTCATTCCCGCCGGGTACGACATCGTTTTCAATGTCCACTACACGCCGAACGGCACGGCTGCTACCGACCACGTGAAGGTCGGGTTTACGGTGGCCAAAGAGCCGCCGCGCCGCCGGTACGTTTCGCTGCTGATTTCGGCACCCACGGATTCCAAAACGTTTGCCATTCCGCCGAACGATCCGAACTGGCAGAGCCCCCACGCCGAGGCGACTTTCCGCGAGGATGTCGAGCTCGTTTACATGATGCCCCATATGCACGTTCGCGGGAAGGATACGACCTGGACCCTGGAGTATCCCGACGGGCGAAAGCAGGTGGTGCTCGACGTGCCCCATTACGACTTCAACTGGCAAATGGGTTATGACACGTCGATTCGGGTGCCGAAGGGGACTCGCCTGCGCGTCGACGCGCACTACGACAATTCGCTGAACAACAAGTTCAATCCCAACCCGAGCCGAACTGTGTACTATGGCCAAATGACATGGGAGGAGATGATGTCCCCGTTTTTCGGGGTTGTGGTGGACCCTGGAGCGGACGTTCACAAGCTGATCGATTCCCCGGTGGCCTTCGTCTCCGGCGGCGCATAACGGCGGCGACCGGCAGCGCCCTTTCGGCAACGCCACAGAATCGGAACCATGCCAAACGCCCCAACCCACGCCACTGCGCTCAGCAGCGCGAAGACTCGCTGCTCGCCCGTTCCGGCGTAATGCAGTTCGATGTGCGATGCGGGCGCAGCGTCGGCATGCAGCACTAGAAACCCCAGCCGGTCTGCCGCGGTCTCGATTCTTCGGCCATCCTGCGTGGCGCGCCAGCCGGGGTCGTAGTTGATCCGTAGGGCAACCAGGCGGTCTGGTGGCACATCGCCATCCAACACCAGATAGCCGGCGTCCTTCCACTCGGTGCGAAGCAGCGGACGGCTGGAATGCTCCATCGCCCCGAGATACGCGTCCAGCGCCCACGGCTGGTGCTGCACGTCTTTGCCCGGCAGTTCTTCCACCGCGAGTGATTGCGCGAGGCGCGGCGCCGGCAACCGGTAGATCGTGTCATTCTCTTCGTGATATGCCACCGGCAGCACTTCCGCCAGCCGTTCAGGACGCAAGAAATCGCGGTAATACTCGCGGGACCTGGCGCCATGGACAACGACGTATTCCACCCCCAGCGCCCGCAACTCTCGCAACGTATCCTGCGCCTCGCTACCGGCCCGCATTTCCTTGCCCGTGCGGATACGATAGGCAAGATCTACCGGCACGCGATTCCGAAGCCCCGACTCGAATCCGCCTCCCACTTGTGGGATGTCGAACCAGGAGTTGAGACGGAATCGCAAGCCGCCGGAAGCGAACACCCGTCCGGAGGGAGGATGCTCGGCGATCCATTGCGCCAAGCGGTATTCTACGGTTTGCTCGCGCGGCGCCGGCCTCCACAAATCGGCCTTTTGCGTCGTGTAGGCCCAGAGTTGTGGCAAACCCACGAGCAACGCCACTCCTGCCGCTCCGGCGGCGCATAGCCGTACCGTCTGATTCGGCTGGCGCAAAGCCAGACGCAAAGCTTCCGTCATCGCCAGAAATAGAAATAGCTCGAACTCCAGGACATAGCGGCGCGATTCGGGAATCGTATCCACGCCGTAGACATAATAAGCGGTCACCAGCCAGCCGAAGACGAATGCGCACAACGTCACGAAACAAAAATAGAAAGAGGCGCGCAGCTTATGGCAGACAAAGGCAACCAACACCGCGCCCGCCAACACGCCTGCCAGCAAACCCTGTTGCCGCGGTCCGAACTGATAGCCGAACGCGTCGGCGGGCCAGTTGAACGCGATGGTTTCGACGAATGACGGCGTGAGCCAGAAACACGCCAGGAAATAAGCCAATCCTGCCGCGGCGAGCACGCGCCACACGCGAAAGTCCGACTCTGCCAGCGTGGCCAGCAGCAGCAGGATACAGGCGATTGCCAGCGCCAGAGCGGAGATCCAATTGGTCAAAGTGACAGCGGCAAGCAGCAATGCCGCCAGCAGAATCGAGGGATAGCCGCGGCTCTTGCCGGCCCGCCAAACCGCCAGCAGGGCCAATGGCAGGAGCGCCAGACCGGTGTTATGCGGACCTTCACCATATTTCGCCAGCACCTGGATGCGCCAGGGAAGCTGGACGATTCCCCGATCCTTTTCCACGGCTGGGAACAGTCCATAGGCCGGTGAGAACAACGAATAAGCGATGGAGACAACCGCCGACCAGGTCAAACTTCGAGTGAAATACAGCGCAAAGAAGAAAACGACAACTGGTCCCAGAAAAGCGAATATCGCGGTGATCAGGTGATAAACGTAGTCCGGTGAACTGTGCGGAAATACGCGCACCAGCAGAGCTGTCAGATATGGGAGCCCCGGCAGGTAGAGAAACTGCGTGGGCACTCCGCAATATTGAAACGGGTTCCAACCCCACGGATTCGGATGCGCGGAAATAAAACGCGCCATGGCGGCGTACCCGCCTTCAATCGAGCCGCGAAACGGCAGTTCGCCCGGCAGTAGCAGCGGAGCGTTCAACCAGACGTTGAGCAGGAAAATCGCGCACGCGACGAGAGGCGCCGCCAACCGCTTCACACGCGCTGCCTCGCGCGAACTCCCAATCCGAACAATGCAAGCACGGCCAGAAGAGAAACCGCAGTGACGGCCCGGCCCACCTGGTTTTCGAGCGGCGTCACGAACCGGAGCTGGATTTCCTGCTCGCCCGGAGGTGCATCCAGCGCCATCAGCCCCATCGGGTCTTTGTGGATCGCTATGGGTTGTCCTCCAGACCACGCTTGCCAGGCTGGATCGTAGCTTTCCTGCACCACAATCGACTGCCCCGGCGCCAGTTTGGCCCGGACCGACATTGCGTCTGTTCCGTTTCTCGCGACAGTCGCGGGCGAATCCGGTCCCCGTTCGATCACTTCGACGTAAGCGCGCATGTTCTCCACGTCCACATTCCCCTGCGGCGGTTTCAGCGATTGCAGACGGGCGGTTTCCACCACTCGCGCGCGCGAGGGGTAGCGCCGCGGAACGCGGTAAACAAAATTGCCCTTGTGATCGTCATAGATCACAGGCAGAACGCTCTCGAATTTCTCGGGGTGCACGAAATCTTTGAAGACTTCTTGCGAGCGTTTGTCCGAAACGTAGACGGTGTCGACGCCCATCGATTGGAGCCAGAGGATGCCGGGTTCGGCGTTCGGCCCCAGGTTGAGCTCCCATTGAGCGTTTTCGACGAAGCCGTTCAGCAGCCCCTGTTCGGAGCCGCCGCCGAGCTGCGGCAGGTCATGCCAGGTGTCATACCAGAACCGCACCGAGCCGCTGGGGTAGGCACGCGCCTCCGGCATGTTCTTCCACAACCACTCCGATACCTGATACTCCACGCGGTTCTGGTAATCCGGCCACAGCGGAAACATGTGCCAGGCGTGCCGCAGGTAGCCGGCGGTTGTGGCAAAGGCCGCGAGCGTCACTGCGATCACTGTAGCGCGCGGCCAACGGCCCGGGAGATCCCACATCCATAGCAGCACGGTTACTACGCCGAGGATATAAACCAGATCGAGCTCCGGCACAAGCCGCAGGGGCTCGCCCGCGATACGAAAATTGAAGAACTTGTTCCCCAGGATGTCGAGCGAAAAGAAGAGCACGTTGCCGCCGGTAAACACAGCCCAGGTCCGCTGCGGTTTGCCCCGCGCCCACCGGTCCGTGGCCAGTGCGAACGCAATCGCGGCGATCACGGCGATCCAGATGGACCAGGTGGTGCCGTGTTCGGAAACGTATTTCATGTTCTCCGAAGTCACTTTGAAATAGGAAGGCACCAGCCAGAAGGCCGTCAGTCCATAGGCCAGTACCGGAATCGCCAGCGCGGGTACGAGAATCCTTCTGTCCTGCCGGGTGATCCAGAAGCTCCATACCAGGATGGGATAGAACACGGCGAGCGCCGTAGCCCCATAAAAGTTGTTGGAGGCCACGGCGGCGGAGAAAACGGCGGCGGCAGCTAATGCAGCAGGCCGCCGCGCTTCCATGGCCATCCAGGTGAATGCCAGGGCGATGGGAACGAACGCCAGGGCTGTCATGTGCGGCCCCTCGCCATATTTGACAAGCACGCCGAGGCGCAGCGGCAGCAACATCCAGGCATCGTCCCGGAATTCTTTCAGGATGAGAAACGAGGGCGACATGAGCGCCGCGGCGGCGGCGCCCAGCCACGCGGCGCGCCGCGATCGCGTGCCCGTGCGAATCAATAGAAAGACGCCCGCGATCCCGATGCAATAAAAGAACGCAGTGTAGACGTGATAGGCTTTCACCGGCCAGTAGCCGAATGTCTTGGAGATTACGGCCGTGCCATAGCGGAGCGCCGGAGGATAAATATAGTCGAAACGCGTGCCGCCATACCAGAGCGGCTGCCATTGCGGGTGCGGCCAGTGGTCGATGAGAAATCGCGCGTCTGCGATGAACGTGCTTTCGATCGAGGCCCACTTGTCGGTGTACTTTGCCTTGAAATACGGCCGGATCAGTGCGGCCGTCATGAGGAATATCAAAAGGAAATCGAGCAGGATTTCCTGTCGCCGGGATAATTTCCTAGGAACCTTCAATTCACTTTGCCTGCCGGTGCGATTCCCGCGGCGCTTCGGTAACGGCGCTCCAGGCTGTCAAACTGGCGCTGCCGGAGCAGGCCGCCGCGATGCAGCAGATACCGCGAGAGCAGCCACAGAATCGAGAGTCCGTAAATGGAGCTTTGGACGAATGTGGCCGAAGACGCCTGCGCAAAGTATCGCGTCGGCACCGGCACCTCGCGAATCCGCAAGCCCAGGCTGACGATTTGCGCGAGGATCTCCTGATCGAAAATGAAACGGTCGGAATTCATCTGCAAGTTTACGGACTCGAGAACCTCGCGCCGGAATGCGCGATAGCCCGTGTGGTATTCGGAAAGACGCAAGCCGAAGGCCACGTTTTCCAGCAGGGTCAAAAACCGGTTGGAGTAATATTTCCACCAGGGCATCCCTTGCTCGATGGGGTTAGCACCCATGAGGCGCGAGCCCAGCACCACATCGGCCGCGCCTTCCTGAATGGGGCGGATGATTTCAGGCAGCAGCGTGGGGTCGTATTGATAATCGGGATGAACCATAACGACGATATCGGCGCCGGCGCGCAGCGCTTCGCGGTAGCACGTTTTCTGATTCGCGCCGTAGCCGTAATTGCGGTCGTGGACGAATAATTCGAGGCCCAAATCGCGGGCGACGCGCGCGGTTTCATCCGAGCTTCCATCGTCCACCAGGATGACGAGATCCACCAGATCCCGCGGCAGCGCGGCATACGTCATGTGCAGCGTCTTGGCGGCATTGAACGCCGGCATCACCACGACGACCTTGGGTTTTACCAGGCTCATGAACGCCGCTCCACCCGAGCGCGGACGATGAATTGATACGCGAACAGCCGCATCCAGACTCGCGCCATCCCGAACGAGAGCCGTTCCATAGCCCGGATGACGCCCGAGCCGTCCCAATGCGGAAGGGCCAATCCTACGGGGACGGCCGCCGGCTGTACGCTCTCGATCCGAAACCCGGCCCGCTCTAACAGGCTTACCCAGCCATCCCACGTGAAAAAATGCAGGTGTGTCTTATCGAACAGTCCCTGGTCATGCTGCGGAAACCGGCCGCGCAGCACGTTCCAACGAAAATACGCGTTGCCGCTGTTTGGCAGAGAGGCTAGCAAAATGCCATCGGGAGCCAGGTGCCGCCGGCAATCCTCAAGGAGCAGAAGTGGATCCCGCAGGTGCTCCAGGATGTCGGCGCACAAGACGTAATCCCAGGTCCCCGCGAGCGGTGGGAGACCATCGTCCAGGTCGGCTTCTACAAAGCGAATCGACTCCGGATGCGGCGTTCCCGGAAGATCCACACCGGTCACCGCGAAACCGCGGGCGGCCAGAACCTCGCCGAGATAGCCTTCGGCGCAGCCGGCATCGAGCACGCGGCGGCCGTTCCCAACGTCCGGAAATTCCTCCAGGAGCAGAGTATGGCTGCTGTATGCGCGCGGTTTGAAGCGATAGCGGACAGGCTGTTCCAAACCAGCCGAAGTCATTTCGTCCATTATACAGTCGAACCGTGCTACTGCCAGCCGCCGCCGAGAGCCTTGTAGAGCTGCACCACGCTCAGCAGTTCGCTGCGGCGGATTTGGGCAAGGGTCAACTCCGCCTGAAACTGATCGCGGTCCGCGTCCAGGGCGTTGAGCAGAGTGTCAACGCCGCCGCGATATCGCACGTAGGCCAGGCGCGTCCGATCCTGCAAGGCGGTCACCAGGAGCTCCTGTTGCATCCGGCTTTCCCGCACTCTCTGATGAGCGATCAAGCCATCCGAAACTTCCGTGAAGCCCGACTGAATCGCTCTTTCGTATTCCACCAGGGCCCTTTCGTGCAGAGCCTCCGCCAGTTTCACGTTCGATTTGAGCCGGCCCGCGGTGAAGATCGGTTGCGTCACCTGGGGGACGAAACTCCAAGCGCCATTCGCTTCGCTGAAAAGGCCGGAAAGCTGATTGCTCTGCCCGCCCAGGAACCCGCTTAAGCTGATTTGCGGAAAGTAAGCCGCTTTGGCGACGCCAATTTCGGCGTTGGCGGCGACGAGGTTCTGCTCGGCTGCGCGAATATCGGGGCGGCGCTCCAGCAAAGCGGAAGGGAGGCCCGCCGGCACATCGGGCGGCAGGTCCTGCTCCGTCAGGCTCCGCCCCCGAACGATTTCGCCGGGGTTGTTCGCGAGGAGCAGGCTAATCGCGTTCTCGGTCAGTTCGATCTGTTGCTGCAAGGCCGGAATGGTCTCTGCTGCCGTGTAAACAAGCTGCTCACCCTGGCGCAATTCCAGCAGCGTGGCAACTCCGCCGCTCTGCCGGCTTCGGATTAAATCCAGAGACGCCTGACGAGTCGCCAGGGTTCGGCGCGAAATATCGAGCTCATAATCCAGCTCGCGCAGGTTGAAGTAGGCGGTCGCGACGTCGCTGACGAGAGTCGTGATCACGGCCTTGCGCGTCTCCTCGGCGCTCAGGAGGTTGGCGCGTGCTGCCTCGGTGGCGCGCCGCAGCCGCCCCCAGATATCCACTTCAAAAGACAGCAGGTCGAGAGTCACACTCCCGAAGGTGCGGTTTTGGGACGGCACAAAGCTGGCCGGCAATCGCAGTGAGCCATTTCGGGAGGTGCGTGTCGTGGATAGCTCCGCGCCGGCGCCGAGATTCGGATACTGCTCCGAGCGGGTTATGCCCAGGCTGGCGCGGGCTGCGTCGACTCGCGCCACGGCTTCGCGTAAGTCGTAATTCTGTGCCAGCGCGGTGCGCTCAAGCTCCTGCAGCCGTTCATCCTTGAAGACTTCAAACCACTTCAGGTCTGCGAGGGACGACGATTCGCCCGGAGGCAGCGGCGTAGGAGCGCGGAAGCTGGCAGGTGTTTGCACGGCCGGACGCCGGTAGTTCGGTCCTACCGTACAACCGGCCCACGTGACGGCGGCCAGGATGACTGCGATGCGGAGCCGGTTCATGGCTCAATCCCCCTCCGAACCGAGAGGAGTTCGTCTCCCGGCGGCGAACACACGCTCTTTTTCCGGGCCTGAGACTCGCTCCACCACGTAGAACACCGCCGGCACAAAGAAGATGCCGATCAGGCTCGCCGCCAGCATGCCGCCTATTACGGTCGTGCCCATGATCTGCCGCGCCACCGAGCCCGCGCCCGACGCCGTCCAAAGCGGCACGCTGCCCAGAATAAACGCGAACGACGTCATCAGAATGGGACGCAAGCGGAGCCGTGCTCCTTCGAGCGCGGCGTCCACCAGGTTCTTTCCCTTCTCAAACTCGTCTTTGGCGAACTCGACAATCAATATGGCGTTCTTCGCAGACAGGCCGATCAACATGACCAAACCGATTTGAGAATAGACATCGCTTTCGATCTGAACCATGTAGGGGGGAAGCAATGCGCTCAACACGGTGCGCCGGAGCCAGAGAACGGCGAACGCGCCGAATACGGCGATGGGCGTGCTCAACAGCACGCTGAATGGAAGCGACCAGCTCTCATAAAGGGCCGCCAGAATCAGAAAAACAAACAGAAGTGAAAATCCGAAGATGACGGCCGGCGGTACGCCCTCCTGTGCTTTCTTTTCCTGGTAGGACATGGCCGAGTAGTCGTAACCCATCTCGCGGGGCATGGTCTGATCGAAGACTTCTTCGAGCGCCTTCATCGCCTGTCCGGAGCTATAGCCCGGGGCAGCGTTGCCGTTGAGCTGCGCCGCGCGGTACATATTGAATCGCATGGTGAACTCCGGCCCGCTTCTGGATTCGAATTTCGTGAGTGCCGACAGCGGCACACTCTGGCCGGCATTGTTTCGTACGTAGAATTGCCCGGCGTTTTCGGCCCGGTTCCGGAAGTCTCCATCCGCTTCGATGTAGACCGGCCATTGGCGGCCGAAGCGGTTGAAGTAGTTTACAAAGTAACCGCCCAAGAAGGTCTGCAGGGTCTTATAGACATCGTTGACCTGGACGCCCTGTTTGAGCACCTTGTCTTCGTCCACATCCACGAACTGCTGCGGGACGCTGGGCAGCAGAGTCGTATTCAGGCCCGCGATCTCCGGCCGTTTGCGCGCCGCCGCCATGAAGGTGTTCAGGTTGTTCGCCAGGAATCCCACGTCGTTGCCAGCCCGGTCCTCGAGTACGAACGTGAACCCGCCCGCGGTGCCGACACCGGGTATTGCAGGCGGCGAAAAATCGAACGCGACACCTTCCGGTAACGTGCTCAGCGCCCCATTCAGACGCTGCTTGATCGCCTGGAATTGCTGGTCCCGGCTCTTGCGGTCGCTCCACTCCTTCAGAGTCACGAAGAAGAACGCGTTGTAGCTGGTCCTGACAAAGCTCAACAGGCTGAATCCGACGACACTGGTGGTGTATTGCACGCCCGGCGTTTGCGAGAGAACACTTTCAATCTTCCGTGCAACCGCGTCTGTTCGCTGCAGGGAAGCTGCATTGGGAAGTTGCAGATTGACGTAGAGGTATCCCTGATCCTCATCCGGCAGGAAGCTGGAAGGCACCTTGCTGCTGAAGAAACCTGCCGCTACGCCGAAACCCACGAGTAACAGCAGCGCGAATGCGCTCTTGCGAATGAGGACGCCCGACCAGCGAACGTAGCCGTCGGTGGCGCGCCCGAACAAGCGGTTGAACCAATCGAAGAACCGGCGCAGCAGTCCCCGGCTCGCGGTCTTCGGTTTGAGCATCAGGGCCGCCAATGCCGGGCTCAGAGTGAGGGCATTGAATGCCGAAAGAATCACGGAAATCGCGATGGTAACCGCGAATTGCTGATACAGCCTTCCGGTGATGCCGGGAATAAACGCTGTGGGAATGAAGACGGCGGAAAGGACCAGCGCGATTCCGATCACCGGTCCCGAGATCTCTTCCATCGCTTTAAAGGCTGCCTCCTTGGGAGCGAACCCCGCCTCGATATGCCGTTCGACCCCCTCCACGACGACGATCGCGTCATCCACCACAAGACCGATCGCGAGCACCAGGCCGAAAAGTGAAAGCGTATTGATCGAGAAGCCGAACAGTGGGAAGAATACGAACGTGCCCACCAGAGAGACGGGAACGGCAAGCAGCGGGATGAGGGTGGCGCGCCAGCCTTGCAGGAAAATGTAAACGACGACGATGACCAATACAATCGCGATGACCAGAGTCTCGACAATCTCCCGGATGCCTTCGCTCACCGCGTGAGTGGTATCGAGCGCGACGGAGAAATCCACATCGGAAGGAAAGCGCCTCTTAGCTTCGGCCATCAGTTTGTTCACGCCCTGGGCTGCCTCCACCGCGTTAGACCCCGGTAGCTGGTACACGGCAATGATGGCGCTGGGCTTGCCATTCAAGCGGCCAACGATCGTATAATCCTGGGAGCCGAGTTCGACGCGCGCCACATCTTTGACGCGCACAATACCCCCGTCCGGCGCCTCTCGTACGACGATCTGCCCGAATTCCTCCGGCGTCGTGCGCCGCCCGCGGGTGCGCACCGAGTAGGTGTACTCCTGGCCTGGCGGCACGGGCTCGCTTCCCACCTGGCCCGCCGGATTCACCGTGTTCTGCGTCTGTATCGCATTTACAATCTCGGGTACGGTAATGCCGAGCTTGGCGAGCTGATCCGGCCTTACCCATAGACGCATCGCATACTGTCCGGCTCCAAACACCTGGACGCTTCCGATGCCCGGAACGCGCGTCAACTGGTCGTTCAGATTGATGTAAGCGTAGTTGGACAGGAAGCGCCCGTCATAAGTGCCGTGCGGCGAATAGAGACTCAGCAGCATCAGCGGAGCCGTCAGAGTCTTTTGCACAGTGACTCCCAATGCATTTACTTCGGCGGGAAGTTGCGGCGCGGCGAGGGATTCACGTATCTGGGAGAGAATCAAATCGGTATTGGGGTCTGTCTTGACGTCGAAATCGACAATCAATCGCATCTCGCCTTTGGCGGTAGCGTTGAGCGAGTACATGTAGTTCATGTTGTCCACGCCGCTCATTTGCTGTTCGATGGGCGTGGCAACCGATTGTTCGACAGTCTGCGCATCGGCGCCGGTGTAAACCGCGGAGATCTGCACCTCCGGAGGAGCGATCTGCGGGAATAAGGCTACCGGAAGACCCGCGATAGCCACGGCGCCGATGATCACCATGACGATCGAGATCACCATCGCCACGATCGGGCGGTTGATAAAGAATTTGGACATGGCGCTTATCTCCCCGGCAGTTCCGCGACTGCAGCATACGGTTTCACATTGACCGTCATACCGGGGCGAACCTTCTGCACGCCTTCGGCGACCACTCGCTCCCCGGGATTCAGGCCTTGTTCGATGATCCAAAGGCTGCCCACACGATCGCTGGGCTTCACGTTGCGGATATCGATTTTGTTGTCGCCGCTCACAACCGCAACCTGATAGATCCCCTGCAGTTCGCTTACGGCCCGCTGGGGAACCAGCAACGCATGTGGCGCCATCCGGAAGGACATCCGAACCCGGGCGTATTGTCCGGGACGGAGTGTGTTTTCAGGGTTGGCAAAAAGCCCGGCCACGCGAATCGATCCGGTGCTGGGATTCACCTGGCGGTCGGCGAAATAGAAGCTACCCATCTGCGGATAGATCGTGCCATCGGCCAGCATGAGCTGCAGGCGCAATTGTTTGCGTTCCGCGTCCACGGTGGCCTGGGTTGTGTAGAGTTTGTGGAACTCCAGATAGTCTTGTTCGCTGGCGGTGAAATAGACTTTGATGGGGTTCAGCGTCGATATGGTCGTCACCGCCCCGCTGGAAGGGTTCACCAGCGCGCCCACCTGTTGCTGCGCCTGCCCGGCTATGCCATCGATGGGTGAAGTGAGCCTGGTGAAGCCGAGATTGAGGTCCGCAGTTGCCACCGCGGCCCGCGCCGCCTCCACCGTTGCAGTGGCCGCCTGAATCTGGGCGCGCGCGGTTTCGACTTGCGCGTCCGCCGCCTGCACCTGTGCCTTGGCGGCAAGATTGTTCTGCGTGGCGTTATCCAGATCCTGCTGCGTGATGGCTTGCTGCTGGGCCAGAGGAATGTAGCGATCGACATCCCGCTGCGTCTTTCCCTGGTTCGCCTGCGCTACCGCAACTTGTGCCTCTGCCTGTCCCAGTTGCGCTCTGGCTTGCGCGAGTTGACCGTTAGCTTGCGAAAGCTGGCCGCGCGCCTGATCGACCGCCGCCTGGAAGGGCCGCGGATCGATCTCAAACAACAACTGGCCCTTTTGCACAAACGAACCTTCCGTGTAGTCCTGCTTCAGAAGGTAGCCGGTGACTTGAGCCTTGATATCGGCGTTCACATAGCCATCGAGCGTGCCGATCCATTCGTTATAGATCGGAACGTCGCGTTGTTGGACCGGCGTCACCTCCACGGTGAGCGGTTCCTGTGAGCGCGCAGCCTCCGTACGTTTGGCACACCCGCTCTCCAGGATCGCGGTCAGGGAAGCCACTGCGATGATCGCGCGAATAACGAACTGCTTCATAGAGAGTTCGATGCGTGTACCGTGTAGATTTATTCAACTAGGAGCCTCTATACGGCAAGTGTATGGAAGCGTACGATTCGAGATACCTCGATTGTGTTAGCCGGAGCTACCTATCCCCGCGCCAACGCGGCCAGCACGCGCTTGGGCGTCAACGGATACTCCTGCATGCGGACACCCGTGGCATCGAAGAAAGCGTTGCCGATCGCGGCGGCAGCGGCTGCCATCACTTCTTCTCCCGCGCCCGTCGACCGTTGATCGAGCCGTTGCACCACTACCGCTGTGACCTCGGGAGACTCTTCGAAGCGCAGAATCGGATAGCTGTTCCAGTCCAGACTCGTCACATTAGTCGTCGAGAAGGTCACTTCTTCTTTAAACATCCTGCTGGCGGTCTGCACGAGTTGGCCGCTGATCTGGTTCTCGATAAACCCCGGATTCACTGCCAGGCCCGCATCCATCGCGCCATACAGATGCTTTGCAACGACGCGGCCCGTTTCCCTGTTGACTTCGATCTCGGCGACTGCCGCGCCGTAAGAAACCAGGTGCGTGCCGAGCCCGATACCGCGGCCGGTTACGACTTTAGCATCGGAACGGTTCGACGCCGCGCGCCGGGGCGTCCAATTGGCGGCGCGCGCTACGGCATCCAGAACACCGAGCCAGCGTGCATCCTTTATATTGCGTTGGCGGAAGAGATAAGCATCCATCTCCAGCCGGTACGCCAGCTCGTCGATCGTCTGCTCGGACGCGAACGAGAACGAAAGATCCAACGGCGAGCGCAGCCAGCCGCCTTTCAGGTAGTCATTGGAAGGGATCTGATGATTCACCAGACGCAGGTTGGGCACGTCATACATTCCGCCGCAGTTCGCGGGGCTCACCTGTTGCGCCGCGCCGGCATTCCAGGGAGTGGCCGGAATTCCCAGCGCCAGTTGCGCCGAGGTCTCCACGGCGCTCCAGTTGTGGTGCCAGCCCTGGTATTCGTATGCCACCAATTTCCCCTGGGCGTCGGCGGCGGCCATGGCTTCGCCCACGTGCGCGGGACCGTAGTTATCCCACCCGTGCTCATCCCACCGCATGAACTGAAGACGCACCGGTTTCGCGGCCAGTTGCGAAAGCAGCGCCGCGCCTTGCGCCACATCGTCATAGCAGCTATGGCCATACGTGCCCGAGCCCTCGTAATACTGCACGCGAATCTTCTCCACGGGCAGGCCGAGGACGCGAGCGAGGCCGTTGCGGGTTCCATAAACATCCTGCGTCGAGCACATCACCAGTGCGGAATCCGCTGTCACTTCAGCCAGCGCGCAGTTCGGGGCAAACGGGGCATGCGCCTGATAGGGGCCGCGGTAACCCTGCGTAACAACATGCGCCGCCCGCTCACGCGCAGCGGCTACATCGCCGCGTTCCAGGACCACGCGGTCGGTGGGCTTCGCCGCGCGCATCTGTTCATAGAGACCGGCATTGGATGGCAGTGTGGGCGTGTTGTCCCAAGTCACCTTGAGTTGCTGAGCGGCACGGACGGCATCCCATTCGCTCTCGGCCGCCACGCCGAGAAAATCGCCCTTCCGCAAGACGCGCGCTCCAGGAATGCCGTGGATTGAGCTCTCGTCAACGGCCAAGACCTTTGCTCCCGCCCCGTAAGCGCGCTGGCCTCGCGGGCGCACCACGCGAGCATGCAGCATTCCCGGCACACGCGCGTGCTGCATGTAGGTATATCTGCCGCTGACCTTATCGGGAATGTCGTTCCGCGGCACGGACGTGCCTACCACGTTATACTCCGCCGGCGATTTGACAGGCGCAGACCCGGTGAACGGCAGTTGGAACAACTTGCCGCCGATGAGCTGGCCATAATTCACGGAGCGCTGGGGGCTGCCCGCAACAGAGACAACCCCTTTGGAAACCGTGAGCCTTTCCACAGGAGCATCCAGTTGCTTGGAGGCGAGTTGCAGCAAAGCCAGGCGGGCTTCCGCAGCGGCCGTGCGAAGCTGCGGACCGCCCCGCTGAATCGAGGCGCTGGAATAGGTCCCGCCTTGATTCGGCGTGACGTTGGTATCGAGCCGCACGGTCTTGATCTGGCTCATTTCCATGTCCAGTTCTTCGGCGGCGATCTGGAGCAGACTCGTCGAGGAGCCTTGCCCGAGCTCGGCGAATCCGATATACACCGTGGCGGTGTTATCCGGGTGAATGGCGAGCCACGTGTCGATCTGTTTCGCATCGGGGGGGCCGGCGGTGGCGCCGCGGGTCTGTTGCGCGGGCAGTGTTTCCCGAAAACTGAAGCCGATCAGCAGAGCGCCGCCGGTCTTAAGAAAATCGCGGCGGGGAATCATCGCGCCACCCCCGTCATCGCCTTGGAGGCGCGCTGTATGGCTTTGAGGATCCGCGGATATGTTCCGCAGCGGCACAGGTGGCCGTTCATCGCCAAGCGGATCTGCATTTCGCTCGGCTGCGGCGTCTTCGACAACAGCTCGGAAGCCTTGATGATCATGCCGTTGAAGCAGTAGCCGCATTGTACGGCCTGTTCATCGATCAGAGCCTGCTGCACCGGATGCAGCGCCGGCGCTTGCGGAAGCTTCTTCTGGGCGGCGTACCAGGCGGGCAGGCCTTCGAGCGTCGTCACGGCCTTGCCCTGAACCGAGGCGACCGGTGTTACGCACGAGCGCGTTTCCACTCCGTTCACCAACACCGAGCAGGAGCCGCACTGCGCGAGCCCGCAGCCGAACCGCGGACCGTGAAGCTGTAATTCATTGGAGAGCACATACAGCAGCGGCGTTTCCGGCGCCGCGGCAACCGTCCACTCCCGTTCATTCACCTTGATCTTGAGCTGCGTGGCCATTGCGGAAACCCTTCGCGCCATCATAGCAGCCTATTGCACGAGGGCGCGGGGGCGAATCAAAAAACTACCTTCAGGCTGAATTGCAGCTCCCGCATATCGATTCCGGCGCGCGTAGTGGTTATCGTGCCGAAACTGCCCGTGCCCGGGATGGGGACTCCGCTGGCATCCAGACGGTTATTTCCCAAGTTGTTGTTCGGGTCCCCAAAATTGGGGTGATTGAGGAAATTGAAAACCTCGAAGCGGAACTGCAAATACCGCCGCTCGGTGAAGTAGAAGTTCTTCAGAGTGGAGAAATCCCAGTCGAAAATCCCGGGGCCGCGGGCGACGTTGCGCCCGGCGTTACCGTAGGTTCCCAGGGGCTGCAGTGAAAACGCCGCGATGTTGAACCATTGGCCCGGCGTCGGATTGCTCAGGACCGGACTGATGCCGGTAGCGTTCGTGCGATCGTATCCTGTGCTGGTTTGGGAACGGTCGGAACCTGGGACAATCGTCAGCGGGAACCCGGTTCCGATGGTCACAATCGAATTCAATTGCCAGCCACCGATCACTTTGCTTGCGGCGCCCTGATTCAGGAAGGCTTTTCCGCGGCCGACAGGCAAATCGTAAACAGCCGAGGTCACCCAGCGCTGGCGCTGGTCGAAGACTGACACCCCTCGCTCGCAAGAGAGGCAATACGAGTTCTGCGGGTACAGTGGGTCCGTGCCGAGGGTGCGGACGCCGCTGCCGTTATCGATAGACTTCGAATAGGTATAGCCCGAGAGAACCGTCAACCCATTCGCCAGACGCCGCGTGAACTTGACGGCAAGCGAATTGTAATTGGAATCGCCCGAATTTACCACTCCTTGAATCAGTCCCCATTCCGGAAATGGCCATCGCTGCGCCAAGGGGGCAGAACCGAGCACGGGTTGGTTCGCGAGATAACTGAACCGTTGCAGCAGATGCCCCTGAGTGCCCAGGTAACCCGCTTCGAGGGCCGTGGAATTGGAGATCTGGCGTTGGATGTTGAATTCGTATTGTTCGACGTACGGAGTCTTGTGATCATAATTGTGGGCGAGCGCCAGCGGCTGATTGATGCAGACCAGCGGGGCAATGTTGCCGCACGGAGTATTTCCAACTGCCAGGATCGGGTTTTCCCAGGTCAGATTATGGTTGCTCTGGGTGACGGTGAAACGGCCCACAAAGTTCCGGCCCATGTCGAACACTGCATTCCCGATATCCTGGGCATAGAAAATTCCCGCGCCGAATCGCACCGTCCATTTCTGGCTCGGGCTCCAGGCAATTCCGAGTCGCGGCGCGAAATTGTTGTAACTGGCGGCGACCAGCCGGTTGCCGAGAAGGCTGTCCGTCCTCTGCACCGGAAGATTCGGATTGAAGCGGATGGGCATATCCTGATAGAAATCGCCAGTCCCAGGGCGGACGAATATTGGCTGCAGTTTCGGGTCGGTGATGTTGGCAACGGCAGCGTTCAACGGGACATAAGCGTTCAAAAGATTGGGGCGCCTGTCGGACCACGGTGGAACGAACTCATAGCGCAATCCCACGCTTACTGTCAGGTTCGGCCGGACTTTCCACGCATCGGTAATGTAATAGGCCTGGCTGGTAGCGCGGAGTTGCGTGTTGGCCAGGCCGGCGGCATCGGAATTGTTATACAAATAGCCGAGCATATAGTCGGCAAAGCCATAACCCGTGGCTTGGTTCTGGAAACCCGCCGCACCGCGTGGGAACTGGTTTCCAATTTGACTGTAACGGTCGCGGCGAATATCGGCTCCGAACTTTATGGCATGCTTGCCGCGAGACCATGACACGTTGTCCGTCCACTGGAACGTATAGTTGTAGTTGAGATAAGGCGAATTGTTGTCATCGCCGAAGCCGCTGAATCCCAGAATGCCAACCGAAGGAGTGCCCCACGCTATCGGTGGGGGATCCGGCATGGGAATGCCAAACTCCTTGATCACATCCCTTTTGTAATTGAGCTCTCCCCCGATGTCGTTAAAGAAATGATCGACGCCGAAACGGAATTCGTTGACCAAGTTCGGCCTAAGGATACGAGTATTGTCGATCATACCCTGATGCGCCGTGGTCGCCGTGAAGTGGCCGTTCAGATAGAGCGCCGGGTTGAGAATGTATTCATCGTCCCAGCTAACGCGTCCGAACCAGTTTGACTTGGTGCTCTCCACAAAATCGATGCGGCTGGTGAACTGATCTTTGTTCGTAATGTTTCTGTCCAGGGCCAGGTAGTTGCGCACCAGCGCGGAACCGGGTTGGTTCGGCGCCGGATAAAATTCGAGCATCTTCAAAGAAATCGAATCCAGCCGCTCCCTAGGGATGCGATTGCCCGCGAACGGCTGGTTGTTAGTCAAGGGGTCAATAATGGGCGTGCCTGGCAGAATCTGAGAGAAGTCCCCGGCGCGCATGGCGCCGGAAGGCACGTTGTATACGCCCTGAGTCTGATTGTGCAGCCGGAAGCCTTCAAAGTTGGCCATGAAGAAGAGCCGGTTCTTGCCGTTATAAATCCTGGGAATCCGGATCGGCCCACCTAGCGTGAAACCATACTGGTTCCATTTGAATGGTGACGAAGCCGGCACCGCGGCAGTGAAGGCGTACGGCAGCGCATCGAGCTTGTTGTTGCGGAGAAACTCCCACAAGGTTCCGTGATAGTCATTGGTGCCGCTCTTGGTGGAGACGTTGACCTGGCCGACTTCGCGGCCGAACTCGGCCGAGTAGACGCCCGTTTGAACCTTGAACTCCTGCAAGGCGTCAATCGAGGGAAGGAAAAGATAGGAGTTGAAGTTTACATCCGTGTTGCTCATGCCGTCCAAGGTGAAATAATTCCATTCGCGGCGATTGCCGGAAATGGAGAGCTGCTGCGTGCTGCGATCGCCTCCCTGGCGCGAACTGGACTGTCCGCCA
Source organism: Terriglobia bacterium (assembly GCA_003175985.1). Classification (GTDB taxonomy): domain Bacteria; phylum Acidobacteriota; class Terriglobia; order Bryobacterales; family Bryobacteraceae; genus PSRJ01. The sequence goes on from PSRJ01000205.1 coordinate 30,447, forward strand.
TTGCCAAAGGATGTGTTCACGTTCGGGCTAAGAGCCGCCAATTGAAGGAAATTGCGGCCATTGAGAGGCAGATCCACAATACGCTGGTTTTCGATGACGGTGCCGATAGTCGCGTCCTCGGTGTTGAGCAACGGCGCGCCGCCGGTCACCTCCACAGCCTGTGTCACCGCGCCGACCTGGAGTTGAAAATCGAGGCGCGCCACCTGCTGGACTTGCAGCTCAACATTGTTGCGGATCTCCGACTGGAAGCCCGGCATCTCCACTCTGATGTTGTAGACGCCCGGCAGCAGGGTGGGGAAATTGTAGAGGCCCGCGGCATTCGTAACTTCCTTGCGGGTGAAATTAGTTTGTGGATTAGTGACTGCTACTGCGGCGCCCACCACCGCGCCCCCGGTAGAGTCAGTCACCAGTCCCGTGATTTCCCCGAACGTCTGGCCGAACGCAGGCACTGCAATTGCGAGCGTAATGACCTGAAGAGAAAAGCCCAAGCAAAATTTGGCGCCCATGAAAACACTCCTTTGCGAGCCACACCCACGGCTCGCCTGGTTTCATTCCCGCCGCGGCCAGTGCTAAAAAACGAACTTCAGGCTCAGCTGCATGCTGCGAGCCGGGTACGATGCACTGATTTGACCGGCCGTCGCTGAACCGATCTGCGCGCCGCTTGCGCTGTTTGGCGCAGCGCCCGCGACGTTTTGATCGGGGTTTACGAAGTTGACGCGATTGAAGGCATTGAACATCTCCCATCGGAACGTTGCCCGCATCTGCTCATTGATGCGAAAGTCCCGGTGTATGCCTGTATCCATGTTGAAATAGCCGGGGCCTTCGAGAATCAAAAGCCCGGAGTTGCCGAAAGTGAACTGCTGCGGAGACCGGAACGCCGAGGTGTCGAACCAACGATCGATCGTGCGCTGGTCACTGGGCAAATTACCATCGCCTACGCGATTCGGACGCTCGATGAAGTTCACGGCCGGATTGCTGCCCAGCGAGTTGGATACCGAAGTCGCCAGGCTGGGACCAAAGTGAGCCCCTGTATACATGCTCCAGATGCCCGAGATGTTCCAGTTCCCTACAATGTGGGCGGCGATGCCTCGATTGATGTAGCTGCGCCCAAAGCCGAACGGCAGCTCGTAGACGTGGTTGATCACCACCATGTGCCGCCGGTCTTCGAGTGCATTACCCCACTCGCAGGCGGAACAGCGGGAATTCTGGGGCTGGACGGACGTGGATGGCCCCCGGGCGTTGGCCAGGTTGTGCGACCAGGTCCAGGCGAGCGAAGCTGTAAGCCCCTTGGCGTAGCGCTTTACCAGGTTCACTTGCAGCGAGTGATACTTGGAAGCTCCCCAGTTTGTCCGGTAATCGATATCGCCCAGTGCGGGATCGATACTGAACAAAGGCCTTCTGGGGTTGAGCGCGCCCGCGCCCGGCACAGCCTGGTTGGCGTTAATCGAATTGATCAGATCCAGGGTCCGCGACCCCACGTAGGAGACGTCGAGCATGAGGTTCGACATCAGCTCGCGCTGGATGCCCAAGCTCCACTGCATCGCTTTGGCGTCCTTCATATGTTGATCGAACGCGATTACATTGCCGTTGTAAATCTCCGGGTGAGTCAGGTCGGGCGCGACCGGCAGCGGAAGACCGGCCGCGATCGTGAACGGCGGCGGAGCCGTGAGGTCGGTGGTCAGAAGCTGCGAAATGGTCAGCGGCGGGTCTTGATGTAGCTGCTTACCGGCGTTATATGCCTCTACGAACGAGATGCCCGCGCCCGATCGCAGCACCGTCTTATGATCGTTGGTAAGCACCCAGGCGATCCCGAGGCGCGGCGAAAAGTTGTTCGTGTCCAGAACACGGAGCGCACTTCCCAGTCCATTAGCGCCGTTTGTCAGGAACTTGCCGGCCACCACGTCAAAGTTCGTCCAGCGGTTGTTTACTTCATGAGGGGGCGCTTGCAATTCATACCGCAGACCATAGGTCAGAGTCAGCCGGTTATTCACGCGCCAGGAGTCCTCGGCAAACAGCGAGCTTTCCCAATAGCGCATCCCGAAGAAACCGCTTTGAATGCTGCGCGTGACTGTGGCGAAGCCGCCTAATGCGAAGTCCGCCAGTACGGAGCCGCCCGTGCCGGCTCCGATCTGCCGCGTGAACTGGCCGTTGAACGTATACCAGCCGCGTGGCGCGATCGCGGTGTGACCGTTGAAATCGTGGCGAATGTAACTGCCGCCGAATTTGAGCGTGTGCGATCCTCGAACCTGCGTGAGCGTATCCGCCGCCTGGTACGAAATGGTCCGGGCAAACTCGGGAGACTGGGCGGTGTCTCCGATAGTGGTGAAGCCGGTCATTGCGTAACCGGGTATTCCTCGACTGGTATCGCTGATGTTTAGGCCGGGGATTCCCAGCGCTTGCGCGATATTGTATGGATCGTTGGCCGTGACAAACGCCGAATTCCACCGCACCGCACCAACCCGGGCCTCGTTCACAAGCGACGCCGTGAACACCTTTGTGTAATTCACTGCAGCCGCCCAGTTCTTCAAGGTGTTGGTGCTGCCCCCGGTGAGGTAGGCGCTCATGGGTATGCCGGGGTTGGGCGGCGCTGGTATGGAGCCGGTGCCCAGGCTGGCCGAATTGTCGTAGCTGTATTTGAAGAAAAGCCGGTCGCTCGCCGCCAGATTCTCGTCCACGCGAATGTCAAACTGGTCGACACGCTCGGTGGTTGCGGGATTGAACGTAAGATTCCGTGTCGTTCCCGGCGAAGTCGGCGCCGGCAGCAGATTCATCAGCTTGATCGCGATGGGATCGATCATCCGCAGCGGTATCTGGTTTCCTGTGAACGGAACCCGCGGAGCGCCTGCCGCGGGTGAACTGTATGGATCGTAGACCGGCGTGGTCAGCGACGAAAAGTCACCCGTGGTCACCATCTGCCGTTGCGCCACACTCGGTATGGTGGAAACCGTCGTGGTGGGCTGAGCCAGCCGGATCCCCTGGTAATCTCCGAAAACGAACGTCTTGTCTCGCCGGATCGGTCCGCCGAGCACGCCGCCGAACTCGTTCCGCCGGAAATGCGGCTTGGTCAGGCCCGCGCGGTTGCTGAAGAAATTGTTGGCGTCCAGGTGATCGTTGCGAAGAAACTCGTACGCATCGCCGTGAAATTGGTTGGTTCCCGATTTGGTTTGAACCACCGTGACGGCCCCCGCCGCGGCCCCATACTCCGCCGAATAGTTGCTGGCCATCACACGCATTTCCTGGATCGAGTCGATAGTCGGCACAATCGCCAGGCCGTTCAGCCATAGGCCGCGGTCGAACATTCCGTCAACCAAATAGCTGTTGTTGTTCCAAACCGATCCGTTCACGCTTACCGAGTTGTTGGCCCGCATCTGGTATCCGGTCAGCGCAGTCGGCAGCCCGGGATTCTGCGGGGCCGCGCCCGCTCCGAGTTGTAGCAGTTGAGTCAGCGAACGTCCGTTGAGGGGCATTTCCAGCATCTGCTGATTGTTAATCAGCGTGGAAACGGCAGCCGTTTGCGATTGCAACAACGGCGCCTCGCCGGTCACCTCCACCGTCTCTTGAACATTGCCGACCGTGAGCCTCAGATCGACCGTTAACGTGTCGGCCGCCGTGAGTACGATTCCCGAGCGAATCAGCTTCTGAAAACCCGTACGTTCCACAGTGACGCTGACGGCTCCTGTCGGAAATGAGTAAATGACGTATTGCCCGTTCTCATTGGTTGTTACGGTGCGGGTCAGGCGAGTCCCTTCGCTCAGAATGGTTACACTTGCTCCCGGCACTACAGCCCCGCCCGGGTCTGTCACCACACCTACCAGCGTTCCGCTTTCCGCCTGAGCGAAGAGATTCCACGCCATGCTCGCCGTCAAGCATGCGCGGAACCACCAATTCCTGGAAATCATCCCGCGTCCTCCCGATTGGCGCCTGCGATTACCCTTCGCGGCGACGCCTTACAAATCGATCCGGCAAATCCAGCCGGAATTGGGGTCGTTGCTTACGCTGCCGCCTACCGGGAAGCCGGCGTCGCAGTAATACAGGTGCCCGTCGTGCAGGCACATCCCATGGGGATCGGGATCGTCTTTGGAGAGAGTCACAATCTCAAGGACTTTTCCCGTATTCGCATCGATCTTGTGGATCACGTAATCGCTGGAGAACATCACCCACAGCGCGCCATTGTCCCAGTCGAGCCCGTGGACCCGGTTGTATTGCACCGGAACCATGCGCAGGATTCGGAAATTATCTTTCGTGTCGAGCTCCGCGACCGTTCTGAGCCCCACCGCGGTCACCCACAGCGTGTTGGTCTGCTCGACCCACACGATCCCATGAGACCCGCCGGGCCATGGCGGCCTATACCGCCGGATCGTCTTCCCTGTCTCCAGGTCGCACTGCACGATTTCGTCGTATGGGAAGTCTGTGGGGCGTGCCGGCCGGCGGTTGCTGACGCCGCCATTGGCGGACATCCAAAGATAGCCGCCTCCGACCGCCATGCCGCTCGTGTTGTGCGATTCCGTTTGCACCTGGTGCAGCACCTTGTGCGTTTTCCAGTCCACTTTATAGGCGATCTCGCTCACCTGCCCGCCGACCCACAGCGCATCGGCCGTAGCTTCGAGCGCGTTCGGATGCTCATCCGGTGACTTGAAGGCTCTGACGACGTTTGCTTTCCGCGTCGGAATCTCGTCCTTGTGCTTCGGGCCCGGAGATTCGGTCGTCTGCGCAGTCGCCACTCCCGCGGCTAATGCCGCACCCAGGAAATCTCTCCGGTTGATATTCATGCGATGAAACTATCCCAACGTATCGTGGTTGTCAAGGATTGGGTTCGCGAACAGCGAACAGTGAGCAGCGGATTCGATCGGCCGCTTAGAAATCGAAGCGCACGTAAAAAGTGATCATCCGGTTTCCGCTCGCCGACGTGATCCGTCCGAATAGGGGCGAATCGATATTCGTATTGATGTTGATCAGGCCCGAGGTCGGACTGTAACCCCACTGCGGAGTGTTCAAGATGTTGATGGCATCCGCGCGCAGCGTGAAGAACTTGGATTCCGTCACGCGGATGATCTTACTTGCCGACGCATTGAAGCCCATCAGCGAGGGTCCGCGCAGCCCCGGCAGGTTGTACGCAGTGCTACCCGTGGTTCCCGGATTGGGGTTGACCAGAACCGGCTGTCCCGAAGAGTTCACCACTTGGAAATTGGTGAACCGCCCGGGCAGCGTCGGATCGCCGCCGAAATTTGGTAAAGGCGCATTCTGGACGGAGAGCCCCGGGAAGTATTGCACGAACCCATTCCCCTTTTGCACTTGCGAGAAATTGGACGGTAATTGCCCAACCAGATTTGCGGTGTTGGCGGTCAGATAACTCAGCGTGCTGATCGTCGTTCCGGCGCCGGTGCCGCCCGCGGTAAATGTGAGCGGGACACCCGACTGCCACTGGAACGAAGACGCGATCTGCCAGCCACCCACCGCCGCGTTGGCCCACCGAGGCAGGTTCCCCAGCAGCGCCCTCTTACTGCCGATCGGCAGATCCCACGACAAATTCCATTGGAAGAGCTGCGGGCGATCGATATTCAGCAGGCCCTTGCTCAAGTGGTAGTTCCGCGGATCCCGGATGGACCCAAACAGACCGCCGCCGGCGGGAACGTCGCCGAGCGTTTTGGAGAACGTGTAAGCGAATTGGCCGGTAACGCCGCGACTCAACCGCTTCGCGATATGCGCCTGGAACGCGTGATACGTGGAGTTACCATTGTTGTCAACCATAAACACGCTGCCGAACTGCGGATTCACCACAATAAAGTTCTGCGGCAGACCGGCACGCGAAAGAAGCCCGCCGTTCACTCCCGTACCGGTGGCCGTCGTGTTAAAGAAATTCGCAAGAGCGCCCACCGAACCGTTGGCGATCATGGTGTTTGTTACCGAATAGAGCCGCAGCGCCTGCGAACCCGTTAACGAGGTGCCATTCACAGCCCCGACACCCGGAAGCGTGATTCCCATCAACATCTGGTCAAACAGGGGAGCATTGCCTCCCGCACGAGTGATGTTGAAAGCGTTCAATATTCCGTTTTCGAAGATGTTGGTATCGTTCAACTGCTGATTGGTATAGAGCTGCGAACCCTTGTTGCCGATGTAATTGAAATCGACAATCAGGGTCGAAGTCAGTTCCCGCTGGATGGAGAAGTTGAAGCTCTGGACGTAGGGCGTTCTCAAATGGTCAGCGTACCCGTAGAGCGTGGCCACACGGTTCGTCAGCGGGACCGGGGCGAACGGTTGCGCTCCACCGGTCGAAACCGGCACCACTCCCGCGGAGCCGATGCTTGCCAGATTGACGAAGCTTGAAGGGTTGTACTGCGTATTCAGTGTTTGGCCCGGGAAATTACCCACGCCAGTGTTCACTGCGAGGAAGTCTACGTTGCCGATGTAGTTGATCCCATAACCGGCGCGGACCACGGTGCTTCGCTTAAACCACGGAAGTTGCCAGGCGGCGCCAATCGAGGGCCCGATGGCTTTCCAGTAGTTGTTGTAGACGCTCAGACCGGGATTGGGCGAGTTCGGGCCAACAAACTGGGCGATAGTTAAAGCGCCTCCGCTGGCATAAGGATTCCACATTGCGTTGGAGAAACTCGTGCCGGAGACGCCAAACAGCCCCGCCTGACCTCCGGCGGGCCGGCCGGCCAGTCCCTGGTCCTGATATGGGGCGCCGAAAAAGTCAAACCGCAGACCGGCATTCAGCGTGAAATTGGAATTGACCTTCCAGCTATCCTTCACATAAGCGGACCAGGCATTGGCATGGTTGGTCCTGTAAAAGAGGAAGTCGCTCTGATAGGAGATCCAATCCTTAGCCGTGGGACTGTTGACCCAATACTGCTCCTGGATGTTCGCGACCGAGCCTGCGAGGTTAGCCAGGAGGTTCTGCGCCGTGACCAGGTTATTCGGACCGATCCCTGCAAAAGTCGCCGTCGTGATGGGCGGCGCGATGCTGCCGATTCCGAGGTTGACGGTCGGCCGGGTGGTTTGGGTTCCGCCGCTGTTTGCAGACTGAGAGCTGGTTCTATCGATTTCGAACCCGAACTGAACGGAATGCGCGCCGTGGATCCAACTCATCGAGTCGGCAAACTGCCAGAACGGGCTGACTGTGAGCCGGGGAGAGGAGACATTCATCCCGGCGTAGAGTCCCAGGCAGTTGCTGGGGTTGGCTGGGCTGGGGCACGTGCCCACGCCATTCAGCGGTCCTGGCTGCGCATACAGAAACAATCCGTTGAGTTGGGGAAACGAGGCCCGCGCCGCTTCCGCGGTAGCCGCCAGGCCTTTGTTCTCGGATGCGCCATTGAAGCAGCAGCCCTTATCGAGCGGCGAAGTGCCCTGCCAGGTGTCCGTCTTGTGCCCGAAGCGGAATTCATTAAGAAGCGTGGGCTTGATCATCCAGGTATAGGCCACGCTGTAGAACGAAGGATTGCGTTGCACGTCGCCAAAATATCCCGCCGGATAATCGGGTATTCCGGTCTGGCCCGTGACTCCCCAGTCATGCTCCTTCGTCACGACGAAATTCACTTTCTGTCTGGCGCTGATCTGATAGTCGAACCGCAGGGTGTAATTGTTGCGGTTCGCATTGGGACTCTGGCCCGTGGCGCCGTCAACTCCATTCTCGGGCTGTTGCCACGCAAACCCCGCGGTGTTCAGGCCGTCGCCCGCAGTGTAATTGTTGGGCAGGGGCATGTACTTGCCGATATATTGGGGGCCGAACCAAAGCGGGTCGATTGCGCTAAAGTTGGGACCTCCGGCGGCCAGCAGATTGACGGAGTTCAAAAACAGCGGAGCTCCGCCAGCCGAGGTGAGAATGTTGCCGTTCAGATCGACCGACGGTGTCGTAGAAAATGCATTCCCGTTTGTACGTGCTCCGCCGCCCGCAGAGCCGGTAGTCAGATAGCGGAAAATACCTTGGCGCGCCGGTGCGGTAAGGACGGTTGCGACATAATTCACTTTCGTTAAATAGCGCTGGTCATCGGTCAAGAAAAAGAAGAAGGCCTTGTTCTTTTTGATGGGGCCGCCAACGCGGCCGCCGAACTGGTTCCGATTGGCGTAGTCGATAGGCTGGCGCTGGAGATTCTGAAAATAGGTGGCGGCATTGAACGCGGAGTTGTTATTGGTCCAGAAGCCCGCGCCATGAAAAGCATTGCTGCCCGAGCGGGTCCGCATCTGCACCTGCGCCGAGCCGCGCCCCAGCGCGGGATCGATCTGGTTGGTGCTGACCATAACCTCTTCGACCATATCGGGGCTGGTGAAGACTCCCGAGTATGCGCCATTGGCATAGCGGCCGTCGTTGGTGATGAGGCCATCGCGCGTAGTGTTGACCTGGTTTTGCTGGACGCCGGCGAAATTCAACGTGGTGGGGACAAAGACTCCGGAGACCGTAATTACGCCGGGCGTTAAGGCGATCAGATCGAGCACATTGCGGCTCGCCACCGGCATGGTGAGCACATCTTTCTCGGCAAGGACACCGCCGACCGAGGCGGAAGTGGTTGCCAGGGCAGTATCGGCCTCGACCACCACATCGACGGTCTGGGCTCCGCTGGCCAGCGGCAGTGTGAAGTTCAGGCGCACCCGCTGGCTTTGACCGAGCTGCACATCGTTGTACGTCGTAGTTTGGAAGCCGGTGCTCGCGGCCGAGATGGTATAGGAGCCGGGCTGCAAGCTGGAGAATTCATAACTGCCGGTCTCGTTGGTTGTCGCGTTCGCGACAATTCCGGTGTTGACGTTTCGGGCGGTGACCGCCACGCTGGGGATCACGGCGCCCGACGGATCGGATACGGTCCCACTTACAACCGCATTCACCTGGCCGAGCGCGGGGCGCAAGAACGCGGGTAACAAGATCACGGCTGCTAAGGCGCAGCGAAGAAACAAATGTTTCACGACGGGTCTCCTTGCGGCGAAAGCCAATGCCTTTCCTGGAACGCCTGCCATTGGCAAATGCACACTTTACTCCCGGATCGAAATGCATGCAACTGCCCCTGTGGAAGCGCACATCTACAGCATTGGTAAGTGCAGTATATTCCGGGGGCGCCGATCGTGTCAATGACCGCTCCCTCATGGTCGCGGCTCGCTAGGAGGCGGTGGGACTGTAGCTCCAATTTGCATGCATTTCTTCAGCTTGACAACCAATCGAGTGAGGGCATAGACTTCGACCAAAGTAGTGGGAGGAGATCGTCCGATGCATTCCTTAGTTCGCGCGATATGTCTGTGCCTGCTCGGCTGGAGCGCCTTCGCCCAGAGCGATCGCGGCACCATCACCGGTGAGATCACAGATCCCGCGGGCGCGGTAGTCGCCGCTGCGTCCATTGAAGCCAGGAATGTCGAAACCGGAGCGACTTATCCGGTGGCGAGTTCCGCGACGGGCAATTATACGATCGCGTCGCTGCCCGCCGGCAGTTATGAGATCAGTGTCTCGGTGCCGGGGTTCAAGAAGTATGTCCGTTCGGGCCTAACCGTTCAGGCGGCGCAAACCATGCGCATCGACATCACTCTCGATATCGGCAATGCATCGGAGTCGGTAACGGTGCAAGCGGAAGCGCCGCTGTTGAAGACGGAAAGCGGGGAGCTGAGTCACGTAGTGGCCACCGAACGCATGGATAATCTTCCCCTGCTGCAAACCGGAGCTATCGCCGGCAGCGGCGGCATTCGCAACCCATACACGGTGGTCGCGTTGATGCCGGGCTCGGCTCTGGTGCAAGGCGTGACGGGGCCAACCGTGCGGATCAATGGGGGTGTGAACAACTCGGAGATTCTGCTGGTGGAAGGAATGGACGCCACCAACAGCCTGGGCCAGGGCGCTTCTCAGCAGAACCAGCCGGGGACGGATTCCATTCAAGAGTGGGCGGTTCAAACCAGCAACTACTCGGCCGAGTTCGGACAGGCCGGGAATGCGATCATGAACGTCACCATGAAAAGCGGCACGAACCAGTTTCATGGAAGCGCCTACGAGTACTTCGTAAATGAATTCATGAACGCGGGCCAGCCGTTCACCAACGATGGCAACGGCCACCTGGTGCGCACGCGCACGCGGCGCAACGATTATGGATTTACGATTGGCGGCCCGGTATGGATTCCGAAGGTTTATGACGGCCACAACCGTACGTTCTTCTTTCTGAACTGGGAGCAATACAAGATCGGCACCAATGTGCTGCCTGCCGCGCTGTCGGTGCCGACGGCGGCCTACCGCCAGGGTGATTTCAGCGCCGCATTGCAGGCGGTCAACCGCAACCTGGGCAATGATCCACAGGGGCGGCCGATCTTCGCCAACGAGATTTACGATCCCACCACACGGCACACGGTGAACGGGCAGATCGTCACCGACCCGTTCCCGAATAACATGATTCCCTCGGCCCGTTTCGATCCGGTTGCAGTGAAGATCCAGAGTTTGATCCCGTCTCCCACGTTCCGGAATCTTCTGGTGAATAACTTTCAGCAGACTTACCGTCAAGATCGCACGACTGATGTTCCCTCGCTGAAAATCGACCAGTTGCTTGGCCCCAAGAACAAGATTTCCTTCTTCTGGAACCGCACGAAAACATTCTGCTGGTATTGCGCGGGCGCAGCAGGGTTGCCGCAGCCGATTGACCCCGTAATCGGCACCGATATTCATGCCTACAGCGTGCGCCTGAATTATGACCGAACGCTATCGCCGACGCTTCTGGCGCACTTGGGCGCAGGGTTTTCTCAGAACTGGTTGGGGAGGCCGCCGATCACTCCGGATTATGACGCTCCGGCGCAACTGGGCTTGAATGGGCCCTTCACGCGGCCGGCAACTTTCCCTGTGTTCCAGGGCATGTGCCAGCAGGCAGTGGGAACGGCAACGCCAACGGCGTGCATCGGGCAGGGTGGGATGGCGAACATGGGATCGACGGCGAGCCCGGTTTCCGACGTGTTCCAGCAATTTTCCTCGATCGCCAGCGTCACCTGGGTGAAGAACAACCACACCTTCAAATTCGGCGGCGAATTACGAAACCAGGGGGACTACAATCTGAACGCGGGGGCCCTCAACGGCACTTACGTTTTTAGCAACGCGCAAACGGCGCTTCCTTACGTGGTTGCCGGGAGCCCGACGGCCAGCATAGCGGGAAACAACATCGGGTTTGCGTATGCCAGTTTTCTACTGGGACTGGTGAACAATGCCAATGCCAAGCCGCCTTCCGCCGGCAGGATAGGCAAACATCAGCTCGGCTTTTACGCGCAGGACAACTGGAAAGTGACTCGGAAGCTCACACTCGATATTGGCCTGCGTTACGACTTCTCGACCTACCTCAAAGAGCAGTACGGACGCACGCCGACGCTCGATCCAGTGGCCGGGAACCCGAGATCGGGCGGGCACGCCGGCGCCGTGACGTATGAAGCGATCTGCCGGTGCAACTTCGCCCGCAATTATCCGTGGGGATTCGGGCCGCGCTTCGGGATCGCGTATCAACTCGCGCCCAAGACAGTGTTTCGTGCCGGCTTCGGAATTGTGTACACCGGCACTCCCCAATACAACCTGGCGGGTGGGGCGGCAGCGGCCAGTAATCCCATTGGACCCAGTCCCGACAGCGGCCGCGAAATTATGACGCTCGCGGGCGGCGTACCTTTGACGCGGGCGCAGATCGCCTGGCCCAACTTCGATCCGGGCTATTACCCCATCAACGCCATTGTCGGAGGCGGACCGCCCTATGTCGTCGATCCGAATGCCGGCAGACCCGGCAGGCAGTATCAGTGGAGCGTCGGGTTGCAGCGAGAGGTGATTCACGATCTCCTGGTGGAAGCGTCGTATGTCGCCAACCGCGCCGTCTGGCTCACCACGAATAACCTGGTCAATTACAATTTCCTGAGTAACGATCTGTTGAAGAGTTACGGGCTGAGTCTCGATAATCCCGCGGACGTGGCGATTCTCAGCGCGACGCTCAGTTCGCCCGCCGCCGGGCGCTTCCAAAACAAGGCGCCCTTCGCCGGTTTTCCGTTGAACTCCACGGTGGCGCAATCGTTGCGGCCGTTCCCGCAGTTCTCGGGGGCTACATCCCTTGTTCCTCTATGGGCGCCACTGGGCAGCACCTGGTACGATTCGCTCCAGGCGAAGGTGACGAAGCGATTTTCGCACGGACTGGATTTCACCTACGCATTTACGTGGTCGAAGGAGCTTGACAACATCAACACGCTTACCAACGGGACGACGGTCTATCCCACGGACGTGCAGAACCGGAAGCTCGCCAAGGCGATCTCCGCGAACTCGCGGCCATTCATCAGCGGGCTGGGCGTAAATTATACGCTCCCGAAGTGGGGAAAAAACAAGGCAATGTCTCTCGTGGTCCGCGACTGGACGATCGGTGCGTTCCTGCAATACGCCAGTGGTCTACCCATTGCGCCTCCCGCCGCGAACGCCAATCCGACCATGGCGGCGATTACCTTCCAAAGCACGGTGCAGAACCGTGTGCCAGGGCAGCCTCTGTTTACCAACGACCTCAATTGCCATTGCTTCGATCCGAATACGACCTTTGTCCTAAACCCGAAGGCTTGGAGCAACCCTGCCCCCGGACAGTTCGGCACAGCTACGTTTTATAGCGATTACAGGCAACAGCGCCGTCCGCTGGAGAACATCGCGTTGGGGAGGCTGTTCCGGATTCGCGAAAGGATGACCCTGAGTATGCGGATTGAGTTCACGAACTTCCTCAACCGGACCTACATGAACAATCCGGCCTCTACAAACCCGCAGGCGTCCCAGACGCGCGTGAACAATAGCGATCCGAACAGCAAGACCACCGCGGGGTTCGGCTATATCGATACGAGCAGCGTGCCCAGTCTGCCGCGGCAAGGGCAGATCGTAGCGCGTTTCCAATTCTGACACCGTCTGCGCATCATGCAATTGCGTTGAAGCATACGTTTTGACGGCTTTGACCGCCGGGGCGGAAATCCGGATGCCGGAACTCCCGTTATCCTGATGGCAGCGGGATTTGCTCCTTTGCTAAGCACCGCTCGCCACGAGGGGGATGCGCTGCACATGAAACTGGTGGAACTCTTTCGATTGAATTCCAGGGTCAACGGATCGATGCGGGAACCGCCGCGAGGGGTTCGTAGCGCCATAGAACTCAGCCATCGAATCATGTCGCAGCACGGCGAAGTTTCGGGAAACCGCCTGACGCACGAGACGCTCAAGCTGTATCAAGCGTTTGACCAAGCGGAGCGGGCCGCTTTCTTCGATCTGCTGGCCAGGGAGTTTTCGCCGAATCCCGATGAGATCGGGCGCGCGGCAGATGCCTATCGCAAGGAAGCCAGTGCCGAGAATCTCGCGCGGCTGGAACGGGTGGTGGAGCCGCCCCGGCGGGAACTCTTCCGGCGCCTGAACATGGCTCCTGGCGCCACCAGCGTGCTGGTCGAAATGCGTGGACAGCTACTGCAGGAGACCGCCGGGAGCTCGCAGTGGGCGCCGGTTGCCGCCGATCTTACGCACCTTCTGACATCCTGGTTCAACCGCGGCTTTTTAGTTTTGCAGCGAATCGACTGGCGCACGCCGGCGAATATTCTCGAGAAGCTGATCCGGTTCGAAGCAGTTCATCAAATCCAGGGCTGGAACGATCTGCGGCGCAGGCTCGCCGCGGACCGCAGGTGCTATGGCTTCTTTCATCCGGCGCTTCCCGACGACCCGATCATCTTCATCGAAGTGGCGCTGACACGCGGCATGAGCGATGGGGTACAGCCTCTGCTCGACCCGGATTCGCCCGTCCTGAACCCGCAATCGGCTGATTGCGCCATGTTTTATTCGATAACGAACTGCCATCAGGGATTGCGCGGGGTGCCCCTGGGCAGCTTCCTCATCAAACAAGTCGTGGAAGATTTGGGGCGGGAGTTTCCGAGATTACGCACTTTCGCCACTATCTCTCCGGCCCCGAAATTTCGGGCGTGGCTGGCGAATCAAAATCAGAGCGGGAAGTGGGATGGCCATGCGGAGGCAATTGCGGAATTGGCGAAGATGGTCGACGAGCCACAGTGGTTCGAGAACCGGGAACTTCCGGCAAGGCTGCAGAGGGATCTGACGGGTTGTTTCGCTTACTACCTGCTGCATGCGAAGCAGGGCGAAAGGCCTTACGATCCGGTAGCTCGCTTCCACTTGCGCAACGGAGCGCGTCTGGAACGAATCAACTGGCTGGGCGACAAATCCATGGTGGGGATCGATCTCTCGGCCGGCTTTATGGTCAATTACGTTTACAGGCTCGCCGAAGTGGCTCGGAACCACGAGCTCTATATGCGGGAGCACCGGGTCGCAGCATCGCGCTTGGTAACCGCCGCACTCTCGGGATGGATGCGTAAAACGGGAGCGATTCCCGCCCGCCCGCCTCAAGCTATAACGAACGCCCGCGCGAACGCCGGCTAGATGCTCGCCCCCGCAATCGCCGATTGCAAGGTCTATACTGGATCACAGTTTCATCATCACGGTGGAGGTTTGCGCGTGAAAAACAATCGCATCGGGTCACTTCTGATCGGTGCCTGCATGTTCGGGCTCCTGGGGTTGGCACAGACACCGGAGGAAGGCGGGGGACCTACCAAACCGGTTCCCAAGGGGCCGGCACCCCGCATGGCGGATGGGAAACCCGATTTTGCAGGCGTCTGGAGTCCCGACCGGAATTTCATCTATGACATCGCCGATGCGCTCAAGCCTGGTGAAAGCCTCCCCCTGCAGCCGTGGGCTCTGGAACTCACGAAGAAGCGCTTGTCCAACGACGATCCGGAGGCCAATTGTCTGCCTACCGGCGTACCGCGGATGGCGCCGTATCCCTGGCGGATTGTACAGACTCCGAAAGTGGATTTCTTCCTCTTCGAAGGGAACATTCACAGCTACCGGCAGATCTTCATGGATGGCCGAAGCCACTCCAAGGATCCCAATCCCACATGGTACGGGGAATCGATCGGGAAATGGGAAGGAGACACGCTGGTGATTGACACCATCGGTTTCAATGACCGGTTCTGGTTCGACTTTGCCGGGCACCCGCATACCACTCAGCTACACACCGTGGAGCGCTATCGCCGGCCGGACCTGGGCCACCTGGAATGGGAAGTCACGATCGACGATCGCGGGGCGTACACGAAGCCTTTTACAGTCTACGGGCACGCGACGCTGCAGTCCGACACGGACCTGATGGAGTACATCTGCCAGGAGAATAACAAGGACGTAGGCCACATTCTCGGGAAAGATCCAAGAAACCGGGAATCGAAACAGGGCAAGCAATAGCGGGAGAGCTCTTTAGGGGCGAGGATTGTACCCCCGTGTTACCATACCTCCGAAATGGCCTGCCCTTATTTCTACCCTGTGGAGCGTGAGCAAAGGGGCACCAGCAATATCTATCCGCTTCCCTTGGGAGATGCGTGGAACGGCGTTTGCCGCGCATCCGCCGGCTGCAATCCGGAGCCGGATTCCGCGCAGTGGTGTTCCCTGGGATACGCGCGGGGGCGCTGCCGGCATTTCCCCGGGGAAGATAGCGGCCCTGACGCGGTGCGTTTTGCCATTTCCCGCGACGACGGCGTTCGAATCGAACTCTATTACGTCCTGGAGCGCGATCACCTGCCGTTTGCGCACGGACCGTTGGAATATTCGCTCGCGGCCGCGCAGTTCACCCGTGCGCCCATCGCCGAAACGCTCCTTCGCCAAGCCGAAGCGTACGTCCTGAGCTACCTGCGGCGCACAAAAGAAGCTGCGGACCCGCGGCGCGCATCACAATAATGAAATGACATCAGGCAAGCCGGTCCGCCAGTCCGTTTCAGAATACTCCGAGCTTGCACTACCTACGGATGTCAACGCATTGGGCAATGTTCTCGGTGGAAAGGTAATGCACCTTGTCGACCTGGCGGGAGCAATGGCGGCTATCCGGCACGCACGCTTGCCCGTGGTCACCGCATCCGTGGATGGTCTCCAGTTTTTGCACCCGGTCCACAGCGGAGAACTCATCATCCTGCGCTCTTCGGTGAATCGGGTATTTCAAACTTCCATGGAAGTGGGCGTTAAGGTGACAACCGAGAATCTGCTCACCGGGCACCGCCTGCACACATGTTCCGCTTACCTGACTTTTGTGGCACTGGACGAGAAGGGAAAGCCTACGCCGGTGGGTCCGGTAATTCCCGAGACCGAAGAAGAGAAGAGAAGGTACCGTGAAGCCGGCGAGCGGCGTGCATATCGTCTGGCTCACCGCAATGGCAAGCACCGAGCTTCGATAACTTAGCGTTCGGGGGAAGGATCCTGACTGCCGATGTATGGGTTCGTACGTCGCCTAGCCTTCTTTGTACATGTACTTGATGCTGGGCTTGTACAGGAGTAGGTTAGGCTCGCCGTTTCGATTCACCTTGAGGCAGCACTTGTCGTACCACTCAATGGTCCCGTGGAGTTTTTCGCCGTCTCGCAGAACGAAAACCATCGGTGTCTTGGCTTGCATCTGCTTCACGTAATAAAAATTCTCAGCGTTGGTTTGATCCGGCGGGACTGGCTTCTTCTGCTGCGGACCACGGCGGGGAGGCGTGATCTGTTCCTTGATTTCG
>PSRJ01000080.1 GCA_003175985.1 Terriglobia bacterium
ACCACCGTCCCCGGAAGCCACTTCCGCCGTGAATACGTAACCGCGGCGGGGAACCGTCTGCACGATCTCCTGGGAACGATCGTTCAGCGCGCGCCGCAACTCGACCATACACTGCACGATCGAGTCGTCCGTAACAAAAGTATCGGGCCACAGGGCTTGAATCAATTCTTCCTTGGTGATGAGGCGGCCGCGGTTCTCCAGGAAATACTGGAGCGCATCGTACACTTTGGGACGCAGTTTTACCTCGCAGCCGTTCCTATATAAGGCCGCGCGCCCCGGCTCCAGCGTAAAGTCCGCGAAGCGATAGTTGGTTTGACTCTTAGCCTCGGAGTTCCTCATGCCGCACAACCCCCGATGAGCCTACAAACTCATACGCGCAGTTCGCAGGCGCGGCGTCTCATCGTTTTTTGGGTTTTCTTTTGGCCTTCCTTCGTTACCCGGCGCCAGGTTCGCTGATAACGTGCAACAAGGCCCCATTCGTGCCGCCGCACCCCAAATTATAGGACAGGCATTGGGCTGAAGGAGTTCACCATGATCGGGCGCATCACGACTTTTCTGTATGGGATCGTTTGCTATCTCATATTCCTCGGGACATTCCTCTATGCCATCGCGTTCCTCGGCGATTTTGGGGTTCTGCCGACTATAGATTCGGGAGCGCAGGGAGAGCTCGGACAAGACCTGGCGATCGACGCCGCACTGCTTACGCTGTTCGCCTTGCAGCACAGCATTATGGCTCGACCGTGGTTCAAGCGCGCCTGGACGCGCGTCGTACCTCCGGCGGCGGAACGGAGCACCTATGTCCTGCTCGCCAGCGTGGCGCTGGTGCTTTTGTTCTGGCAGTGGCGGCCGATCGGCGGCGTAATCTGGCAGGTCGAGAACCAATTAGGCCGCTTTGCGATTTATGCGGCCTACGGACTGGGCTGGGCGCTGCTCCTGGTTGCCACCTTCCTCATCAACCACTTCGACCTGTTCGGATTGCGGCAGGTCTATCTTCGCCTCAGGGGTCGTGAGTATACCGGTCTACGATTTCGTACGCCGGGAATTTACCGGTATGTCCGGCACCCCATATATTTCAGTTGGCTCTGCATATTCTGGGCTACGCCGCGGATGACCACGGCCCACCTGGTTTTTGCGCTGGCTACGACCGTTTACATTCTGGTCGCAATCCCGCTGGAAGAGCGCGACCTCGTGAGCATTCACGGTGACGAATACCGGCGATACCGGGAGCAGGTTCCGAAGATTCTCCCGGTGCGAATGCCGGCGAAGCGCCAGCACGGCGCGGCAGGGATCGCTCGCGCGGCGGGATATTCCGGAGACTGATCGTCTTACAAGGAGGAACGAACCATGAGTCCAGTTCTTGAAGCTACTCTCACGCAGGAGATGTTGGAGCGCTTCGGCGCGCGCGCCGCTGGCTACGACCGGGAAAACCGGTTCTTCACGGAGGATTTTGAAGATCTTCGGGCGGCGAAGTATCTGCTGCTGCCCGTGCCTGTGGAATTCGGCGGCGCGGGCTTATCGCTTGCGGAAGTCTGCCGCGAGCAGCGCCGCCTGGCCTATTACGCGCCCGCTACTGCGCTTGCCGTAAATATGCACATTTATTGGCTCGGTGTGGCAGCCGACCTCTGGCGCCGCGGAGATACATCACTCGAATGGGTGCTGCGCGAGGCGGCCGCCGGCGAGATTTTCGCAGCGGGGCATGCCGAGAGCGGCAACGATGTGCCCCTGCTGCTCTCCACCGCCAAGGCCGAGCGGGTCAAAGGCGGATACCGGTTTACCGGACGCAAACACTTCGGCAGCCTCACGCCCGTCTGGACACGCTTTGGTTTGCACGCAATGGACACGAGCGACCCGAATCGGCCGAAGATCGTCCACGCATTCATGCCACGCGATACCCCGGGATACACCATTAAGGAAACCTGGGACGTCCTTGGCATGCGCGCGACACGCAGCGAGGATACGGTTCTGGAGAATGCGTTCGTTCCCGATCGGTATGTTGCCCGTGTCGTTTCGGCAGGCGCGGCGGGGATCGATCCGTTCGTGCTCGGAATCCTCGCCTGGGGCTTACTCGGGTTCGGCAACATTTATTACGGTCTGGGCAGGCGCGCGCTCGATGAAAGCATCCGCACGGTCAAGGGCAAGAGCTCGCTCGCGCTCTCGCGCTCCATGGCGTATCATCCCGAAACCCAGCACGCGATTGCCGAAATGATCCTGGAACTGGAAGCGATTGAGCCGCACCTGGAGCGGATCGCAACCGATTGGTCGAACGGCGTGGATCACGGCGCGGAATGGCCCGCCAAAATCTTCGCCGCCAAATACCGCGCCGTGGAGGGCTCCTGGCGCGTCGTCGACCAGGCGCTGGACGTAGCCGGCGGTTTCGGCATCTTTCGGCCGGCCGGCTTGGAGCGCCTGTTCCGCGATGCGCGGCTGGGCCGGATCCACCCTGCGAATTCGTTCCTGACACACGAGGTGGTGGCCAAGACCGCCCTCGGTATCAGCCTGGACGAGCAACCACGGTGGGGGTAACCCCGTCAACGTGACAGCGCGAGCGCCAGATGCGTGTTTCCGTATTTGCGGGCCAAATCCATGGCGGTCAGACCATCTCTGGAGCGGATGTCGTTGCGCGCGCCGGCTTTCCGCAGCAGATCGATCATGGATGAGTCGCCGAAGTCGATCGAGGCTGCGTAGAGCAGCGGGGTCATGCCTTTTTTGTCGACATGGTTTACGTCCGCCCGGCGCTGGATCAGCACGCGGGCCATCTCGATTCGATTAGCGATGGCCGCCCAACCAAGCAGCGTGATGCCATCGTCATCGGTTTCGTCGACCGGCCCGCCGGCGTCCAGCAATGCCGCCATGGTCTGCGGCCGATTCATCCCGGCAACGGCCATCGGCGGCGTGGCTGGGAACATCCCCAGAAACAGCATCTTGTCCTGGAGACGGTCACCCCCGGCAACCAGGCGTTTGAGGATTTCCGAGTTCCCGCTCATGGAGGCCAGCACCATGGTAGACGCGTTGAACAGAGGCGCCCCCTGACCTTTGGGCATCCGCACTTGAGCGCCACGATCCAACAGCAGATTCATGGCGGCGGCCGATCCGGGATATTGGGCGGCAACCATCAGCGCCGAATAACGCGTCTTGGCGCGCGCGTTCACATCCGCGCCGCGATCGAGCAGCAGCTTCATCTTTTCCACGTCCGGTGCGGCCAGCATCAGCGCTGTTGTGCCGCCCGGCCTGGTCGCCGAGTTGGGATTGAATCCATGGTCCAGCAGTTGCTTGACGTCAGCCGCGGTTCCGAACAGAACAGCCTCCACCCAGGGCTCGACGTCTTTCGGCGCGGCCTCCTCTAACGCGGGAAGCGCGGCTTTCTGCGCAGGTCCGAGCGCTTCGGCAAGCGCCATTACCGCCCAACTGGCTCCCATCAGCGAGATGAATTGATCGTGTCCGTAGGGATAACCAGTCTCAAAATACGGCGGACTTACCGGAGCGGGAGGCTGCAGCCGCGAGATGACGTGCCAGGAACCATCTTTGGCCTGAGTCCGGAGCAAATAATCGATTCCACGCTGCCATCCAGGATCGGTAGTGGCAAGGCCCCCGAATTCGTGCAGCGCAAAAAGGGCTTCACCGGTAGAATACACGTCGCTGGGGCGTCCGTCGCGCGAGTTCCAACCACCGTCGGATTGTTGGGTCGCCTTCAGATCCCGAGACATCTTTTCCAGCGCGCGGCAATCCGCCCCTGGCAAGTGGCCCAAAGCGACTAATTGGAAAACACGCTCTTCGGTCACGCGGGGGGAGTGCGACTGCAACCAGCCTCGGGCGCGCTCCAGGCGTCCGCCGATTTCCGCTTGTTGCTTGGGATGGCTGAATCGCTGGATCGCCAGCACGGACACTGCGGTATCGGTGAACGGGCTGTAATGCTGCGGCGGGCGATCGTCAATGGGCTCCCAATGACCGTCTGCTTCCTGGCGGGCCGCAATCAACCGGGCATGCGCCGCAGTGGAAAGATTCGGGCGAATGCCCGCCGCATCCGCCGCGAGCAGATGGTAGCCCTCGCCCGGCGGATCGATCAGGTGCGTCCATTGCACAGAGCGATCGAGATTGGCATAGGACCCATACGCCGCTACGGCGTCGGCGTGCGCGAGCTGTTCGTCAACGAGAATCCCGTGCTCCCGCGCCACTCGAAAGGCCAGCGCCGGCAGATCCTGGTTATGGCAGGACGTACAGCTCTGTTTCCGGTACCAGTCCTTTTGACTCTTTTGAATCAGCGCCACGGCTTTGGTTGCCGCTTCGCGGATTTGGACCACCGAGGCATCCGCGCCACACAGCACGGGCGTGAAAAGCAGGATCGCAAGTGAAGGGCGCATTGGGTCATTATCCTTTACTCGAGGAATATCTGCCGCGCCGGGCGCCTAAACTTCGAGGCCTACTCCGATGAAGTTTGCCTTCATGCAAGCCTCCCTTGGCCAATCTCCTACTCGGGGAAGATCTCGCGCGTGAGATCCTCGGTAGATTTCTCGCGGGAGGCGTCCCACCAGCCCGCGGCGAAAGCAGCCAGGCTCAGCAGCCACACCGCGATGTCGATGGTATCCAGCGGATGCCGTAGCGACAGCCCCAGGGCGCAGACGGCGGCCCGTACTACCCACCCATAGAACTTGCTTAACTTCTGTCGCCGTTTCCTTACTGCTATGGCGGAGCGCCCGGCCATGTGGGCGAACAGAACGCAAAGCACACCGAGCACACCCCGCAGGAATTCGTAGGATACGGGCATCTCCCTAAACATCCCTCAGGCGTGAATGCATTGCAAGCTTCATGGCGATGCCGTCCTCTCCGTCTTCGTAATACCTTGGGAGGCGGCGCACTCGCCGAAAGCCATATTTCTCATAGAGGGCCCGCGCGGAATAATTGTTCCAGCGAACCACAAGCCGCAGGTGCGTTACACCTCGCTTCCGGAGACGCCGCAGCGTGCTTTCCAGGAGGGCGGTAGCGGTTCCAGCCCGGCGGAACGCAGGGTCCACGGCAACAGAGATTAACTCGGCGCCAAGGCCCCTCGGGCTGGCGCGAAGGCAAGTCAGGATATATCCCGAAACGTACCGCCCCTGTTCCGCGAGCAAGAACAGGTGTCCGCATCTGTGGAAATATTCTGCAAACAGTTTGCGATCATAGGCTTCCGGTCCGAAGCTGGCTTTTTCGATCTCCAGTACCCTCTCTAGATCTTCTAGACCTACCCTCCGGATCCGGTGTTGCGTGCGCATCCGTTATCGTATATCTTTTATTCTGGTACATTTGGGGGTAGTTGCAACCTGGTGGCATCAAAAACCCGCAAAAGAAGACCGCGAGCTCTTGACAATAATTTCAGACGCCCTCATACTGAAACCATGTTGCAACTGAGTGGCAACACCGGCCCCGCGGAGCAACCGGTCACCCTGGTTGACCTGCGGCGCGGGGATGCTGCCATTCTGGATCATATTGATCTTCCAGGGGAAGACGCACGCCGGCTCATGGAACTCGGGTTTCTGCCGGGCACGCAGATCACCGCGGGGCTGAGCGCCCCCGGGGGCGATCCAAGGGTTTTCCAGGTGGATGGCTCGGAAATTGCCTTGCGGCGCGAAACAGCGCGCCGGTTAAAGGTGCGAGTGCCCCAAAGCCAGAGGCAGGTGTGAGCGATTGTAACGGCTGCTCGGCGGCAGCGCCGGCCGTAGAGTTTCCAGGCCGCAAGGGTGTAGCGCCCACAACGCGGGTAGCCGTAATCGGGCCTCCGAATAGCGGCAAAACCACTCTGTTCAACCGGATCACCGGCCTTCGGCAGAAGGTGGCGAACTTTCCGGGCGTGACCGTGGAACAGCACACGGGCTTGGCAGTGCTGCCCGATGGCCGCGAAGCGTGGATCATCGATCTTCCCGGCGTTTATAGCCTCGCCCCGCGCTCGGAGGATGAACAGATCGCACACGATGTGCTGACCGGGAACCGCGGCGATACGCCCAAGCCTCAGGCCGTCCTGCTGGTGCTGGATTCCACCAACCTGGCGCGTCATCTGATGCTGGCGGCGCCGATTCTCGCGCTGGGCATTCCGACTCTGGTGATACTGAACATGGCCGACGACCTGCGCAAGCGCGGCGGCCACGTGGATCTGAAAGAGCTGTCTTTACAGCTCGGCGCCCCCGTAGCACTGATCAGCGCGCGGCAGGGTGAAGGACTGGACCGCGTCTACGAGTTTCTGGCGGGGGCGATGCCCAAGCCGACGCCCAAAGAGCTGCCGGTACTTCAGGACGTGCCCAAGTGCCGGCAGTGGGCCGGGCACGTGGGCAACCAGGCCCAATACCGGCCGCCTGTTCCTCCCAAATGGACGCGCAGGCTGGATGCGATTTTTCTCCACCCCGCAGCCGGAGTCCTGATCTTCGGCCTCGTGGTGATTGCCGTATTCCAAACCATTTTTGTGTACGTGACGCCGCTGATGGATGGCGTCAAATCGTTGTTTGCCGTGTCGGGCAATTGGGTTGCATCTGCTCTTCCCGAATCGCTCTTCCGCTCTCTGCTGATCGATGGCGTTTGGAAAGGCGTGGGCTCGGTGATCGTGTTCCTGCCCCAGGTGCTGATGTTGTTTCTCTTCATCGGCATCCTCGAGGATTCCGGATATCTGGCGCGGGCGGCGCTGATTGCCGACCGCACCATGGCCAAAGTGGGATTGCAGGGCAAGTCGTTCATACCGCTTCTTTCGGCTTACGCCTGCGCCGTGCCGGCGATCATGTCGACGCGCACGATCGAGAATAAGAGGGACCGCATTGCGACCATTCTGATCGCGCCGTTTATGACGTGCTCGGCGCGTTTCCCGGTTTACACTTTGATCATCCTGGCCTTCGTACCCAACCGGCCAGTCATCGGAGCGTTTCTGGGAACGCAGACAGTCGCGATGGTGGGGCTTTACGCGCTCGGGTTTATCGTCGCGGTAATCACCGCGCGGGTCCTCAAATCCTCGGTGCTGAAGAGCGGGCGGACGCCATTCCTTCTCGAGATGCCGTCCTATCGCTGGCCTACACTGCAGTCGTTGGGACTGCGGCTGCTGGACCGTTCCGTCGTGTTTTTGCGCCGGGCCGGAACGGTCATCCTTCTCGTCACCGTAATCCTCTGGATCGCGGCGCATGTTCCGTTCGTAAACGGCAAGCCGCCGGCGATCGAGAACAGCCTGGCGGGCACGATCGGACGTACGATCGAGCCGGCAATCAAGCCGCTCGGGTTCAACTGGAAAATTGGGATCGGACTGATCACCTCGTTCGCGGCGCGCGAGACTATCATCGCCACGCTGGGTGCGATCTACGGCATGGACGATCCCGACGCGCAAAGCCAGGATCTGCAGAAAGCCATTCACCGCGACTTGACTCCGGGCGGAGCTGTGGCCTTGCTGATCTTCTTTGCCTTCGCCATGCAGTGTGTTTCCACGGTGGCCGTGGTACGGCGGGAGACCGCCGGCTGGAAATGGCCGCTCGTGCAATTCACCTATATGAGCGCGCTGGCCTATCTGGGAGCGTTCGTCGCGTTCCATCTGATGGCCTGACCCATCTCCCGCCGTTTGCAAGAATCCGACTGATTTGAACAGAATCGTGACTTAATCTTCGGTTGGATCTTGTTCCACAATTTCCTCTGATATAGAATTCATCCGTTCTCATCCCGGATAATTTGCGCCGATAGTTCAACGGGGAGCAATCGGTGCTCGATTCTTGAAGGTCCCGGCTATCGCGAGTGTGCCTCAGGGCACAGTAAGTGAAAAGGGGAGGGATGCAATGAGAACGAACGGGCCAACGTACCGGTTGTTTTCCAGGTGGCTCGGCATCGCCGCGCTGCTTACAATCTACGCTTTTGTCTCAGAAGCGCAAACCGCGGGCACGGGAGCATTGACCGGAACTATCACGGACCCATCGGGGGCCGTGATTCCCGGCGTTGCAGTTACGGCTACCAATACCGAAACGGGCCAGGAGCGCGCCGCCGGCACAAATGCGGCGGGTGTCTATACTCTTTCGCTCCTGCCGCCCGGAACCTACAGAGTACGGTTCCAAGCCCCGGGTTTCAAAACCACTGAAATTCCCGGCGTCAAAGTCAATGTCACCGAGACGCCTACTCTCGATCGCTCGCTGGAACTCGGCGCCCAAGCCGAGCAGGTGGCCGTCGAGGCCAACGTCGAAATCATCCAGGCTGCCAGTTCAACACTCGGGACTGTGGTGCAAGGACAGACGGCCACTGCACTCCCGTTGACGACGCGAAATTACACAAACCTGTTGGGACTCTCGGCGGGCGCCGTCGCCAGCGTCAACAATGCCTCGGGCTTTGGCAAAGGAGGCATGGAGATTGCGACCAATGGCGGCAGCACCGCGCAAAACAACTTCCAGATGGACGGCGTTTCGATGCAAGGTGGAAGCGGAGTGGTAACGCAAGGCTTTTATCTGGGCTTCGCTATCCCCAATCCCGATACGCTGCAGGAATTCAAAATCCAGACTTCGTTGTACGACGCGGGTTATGGCCGCAATCCCGGAGCGAACGTCAACGTAGTGACGAAGTCGGGAACCAACAGCTTCCACGGAACCGCCTTCGAGTTCTTCCGCAACACTGCCCTCAACGCAACCGATTTTTTCCGGAACCGGCAGTGTGGAGGCGTGAGTGATATCTCGAAGCTCCCGCTGGCGTGTCTCGACGGCACTAAGCCACGCGTAAAGCAGACGCTGAATCAGAACCAGTTCGGCGGCACGGTAGGTGGGCCGATCAAGAAAGACCGCGTCTTCTTCTTTGCGGCCTATCAACAGACCTGGCAAAAAAACGGCGCCGCGGCACAAGGCTTCAGCTCCGGTATCACGCTTGTGCCCATTCCCAACATCGATCGTGGAATCACCGATCTCAACGGGAACATGAACGCCGCGGCACAAAGGTTCCGGACCGCGCTGGGAGCCTCTTTCTGTCCGGAGAACAACCCAGGCGGGCTGACCAATCCGGGCGCCGCCGGCGGCACAACCGCTGAACGCGGAATGCAGGTAGCCTGCGACGGTTCCAATATCAACCCGGTCGCTTTGCGCTATTTGCAAGCCAAGCTGCCTTCCGGCAACTATTACATTCCTGGATCGTGCCCGCCCAGCGCGATTACCTGCACCACAAACCTCCCAGGCGTAACGTATACCCAGCCGGCCTACGAGCACGAATACCAGGGGATGCTCAACTTTGATTATGTGATCACCGCCAAGCATACCCTGTCCAGCCGGTACTTCAATTCGCAGGAACCGCAGGACATCAATTTCTTCCCCGCCGGGGGACAGCCCTCTCCGCTTCCGGGAAATCCGGGCAACAGCCTGTACGGGTATCAGACCGGCGTCCTCAAGCTCACTTCCGTGCTGGGCAGTAGCTTCGTCAACGAGGTTCGCGGTTCCGTGCTACGGAGCATTACGGATCAGACCCAAAGAGAAGACCCGAGTCTATGGGCGGACAAGATCTATCCGGGGTGCCCGGCAGGCATCTCGAATACTCAATCGAACACGCTCTCGCCCGGTGGTCCGCAGTGCGTCACACCAGGACACGGCCTCGTCGGCGGACGTACGCCGCTGCCGCCGCAGTTGGCATTTCAAGGTCTGTTCATGGCGTACGGCGGCACCAACGATGTCTTCCACCATTCAACGGTAATGGGTTTCGGCGATCAGCTCTCATGGATCAAGGGGCGGCACAACATGCGCTTCGGCGGTGAATGGGAAGCCATGCGCTGGGTCTGGGTCGGATCGTGGCTTTCCCATGGCATCATGGCATTCCAGACATTCTCCGATTTCCTGATCGGTTTGCCGGGCGCCTGCGGCAGCGCGGTTCTCGCCGGGCAAGATCCGGCACGGCCGCTGGGCTGCAACGGATCCACGTTTCAGGGAGGCTTCAGCAATGTTCTGAACACCAACAATTTCGACGTGGGCAGCGGGCCCAGCGGCTTGGTACACGGCTACCGCATGAAGAACGCCGATTGGTTCGTGCAGGATGACTGGAAGATCAATTCGCGGCTCACCTTGAACCTCGGTCTCCGCTGGGAGTATGACGGCCGGCTTTCGGACAAATACGGCAATCTCATTTCCTTCTGGCCATCGGCCATCCGGGCGGTAAATACGCCGGCCGCGCTGGGCAGCACTCCGGCCACCGGCAGCTACGCCGGATGGGTGACGCCCTCGAACTACGACACGGCATACTGGGGCAATCCACCGGGGGGTGTGATCAGCAGCGGCCGCAAGGTAGCCACCAGCCCCGTTCCACTGAACAACTTCGCGCCGCGCGTCGGGTTCGCCTGGCGGCCTCTTGACACCAACCGGTTTGTGGTCCGCGGCGGTGTTGGTTTCTTCTATGACCGGGTGCCCGTGAATACCGAAGTCCACGCCGTGGAGGAGAGCCCACCCTACGGGTTCAAACTGGATCAGGGTCCGAGCACCAATCAATTCTCGGCCATCGCCAAGCCCCTGCAGGATTGGAAGCTTGGCACGTTTCCGGTGCGCTGGGTCGATTTCGCCAACAATCGCGGTTCCGATATCACGGAGCCAACCCTCGGCGACCTGTTCCTCACACCGCTGGTGTACTCATGGAACCTGAATTTTCAACACGAATTCAGGCCCAGTTGGCTGATCGAGTTCGGCTACGTCGGCTCGCACGGAATCCATCTGGGGCAATGGCTGCACATGGTGAACGAGCCGGGGCTGGCTACGGTTGCCAATCCGATTAACGGCGTGACTGTGAATACCGTGCAGAACGCGCGTCTGCGCGCGCCGCTGCTAGGCGCATCGGTTACCGGCTATCAATTGGGAGACACCGTCGGCGATTACAAATTCAACAGCCTTCAGGCGACGCTGCGCAAGCAGCTTTCTCATGGCGTGACGTTGCAGGCGGCGTATACGTTTTCGCGCGCTTTCACGACGCAAAACGGCCCCGGCGCCGGACCTAACCTCGGCAACCCGCTGGACCTGCGGCAGCAATACGGGCCCAGCGCGCAGTACCGCCCGCACCGTATGGTCGTCAACTATAGCTGGGATCTTCCGCGCAGAACTCTTCACGGCGTTGCCGGAGTTTTGCTGGGCGGTTGGAACATTTCGGGAGTGACGACCATCCAAAGCGGGCAGTGGATCAGCGTTCTCGACACGCGCGGAGGCGGTATCTATGGGATGGCCGGCGCAAATGCCGTCGTCAATTCCCGCGCGCAGATTGCGCCAGGCATGACCTATGCCGATCTCTCCACGGAGGGCGCCGGAGGATTAGGCAGTCGCCTCGGCGGCCTCAGCGGCGGGCAAGGCTATTTTAACCGCGTGGCCCTTACTACAATTCCCAACGCCATCGCTCCCGATGGCACTCTCACGAACGGAACCGGGTGGGGAAGCAGCGGCGTAGGAATCATTCAAGGGCCGAACCAGTTCAACTTCGATACGGCAGTCGCCAAGAACACACGTGTGGGCGGGCTCAGTGAAACGGCCACCTTGCAATTTCGCGCCGAGTTCTTCAACCTGTTGAACCACCCGCAGTTCTCGAACCCGGCGAACAATCTTGCACTGGGCAATTTCGGACAGATTACGAGCACATCGGTGAACCCGCGACTGGTTCAGTTGGCGCTGAAATACATTTTCTAGCGAGGTTAAACCGCTCCCTCACGGTCGCGGCTCTGCAGAGTCTGCGCGCGCCTTAGCAGGCGGTCATGCGTCGTATATCAGAACTGGAAGCGAGCGACCAGCGTCCCTTGCCGTGGACCCGAAAACGTGACAGCGCCCGTCGTGGGATTCGTAATGATCGCGCCAAAGCCACCCGCCGTGTTGCCGTTGGGAGCAAACGTGCGCGAGGAGAAGGCATTGTTCACAATCGGATTATTCGGCTCGGTCCGGTTGAAGACATTGGTGAATTCGGCCCGGATTTGCAGGTTGAATCTCTCTTTGAACCGGATGTTGCGCGCCAGGCTCAGATTCTCGCCCGGCCGCCGCTGATACCTGTAGTCGTTGTAGTATGCTGCGGCGGTACCGAAATGGCCGAGCGGCGGGTTGACCCATGCGGCCGAATTCAGAACGAAGGTCTTGTTCGGGTCGAAGCAATGACAGTTCAGATCCTGTGTAAATAGCGGAACGCCGGGAGCGCGATTAACAAATGTGTTCTGCCCCGTGTAAGTCGCAAGGTTCGTAGTGGCGGCGGGGACTTGAATCGGCAGTCCGCTGCCATACCGCAGCACAGCGCCGATCTGCCAGTCACGAACGGCCCAAGAGAGTGCCTTATTACTCAGAATTCCGTTGCCCGACGGCTTGGGCGTGGTGTAGGTCGCGGCAATCACGGACAGCAATGGCTGATCGTAGCCGGAGAGATACTTGTTGTTGCGCCGGTTATATACGTCATTGGTGGCAGGAGCGATAAATCCGAAGTAGTTATAGTCCTGCTCGGATCCAATCACCTCCTGCTTGGACCAGGTGAATGAATACGTGGCCTCCAGCCCGTGTGAAAACCTCTTCGTCGTCTTGAACTGCAAGGCGTTGTACCAGGTATCGCCCAGCGGCGGCCAAGTGTTCACCGGATTCGTGTACTCCGGCATGAGGCGCAGCGATTGCATCACGGTAGCGGTTATGGGGAAAGTGGGATACGGAGGGCGGCTAAAGCCGCGGGAAACCGCCAGCGCGGAATTCAGCGGCGAAGCCAGAAGTCTCAAATCGTCGGGGTTGTCGAAGCTGAGCCCGAATGCAGCGAGCCTCTCCGGAGTAAGAGCGTTCACGGCGCGCATGGTATTCGCCTGCCACCACACACCGCGATTGCCGACGTACGTTGCTTCCACCAGCAGATTTCGCGTCACCTCCTGTTGCAACCCGAAACTCCATTGCAGGATTCTGGCTGGCCTGCCGGCATTTGGGTCGATCAGGTTGGTAGGATTCCCGATCGTCCCCGGGAGCGGCAACTGCCCCGGATCGAAATTCGGAAAGCTGACGTGATAAGGAACGCCAGCCTGCATCAGAAACGCGGGGTCGCCGTAACTGGCCGATCCGTAGGGATTCGACGATCCGGCATTGTTGGTCTTCCCGTTGAGAGAGTTCTGCCTGCCGTAAGACAACCCTGCGCCCACGCGCAGCACCGTGTGCGGCGTGATCTGGTATGCGAGCCCCAGACGCGGTCCCAAAGCGAATGGATAGTTACGGGCGAACGCGCAATTGCACTTGCCGGGACCATAGCCCTCAAAGATGAGGCCACCGGGATAATTCCCGGCGCTCGGGTTGGGCGTGGAAAGCGAAGCGTTGGGCATCACTCCGGTGTGCTCCCGGAGGTAGACCTCGAAATCGTAGCGCAGGCCATAGTCGAAGGTGAGGCGGCGCGTGATCTTCCAGGAATCCTGCGCATATCCGGAATAGGCGTGAGCGCCGAGTCTGACCACGGACGGAACGCTGATGTAACCGCTGTTGACGCGGCCCATCAGGAAACTGGCAAACGGGAAGCCGACGTTTCCTCCACCCAGATTCATGCCGTTCAGCGAGGGGAGCCCCGTTTCGGTGAAGCCGAAGTACATCCAGGATGCGGCGTAACTTCGCAGTCTCGCCAGGTAACCTTCGAAGACCGCCTCGCCGCCGAACTTCAGCGTGTGATTGTTCCGCACCCATGTGAGACTCGCGGTTGCCGTCGGCTTGGGATTTTGCAGATTGGCAAGGGCCGGCGTTCCGATCGGGCTCAAGCCCCCCTGCGCCGGAGGAGGACCCGTCAAGCCTCCCGCGGGCAGAGTCGAAATCAGCGGAAACAGGTTCGTGTTTGCCCCTTTGAAGCCGATCGTGGTGGGGTCGAAGCTTGCCGAAGTATTCTGGGTCGCGTACAACAGCCCTCCGCCCACGTGCAGCAGCAGCGTCGGTCGCAGCGTGTAATCCACATTAATGCGGACTGTGTGCGCAGTAGTTGAGGTCGGGATGGAAGTTGTGATCGGATACGGAAGACCGTCGTTATTCGGGTTGGTGTTCGAGGTGCGCGACCAGTAACCGGAGATTTTCAGAGTCGAGCTGAGCGATTGATCGATCTTCACCGATGGAATTCCAGTGATCCGCTGGTTGGCATAAACGGGGAGATAGTTATTCTGCAGTGTGTTGCCTGTCGGCAACGGCACGAACTTGAGAATGTTCAACGCGACCGGGTCCATCTGATCCTGCGGAACGGTGTTGTTGGAGAACGGATCGCGCTCACGCAGCCCGTTGATGATCCTGTCGGACTTGGGATCGTAGATCGTGTTCTCCATAATCGGGCGGCCCAGCGGATCGGTTCCCAACATCCGATTAGTCAGTGCTTGTGAAAAGTTGCCATTGCGGTACGCGGCTATAGGAACGGTTAAGGGCTTATTGTTCGTGATGGTGGTTTCCCGGAACTGCTCGAAGTTGAAGAAGAAGAAGGTTCGGTCGTGACCATTGTAGAGCTTGGGAATTTCCACGGGTCCGCCCAAGGTGAAGCCGTAATCGTTTCTGCGCTGGCGCGGCCGGAGCAGATGCCCGTTGCCGGAACTGGTAAACGGCACACCCGCGTTCAGATCTTCGTTCACGAAATAATCGTAAGCGCTGCCATGGAATTGGTTGGTGCCCGATCTCATGGTTACGTTGAACACGCCGCCGCCCGCCTGTCCGAATTCCGCCGCGTAATTGCTGGTCTGTATGGCGAACTCCTCAATTGCTTCGACACTGGGCTGCGTCTGCGATTGCGTGCCGGAAGCAATCCCGTTGGTGCTGTCCTGGCCTTCGATGCGCAGCGCCTGCGAGTTGCTCGGCATGCCATTGAGCCGGATGCTAAGGTCGGGCTGCCAATCGGCGCCGGGGAGGACTTGCAGGACTGCGTAAGGATTGCGAATACCGGCAACTCCGGCAGACGTGCCAATACCCAGTACCGGCAGGTTGTTGAGCGTGTCAGTCGCGACGTTGTGGCTGAGTTCTCCGCTTTCTGTCTTGAGTAACGGCGCCGCTTCCGTGACCGTTACCGACTCGGCGTTGGACCCGATCTCGAGGGTGACATCGATGCGCAAAGTTTGCGCCACTGGCACCACCAGATTCTGGCGAACGTATTTCTTGAATCCCGCAACAACTACTGAGAGCTCGTAGTTCCCGGTCGGCAGTTGCACGACGTAGTTTCCGGTGGCCGAACTGCCCACCTGGTAGGTCGCGCTCGTTTCGGTATTGCGGACCTCTACCAGGGCATTCGCAACTACAGCTCCGGCCGGATCGGCGATCGTGCCGGTGATGGTGCCGCGATCGCTCTGGGCGAATGTTACGGAGAGCAGAATATCAAGTGACACCAATAGTGAGACAAGCCGACGCGCCATAAGCAAAATGCCATCCCTTCTTTGAACACAACCCCGCAAGCTGTATGCAGTGAAGGAATTTTATTCCGGGCCCTGAGGAGATGTCAAGCGAGGAAGGCAGCGCTTGGTAGCGCTGGAAGGTAGCGGAGTTGGTACAGGGAGGTTCTTTAGATGCGCTCTCCTATAATGGCCTTGTGCGTATCACCCGGAGGGTACTGCTCCTTGGGACCTTCGGCTCTTTTTCGAGCGCCGTTTGGAACGATGTGATCACAGAAAACCTTCAGGGATATTCATGGTCAACCGGTTATTCCTGTCAACCCACCGGATCCATCATCAGGATTTCCGGGATCACGGAGTTCGAGATCGGTGGCCGCTCCATTTTGACACCAGCCCGCCAGTGCCCCTCGATGATACTTCAGCAAAGGTGGGATTTTCGGTCCTCGCCGTTTTTGGGCCTGAGCTTCCTACGAAATCGAGCGACTCTTCAGACGTGAGCGGGTCAAGGAATTCGCTAACATTGCTCTAGTGGCTCTGCGGCGCCTCGTTATTCTCGACAGCGCCCAAGCCCTCTCTGATCTTTTGATTCCGCCCGGCAATCGGCTGGAAGCGCTAAGCGGAGACCGGAAAGGACAACACAGCATCCGCATCAACGATCAATACCGGATCTGCTTCACGTGGAGGGACGGCAATGCCGAAATCACGAAACACTACCGATAAGCTGCCGCCCGTTCATCCGGGCGAGATTCTCAAGGAGTGCCTGGACGATTTGGGCATCAGCATGAACCGGCTGGCGAAGGAGATCCGTGTCCCGGCGAATCGCATTAGTTCGATCGTCGCCGGACAACGTGCGATCACGGGAGAGACTGCCCTTCGGCTGGCTCGATATTTCCGGACCGCGCCCGAATACTGGCTGAACATGCAGGCACGGTACGAGTTGGAGAGCGCACGTGATCAGTGCGAGGATCGTGTGAAATCCGAGGTCCGGCCCCGGGATGCCGCCTGAAGCTTTTTGCTTCCTGTTATTCAATCTCGATCATACGTTGATCCTACCCGCTCATCGATGCCAGGAATTCGCCGTTGCTTCGCGTCTTGCCCAGCTTGTCGAGGAGCAGTTCCATGGTTTCGACAGGTGACAGTGGGTTCAAAACCTTGCGCAGGATCCACACGCGATTGAGCTCATCCTTGGGCAGCAGCAGCTCTTCCTTGCGGGTGCCGCTCTTGTTGATGTCAATCGCCGGGAACACGCGCTTGTCGACTAGCTTGCGTTCCAGATGGATTTCCATGTTGCCCGTACCTTTGAATTCTTCAAAGATCACGTCGTCCATGCGGCTGCCGGTGTCGATCAGCGCGGTGGCAATGATGGTCAGCGAACCGCCTTCCTCGATATTGCGCGCCGCGCCGAAGAAACGCTTCGGCCGCTGCAACGCGTTGGAATCGACGCCGCCCGAGAGCACCTTCCCCGAGGGTGGAACGATGGTGTTGTAGGCGCGGGCCAGGCGCGTGATGGAATCCAGCAGAATGACCACATCGCGCTTATGTTCCACCAGCCGCTTCGCCTTTTCGATTACCATTTCCGCCACCTGGACGTGGCGCGTGGCCGGCTCGTCGAAAGTCGAACTGATTACTTCGCCGCGCACGCTGCGCTGCATGTCGGTGACTTCTTCGGGACGTTCGTCGATCAGCAGCACGATGAGAGTCACTTCGGAGTGATTGGCCGTGATCGAATTGGCGATCGATTGCAGCAGCATCGTTTTGCCGGTGCGCGGCGGGGAGACGATCAAGCCGCGCTGGCCTTTGCCAATGGGTGTGAGCAGGTCCATGACGCGCCCGGAGTAGTTCTCGCGGACGGTTTCCAGCTTCAGCCTCTGGTTGGGATAGAGAGGCGTCAGGTTGTCGAAGAAGATTTTGTTGCGCGCTTCTTCCGGCGGCTCGAAGTTGATCGCGTCCACCTTGATCAGCGCGAAATAACGCTCGCCTTCCTTGGGCGGGCGGATCTGGCCGGAGATCGTGTCCCCGGTACGCAGATCGAAGCGGCGTATCTGCGAGGGCGAAACATACACGTCGTCGGGACCCGGCAGATAGTTGTATTCGGGCGCCCGCAGGAAGCCGAAGCCATCGGGCAGGCATTCGAGCACGCCTTCGGAGAAGATTAGTCCGCTTTTCTCGGCTTGCGTTTGCAGAATTTTGAAGATGAGTTCCTGCTTGCGCAATCCGGCAGCACCCGCGATCCCCATATCCTTAGCCACCTGGTTGAGCTTCTGAATACTCATGTCCTTCAGTTCAACCAGGTCGAGTGTCGGTGTGCCGTTCTTGACGCCTTGCGCGCCTTGCTTCCGGCGTTGCTGACCCGGGCCACCCGTCAGCGGCGGCGTGACCGGCGCGGTCTCCGTCACCGGCGGATCGGGAGGCGGCGCTGCCGCCGTTTCAGGCGGCTTGGAATCGTCCCCTTTCGCCTCAGGCGGGGGAGCCGTCGCTACTTTGGGCGCCCGTTCCGGACGCTCGGTGCGTTCAGTCCTTTCGGAGTGCTTCTCCGGTCTTTCGTTTTTTTCCGCTTCCGCGGAGGCGGGGACGGGCTGTTTTTCAGCCGTCTTTTCCTGTGGTGGGATATTTCCTACCGAGGTTGGAGTGTTATCGTTATTGCTTGCCAAATTTCCCTCACTCCCCGGCCGGTTAAGGCCGAGAACGACAGCGGCTCCACGCCCTCCTGGCGGATGGCGCGCAGGCCGTGCTCTAAGTCCGATCGATTCAGTTTGTCCGTTTTGGTTGCGATTACCAGATATTGCCTGCCATAATGCTCCAGCCAGCGTTTCAGGTCGAGATCCTTATCGGTCCATCCACGGCGGACATCCAGCACCAGACAGGACGCCTTCAGATACTCCCTTTTATTCAGGTACTGCTCAATCAGCTTCTTCCATTCCCGGGAAACCTGCGGCGGCACCCGCGCATAACCATACCCCGGAAGATCGACGAAATAAAATGCGCCGTCGATACGATAAAAATTGATCGTTTGCGTGCGGCCCGGGGTGTTACTGGTGAAGGCCAACCTTTTCTGGCCCGTCAGGGCATTGATCAGGCTGGATTTCCCGACGTTACTTCTCCCTAAAAACGCGATCTCCGGCAAGCGGTCCGCGGGAAAAGCCTCGGGCCGCGCCGCACTTGTTACAAATTCCGTTATCAAACAGCTTTCAGCAGTCAGGTTTCAGCACTCAGCTCTAAGATTCCTCCCGTGGGGCTGAATGCCGATTCGCTGAAGGCTGACCGCTCCTCAATGCGGCCGGTTCTCTTCGGCCGGCTGAACTTCCACACCCGTCGCGGTCGCGCCCGGCATGGGAAGAGCGACGATCTCTCGTTCCAAAGAAATTTTTAGCACCTCATCCATGGAATCCACGAAATGGATTTTCATGGTTTGCTTGATGGCATCCGGAATATCGGGAAGATCCTTTTCATTTTCCCGTGGCACGATTGCTTCCAAAATGCCATGGCGGTGGGCAGCCATCAACTTCTCTTTCAGGCCGCCGATGGGCAACACTTTACCGCGTAGCGTGATTTCGCCGGTCATGGCTACGTCGCCGCGCACGGGAATGCGCGTGAGGGCGCTGGTAATAGTGGTTGCAATGGTGATTCCGGCCGACGGTCCATCCTTGGGAATGGCGCCCTCGGGAATGTGGAGGTGCACATCCAGGCTGCGGTAGAAGTCCCGCGGCAGCCCCAGTGGAAGCGCACGGGACCGAATGTAGCTCATAGCCGCCTGCGCCGATTCCTGCATCACCTCACCCAGCTTGCCCGTAATCGTGAGCTTGCCTTTGCCTTCCATCAGCGTGCATTCCGTGGTCAGGATCTGCCCGCCGACCTCCGTCCACGCCAACCCCACGGCAGCGCCGATCTCGTTCTTCTTCTCGGCCTGAAGATCCCGGAACTTCCACGGCCCTAAGAGCTCTGGGAGTTTTTCGCCATTGATCGTGGCCTTGGGGAGGGTCTTCTTGTCCTTGCCGCTTTGGTTGTTGACTACTTGACGCGCCACCTTGCGGCAAAGGTTACCGATTTCGCGTTCCAGGTTGCGGACACCCGCCTCACGAGTATAGTACTGGATCAGGCCCGCCAATCCCTGGTCGGTGAACTCGATCTGATCCTTGCCGAGCCCGGTCTGTTCCATCTGCTTGCGGACCAGAAACCGCTTGGCGATCTCCATCTTCTCCAGCTCGGTGTACCCGGAAAGCCGGATCACTTCCATGCGGTCTTGCAATGCCGGAGGAACAGTGTGAAGAACGTTGGAAGTAGCGATGAAGAAAACCTGGCTCAGATCGTACTCGACATCCAGGTAGTGGTCCACGAACATGAAATTCTGTTCGGGATCGAGGACCTCCAGCAGAGCCGCGGAAGGGTCGCCGCGAAAGTCCATCGACATTTTGTCGACTTCATCCAGCATGAAGACCGGGTTCTTGGTTCCGGCTTTCTTCATCATCTGGATAATCTGGCCGGGCAGCGCACCGATATATGTACGCCTGTGGCCGCGGATTTCCGCCTCGTCGCGCACGCCGCCGAGCGACATGCGCACGAACTTGCGTCCCGTAGCTTTGGCGATCGACATTCCGAGCGAGGTCTTGCCCACACCCGGAGGTCCGACAAAGCACAAGATGGAACCTTTGGGGTTCTTGACCAGGCGCCGCACCGCCAGGAACTCGAGGATGCGCTCCTTGATCTTCTCCAGGCCGTAATGATCCGCTTCGAGCACCTGCTCGGCATATTTGAGATCGCGGATTTCTTTGGACTTCTTCTTCCATGGCACGGCCAGCAGCCAGTCCAGATAATTGCGCGAGACCGTGGACTCGGCCGACATGGGCGGCATGTTCTCCAGGCGCTTGAGCTCGGCCATGGCCTTGTCAAGCGCATCCTTGGTCATGCCCGCCGTTTCGATCCGCTTCTTCAGCTCGTCGATTTCGCTCTTCTCGCCGCGGCCCAGTTCCTTTTGAATGGCCTTGATCTTCTCGTTGAGGTAATACTCTTTCTGCGCCTTCTCCATCTGCCGCTTCACGCGGCCCTGAAT
>PSRJ01000002.1 GCA_003175985.1 Terriglobia bacterium
AGTAGCTCAATGGTAGAGCATTCGGCTGTTAACCGAAGGGTTGTAGGTTCGAGTCCTACCTGAGGAGCCAAAATAAGTCCTTCCTTTTCAACGTATCCCTTTATGAACACGCCCTTTGCGCGACGTGTGCCCTGACCAGCGTCTTCATCGCGAATTACCCATCCTTACCCAAATTTCCTAAAGCATCACCCTCGGAGTACCCCCAGTTTCCCCCCAGTAGCTAACGCGAACCGCTTTACGGCAGCGCGAGGTGTTCTTGCCCGTCGAAGGGCAGTTCAGTTGGCTTGGCCGACCTGCGGACGAGTTGATAGGATAGACGGCGTTCCATCCCACTAACTGGAGGAGGTTGCGCAAGCCGCCTATGACCAAGAGATCCTTTTTCGCAATGTTGCCGATGGGGCTGGGTCTGCTGGCGCTCCCCGCGTTCTGCCAGTGGATCAAGGTGCCACCATTCAAGGCGCCGCGTACGAACTCCGGCGAAGTAGATTTGAAAGCAGCCGCCCCGCGCTTGCCCGACGGCAAACCGGATTTGTCGGGCTCGTGGTCAGCGGACGACAATCGCTATGTGCGTGATTTCGCGCTCGACATGAAGCCGGAGGAGGTGCCGTATCTGCCTTGGGCGAAGAAATTATTCGACGAGCGCAAGGACGGGGCGCACTCTCGCGAGGACCCGGACGCACACTGCCTGCCGCAAGGGGTGCCGAAAATCGATTCGGTGCAGTATCCGTGGAAGCTGGTCTATACGCCCAACTCCATCGTGATCATCTATGAGTCCTTCAACTACTGGCGGCAGATTTTCACCGACGGGCGCGAGATGAGCCCGGACGCGAATCCCACGTGGTTTGGATATTCAACGGGCAAGTGGGACGGCGACACGTTCGTGGTAGACACGCGCGGCTTCAACGGGCGGTCGTGGTTGGACCAATTGGGCCGCCCAACGACGGAGAAGCTGCACGTTATCGAGCGATACCGCCGCGTGGACTATGGGCATTTGAGGATTGACGTAACCATCGACGATCCCGGCGCCTATACGAAGCCATTCAGCAGCAGCCAGGAGATGCATCTACGACCGGGTTGGGAACCGATGGAGTTCATCTGCGGGGAGAACAACACGGATCTGCCGCATTTGCCGGGGCGGTAGAAAACGTGCAACCGCGGATCGCAGCCGTGAACCACAACCTGTGCAGCCATACCAAATGCTAGCGGCAGCTATTCCAAAAACAGCCGCTCAAGAAAATGTTTGGTGTAATTTGTCCTAATAGCGTAGAATCATCCTCAAGGGCGGTTCGATAGGCCAGCGCAAAGCGCACCCTCCGAAAGAATCCCTAAAACCGAAATACTGGAGCAGGCGGTGGCGTGTATTTGCGCCAATCTTCTGTTCCAAGCATCTCGCGAGGGATGCCGGATGTCGAAGGGGCGCATGTGGAAACTGTTCGAGAAGAACGGGCGTGGCCGGTCGGGTCTGGCCGCCGCATTGCCGGGACAGTTTCTTAGCCGATCAGGAAGTCTTCTTCCTTGGACGAACCAGCGACCGCCCAGTACAGCAACACTGGTCAGAGGGGCTGGGGAAACTGATTGGTGGACCTCTACCCGGTCCGTAAGGCCATCCAGCCACGTTGCCGAAGGGCAGCGCGCAGAAGCACGGGCAGCCGGCTGCTGGTAGACAAGCGGGTACACAGACATGCAGGCTCTTGGGCGCCTAAAAGCTGAGGGCGACTTCAGCGCCTAAGCCCAGGGTGCGAAACGACGGGCCGGCTCCATACCAAACGGCGCCAGTTTTCGTTCACGCAGAGTGGGCATTCAGGGGGTCAAAACCCTCTTTGTGCTTACTCTGAGCCTCACCACCCAAACCCGCTGCCAAAAAAGAGAGGCATGCGAGAAAAAACATTTTGGGTTAGACTTGATTTAGAGGCTTAGCTCGAAAGGCGAGCGCAAAGCGCACCCTCCGAAACACACCTCGAACAATATCCGCTTGTTCCATTGAGGGTGCGATGACCATTCCAGCGCAATCACTGCAGGTGCAGACTTGGGCCATTGACCGCCTCGTCTTCTACGCCCGCAATCCCCGCAAAAACGACGCCGCCGTCGATCGTATGTGCAGCAGCATCCGAGAGTTCGGGTTCAAAGTTCCGGTTTTGGCGCGCAGCGACGGTGAGGTCGTAGATGGCCACCTAAGGTTGAAGGCGGCTCGCAAACTGGAGTCGTGGCCGGGCGGTGATATCGGGGCGATTCCAGTCATCTTGTGCGATGAGTGGACCCCTGCCCAGGTGAAAGCCTTTCGATTAATGGTGAACCGTTCCGTCGCGTGGGCGGATTGGGACGAGGAGCTTCTTAGCCTCGAGTTACAAGAACTCAAGGCCGCAGATTTCGATCTCGAACTGACGGGCTTCAACCCGGGTGAGATCGACGGACTGCTCGCCATCCCCGATGAAGAGCGAGCCAATGCGACGCCACCTGTTCCCGAAAACCCCGCATCCCGGCCTGGCGACCTGTGGGTCTGTGGTGAACACCGTGTGCTCTGCGGGGACGCCACCAAACTGGAGGACGTTCACCGATTACTCGGAGAGCGCAAGCCGCTGCTAATGGCGACCGACCCGCCCTATGGCATCGAACTCGACTCGGAGTGGCGCGACCGTGCGGGATTAAATACCGCGCCTGGCCAGAAACGGACACCGGCAATTAAAGCCGCAGCCAGATTAAACCCGCAATACCCTGCCGAGGCCAGTTACATGAAGCACCGGACCGAAGGCCACACCGAGACTACCATCTCAGGCGACACGCGGGCCGACTGGTCGGAAGCGTTCGAGCTGGTACCGAGTTTGCAAATCGCTTATGTGTGGCACGCTTCGCGATTTACACGGGAAGTGCTCGATGGTTTACTGCGGATCGGATTTCTTCACCATCAGCAGATCATCTGGGACAAGGGCCGCACGGTCCTTACCCGAACGCTCTACTGGTTCCAGCATGAGCCCTGCTGGTTCGTCCGGAAGAAGAACGCGCCGTGGTATGGCAAGGCTGGCGAGAACAGCACGATCTGGGCGGCGCCCTCCCCGAAATTCATCATGGGCGGGTCCGATGAGACCAAGTATGATCACCCGACCCAGAAGCCCGTCGAGTTGATGCGGCGGCCGATTCTGAATCACCTGAAGCGCGGCGAACTGGTCTATGAGCCCTTCCTGGGGAGCGGCACGACCTTAGCCGCTGCGGAATTGACGGAGCGTGTCTGCTGCGGCATGGAGTTCGACCCCAAGTACGTGGACGTGGTGGTTCAGCGCTGGCAGGAACTCACAGGCAAGAAGGCTACGCTCGAGGCGGATGGCCGTACCTTCGAGGAGATCGCGCGCGAGCGGAGGGAGTCGTGAATCGAGCGCTGCCGCCGGGAGATCGCGGAAATCGAACGGTTGATCCGGGCCGGGCATCCCGACTTGCAGGGCCTGTGCCTGGGGCTGATGGATTGGTCCTGGCAGCTGCGGTTTCTCCTCGAACGCGAACAGCACGGACCCGGTGCGCCCGAGTAGCCCACGTTGCGCCACAGTTGGCCCATGTTCGCGCGGAAGGAGGCTACTGGAGGTATGGGGCCATCCCGCGCCCAGAAGCCGGAAAGCCCGCCGCGGCAGCGACGGGCGGGCCAGGAAAGGAAGGGAATCGAGGGTTACGAGTTGATCCGGTAGGTGCGCTCGCCCTTCTCGGATTTGAAGGACTCGACGGCGTACCCGGCCTTTTTCATCGCGCCGGCCATGAATCCCCGCACCGTGTGCTTCTGCCAGCCCATCTTCTCCATGATCTCTGCCAAGGTCACGCCGTTCTTCCGCCGGAGCATCTCGACCACCTGGGCGGTTTTGCTGCCCTCGCGTGGGCCGGTGGATTCTTCCGACTTGGCGGGCTTGGCGGCCTTTTTGGCTTTGGGCGCCTTCTTGGCGGGGGTGGTCTTCTTCCCCGACTTCGCTTTCGCGGGCGCACCCTTAGCGCCCTTTTCGCCACCCTTGGCCTTCTTGGTGGCTTTTGGCTTCGCGCTAGTGCTGGCCTTCGGCTCCTCGGCGGGAGCGGCGGCTTCTATGGTGGCTTGTACTTCAATATTCGGAATCGTCATTGTGCTTTCTCCTTCGGCGGTAATCCGCGTCACGACATGGATCACTCCGGTTGCGAACGAAAGCAAGCGAATAGTGCAGGAAATCGGGCAAGGCGAAGGACTGGCGATGGTGCGGTGCGAGAACTCCAGATGGTCGCAGGCGGGTTCAGATGAACGGACATGGCTCGAAATTCAGCCGCAAAATGGAGGACGCCATTGCCGCGCTCCTGATCCACCGGAATCACGAAGAGGCGGCTCGTGCCGTTGGAATCGGGACCACTACGCTGCTTCGTTGGCAGAAGGAGCCCGAATTCCAGAAAGCTTTCCGCGAAGCCAGGCGGGAAGCCTTCGGGCAGACGATCGCGCGATTGCAGCAGATGTCGGGAGCGGCGGCCACGACCCTGGGCAAGGTGATGGTAGATCCCACGGCGCCCGCCTCGACCAGGGTGCGCGCCGCCGAGGCGATCATCAATCATGCCGCCAAGGCCATTGAGATTGAGGACATCGAAGCGCGTGTCGCAGAGCTGGAGCGCGCGGCGGAAATGCAGAAGCGTAAGTGAGGTGCCGCTGGTGCGTGCAATTATCAAACGCCTGGTTCATTTGGAAGATCGAATCCGCACTGCAC
Source organism: Terriglobia bacterium (assembly GCA_003175985.1). Lineage (GTDB taxonomy): Bacteria > Acidobacteriota > Terriglobia > Bryobacterales > Bryobacteraceae > PSRJ01. The sequence goes on from PSRJ01000002.1 coordinate 4,695, forward strand.
AGGACCAGCAGCGGCTTGTGGTTCAATTCGGTCACATGACGGAATTGCCCCACAACTACACGGGTGAACGGCACGTCGTCACTGCAGGTCGCCTTCGGGATGGACTCTACCAATGGGAAGAGCGGCCCGGCCGAGGACTGGAAGAGATTAGCGCTGAACGTCAGATCCTCAGAGTGTGTTTCGTATCGGCCAAGGGCAAAGAAATGAAGGGGAAGAGCGGGAATGAGAATGCAACTACAGCGACGGATCGAGAAACTCTCGGCCATCTTTAAACCGGCCAATGCACGCCGGTTCACGCTTGAGGAGGCATGCCGGCTAATGTGGCGTATGGACGAGGCAGGGTTTCGAAGGCTGGCGGAAGGGAACGGGTACCGAACCTTTGTCGCTATGTTCGAAATGGAAGATGCGGCCAAGCAAACCGCACAAAGCACATGAAGGCGATTGGCCGCATTCGCCGGCTGGAAGATCGCTGGGCCGCAACGCCGACGGAACATATCTATGGGAAGAGCGGCCCGGCCCGGAACCAGCCGGCCAAGAAAAGACCCAGCATCACGTAATTCAGGTCTCTTACGTCGACAAGAAGCCCAAGTGGGAGTGTGATATGCCAATTTTCGCCCGTCCCAAGATAGACGCCGATATTCACCCTTAACGCTGCCAACGGCGACTCACGCGCCCGCTGATCCAGGGCGGCGCTCGGACCGAAAAAGATCAGATATTGTCGAAACAGATACCATAGCAGCATGGTCAGGCTTGCTCTTCTCAGCTTCGCTTTTTCTGGAGGTGTGATGGCCGCGTCCGACTTTGACCAAACACAAGCGGCGCGGTTTGCAAAAATGGCGCTCGACTGCGTCCACAGGGAATATCCCAACAAGATTGCGCACTCCCTGAAATCGGACGCAGATGTGAAGCCGCCTCGCGAACTGACCCCCGCTTTTTATGGCTGCTATGACTGGCACTCCTCAGTCCATGGACATTGGCTTCTGGTGCGGTTGGTGCGCCTTTTCC
>PSRJ01000210.1 GCA_003175985.1 Terriglobia bacterium
ATCAGCGATAACAATTTTGTCGCGGACATTGCCGGATCGAGCGTCATGCCGGGGGCCAAGATCATCTCTCACCTGCGCGTGCTGGATCGCATGAGTTCGCAGGATGGAGATCGGCCGGCCCGCCCTGGGTCCGGATGGCCTTCCGATGAGTATTCATCGAAGGAAAAGAAGCTCTTCCTCAATGGAGAAGCAGTGGTCCTTTACCACGAACCCGCAGCGCATACGGATGGAGATTCGATCGTCTTTTTCCGGCGGACCGACATTATCAGCGTGGGCGACCTCTTCGACGTTGATCACTATCCGGTCATCGATCTGCAGAGAGGCGGCAGCATCCAAGGAATCATTGCTGGCCTCAATCACGTTATCGAGCTGACCGTTCCAGCGGATAAGGAAGAGGGCGGGACCTATATTGTTCCGGGCCACGGCCGGCTGTGCGATCAAGCGGATATTGTCGAGTACCAGACGATGCTGACGATCATCCGCGACCGGATCCAAGACATGATTGGCAAAGGCATGACCCTAGACCAAGTCAAGCAGGCAAAACCAACTTTCGATTATGACGTCCATTACGACCAAACGACCGGGCCGTGGACGAAGGACATGTTTGTAGAGGCCGTGTACAAGAGCCTTACCAGGAAGTAAGAGGGGTCTCATGCAACGGAGCATCTTAATTCTTTTCATCGCTACAGTGGTGCCGGTCTCGGGCATTGCTCAAATCGACCTCTCGGGTTATTGGCACAGCCCCATGCAGGAGGATGGGCCTGAACGTGGGGGAGGGCCGCTGAGCGGCGAATATATCGGGCTTCCGCTGAATGATGCTGCTCGGATGCGGGCAGACAGCTGGAGTTCCTCGCTTCTGACGGTCCCTGAGCGTCAATGCATTCCCCATCCGGCCGATTATGGCCCGAGCTTCTCAAACCTTCAGATGTGGAAAGACATGGATCCTGTCACCCGGGATGAGATTGCATGGCATACCCACATGTCCTGGATGGCGGCTGAACGGACCATCTGGATGGACGGACGCCCTCACCCCCCGGCTCATGCGGCGCATACCTGGCAAGGCTTCTCAACCGGCAAGTGGGAGAAGAACATCCTAACTGTAACAACTACGCATTTGAAAGCCGGCTGGATCCGCCGGAACGGGGTTCCCAGGAGCGATCGCGCCACGATGACAGAGCACTTCATTCGAAATGGAGATGTCTTGACTTGGGTGACCATCATATACGATCCGGAATACTTGACCGAGCCCATGATTCGAAGCCGGGATTTCACCCTGAACCCATATGGGAAGATGGGTGCTTATCCCTGCGAAAGCGTCGAGGAGGTCGATCGGCCCGAAGGGGTGGTCCCGCACTACTTGCCGGGCAAGAATCCCTTTCTGACTGAGTTCGCAAGCAAATTCGGCCTTCCTCAGGACGCAGCTCGCGGCGGCGCGGAAACCATGTATCCGGAATATGAGAATAAGCTGCGGATCTTGATGTCGAAGCCGGCGACCAAGCCGTGACTTCGTCCGGCCGGGCACTTAATGCTGGGCCAGGTTAGTTTTTGCTTCGTCAAACATTTGCTGGTACCAACGCGTGCTGGTTTGGAGCTCGTTGAGTGCGAAGTTCTGCTAAGGATCAAGGCGCCTTGGTTCGCGAAGTTCGCTTATTCTGATTGTGATCGAAGTGCGAGTGCGTGTTGACAATCGTTTTCACCGGCTTGTCCGAGATCTGGCGGAGCGCCACCAGGATTTTGGGATAGAACACGGCGAAGTTGTCATCGACAGAAATAACCCGTCTGGCCCAGACTAGCCGCGATATTTCCTCCGGCGCCCGCGATTACATATACATTCCCTGCAACCTTCCGCACAACCTCCTCAACAGGATCGGTCAGTTTGGGATCGTTGACGCTGTTGTTGAAACCGCGTCTGTCCGGAATCGGACCTTCCGTCGGGATCTGCTTCTGGGCGACGACGGCACTCACGAACAGAACCAAGGATGTTGACGCCACGACTGTTCTGTTCATGATCGCTCCTTTACGGACCGCAGCGGAAATTGGCTGGATCGTCAAAGCTTCCCGATCCTTTGTAGATCGCTCCGTTTGGATAGGCGCACACGAGTATTTTCCTGTCGGCCTGACCGGCTGTTCGGTGTTGCGCAATGACCTGATCGGGTGCTTTGCCGGTGCTCCTCCACTGATCCAGAATTCCGATCGTGTCGAGGTCAAACGTGCTGGGTCCATTGCCTCCCGGACAATGCCCCATACCCGGGACCATGAACAACCGTACAGACTCTCTGGCCTGAGTGCCCATTTTGGCAGCTACGGCGTTGAAATAGTCGTAATTGGTAGAAGGGGCAATGGCAGTATCGTTCCAACCTCCAATCAGCAATAGCTTGCCGCGATGGTGGACAAACTTCGATAGATCGGGGTTGGTTGCATTGATGATCTGATTCGAAGGGGCATCAGCGGCGGCCACGTCAGAGTCGAAGTTCACTGGGCGTGTTTTGTAATCCCAGTTTGGATCCCTGAAGACCAAATACTTGAAAAATTCAAGGGCGTAGGGAAAAGGCTGAGCGCCGGCCATAACGCCCCAACCAAGTTCACTTCCCGGCATGAGCCCACCCAGCAGATATTGTCCAGTACGGCTATTCTTCACTGGCGAATAGATTTTTCGGGCAGCCTCCACCTGAGGCCCGGTCAGACAAGTCGCAGCGTCGGCTCCTTTGCACTCCAATACTCCGGGATCGAAGTTGCACTTCGTGGGGGACTGAATCAATCCATCCTTGGCGCCGTCCTTCGCGTCACAAGCTTGCAATGCTGCCCGATTGAGAATGGGATATTTTTCGGGTGGGATGTAGCTCTCAGGGGAATTATGCACGGCCTGCCAAACCCACATCTGTCCGAGCGTATGATGGGTCGAATGCGTATCGAGTCCGCCAACCATGGCGATATCGAGATCGTCCGGGTAGCGCTGGATTTCGGTGATCGCCGTTCTTCCGCCGCCGCCGCATTCATTCATTAAGGTCAGATTGGGCCCTTCACCATAAAACGCCCGGATCAGTAGCTTCGCATCCAGCACTGTCAAATGTCCGGCGCGCTCGGCGAAGTCCCTGAGCATTTCCGGATGTCCGAGCGCGAAGCTGGCGCTACCGCCTTCATGACCGTTGTCCGAGGTCGCCGTCGCTGCTCCCGTCCGTAAAATATTTGCCATCCCGGCATAGTTCACCATTCCCAGGAATACGCCTGCGGCAGTTGACTGAAGACGGCCATTCCAGGCGGATACGGGCATCCAGAACTCCGCCTTAATGTTCGAATCACCGGAGGGTTTGAGAGTCGCGGTGACCCGGCAAAACGCCGGAAGATCATTAACCCGTGCCGGCGCGCCACCGAAAGCTCCTATGTTCGGCGGAGGTGGGGGCGGGACGAACTTACCGGTCTCAACAACCTCGGCTGACATTACCGTTGCATTCGGTAGAGAAACGGAAGATAGCTGTCTGCAGGTCGCGCCATAGCAGGCGGATGAAAGAGCGAGCGAGAGCAGCGCGAGGATGATGATCTTCCGCGATACCCGAAACATACACGGCTAACTCATACGTACGCCGGTGTGTACTGGCGCGGAAACGGCACCTTTGCCCCAAGCGACTTCGCGGCGTGCAGGGGGAAATACGGGTTCCGCAGGAATTCGCGGGCCATGACGATTAAGTCCGCCTTCTCGGACTGAATGATTTCATTCGCCTGGCTGGGCTGCGTGATCAACCCCACTGCGCCGGTCGGGATCGCAGCACGGCGTTTCACCTGGTCTGCGAAGGGCACCTGGAACCCAGGCGTGAACTCTAGCTTTTGATGAGCGACCACGTTCCCGGAGGAGCAGACGATCAGATCGACTCCCGCATTCTTCGCTTCTTTTGCGAGTACGACGGAGTCGTCTATCGTCCAACCGCCATCAGCCCAGTCCACCGCAGAAATCTTCATAGATAAAGGCATCTCGGCAGGAATTACGCTGCGAATCGCTCTGATGGTCTCCAGTGTCAATCGAATCCGATTTTCGAAAGATCCGCCGTACTGATCCGTGCGCTGATTCGCAAGCGGAGTCATAAATTCGTTGAGCAGGTAGCCGTGGGCTCCGTGAATCTCGATGAGCTTGAAACCGGCTTTGACCGCACGCCGCGCCGCGGCGGCAAAGGCATCGATTATGCCTCCAATCTCATCACCGGTAAGCTCGCGAGGGATACCGTCGGCTGGACGAAACGGAATGGGCGACGGCGCCACAGGGAGCCAACCTCCGTCCGATTCCGGGAGAAAGGTTCCTCCCTCCCCCGGCCGCCTGCAGCTGGCCTTGCGTCCAGCATGCGCGATCTGGATAGCGGGTACGGCCCCCTGCGCTTCAATAAAATGCGCGATTTCCGACAACTTCGGTATGTGCTCGTCTTTCCAGATTCCCAGGCAATACGGCGTGATCCTCCCCTCCGGCGAGACTGCCGTCATTTCCACCGTCACCTGCGCCGCGCCACCAACGGCTCTCGAGCCAAGGTGCACCAGGTGCCAGTTGCTCGCAAATCCGTCTTCGGAGGAGTACTGACACATCGGGGAAACTACGATTCGATGGCGAAGAGTCACGCCGCGAAGCACGAATGGCGTAAAAAGGGACACTGATGTCGCCGTCTGTGGTAGTGTTGCCATAAGCGGATACTGTAGTTGAACCAGTTGCGGGCCGCAAGCTGTGAGTTCAATTAGTTGGCAAACCCGCAAGTCTTGTACCGGTTTTTGCCTCGATTTTTGGCAATCGCTGAATCGTGATGCAGTATGGCGCCGGCGTGGACGATTGGGTGCGCGCCATTGCCGATCAATTCGCAGTCCGGCTTCCTCGCCATCGCTCCTGATCTGTGGTCGGGAACTGGTTCCCGGTGGCGGCGGTCTCGACTCCTTCCAATTCCTCGACGACGCCATGAAGGCTAGCGCTAAAGTCACTCCCGGCGAGACCATGAGACGCTTCAAAGCCGCTCGCGAGTATGCGTTGAAACTGCCGCAAGCCAATGGAAAGAGCGCCAGCCTGGGCTTTTGTGCGGGCGGAGGCGACTCTTTCCGTTTCGCGGGTGAGGTGCCCGAATTGAATAGAGCAGTCGTCTTTTACGGTGGCCCCGACGGTCGCAAAAATGAGAGACCTCGGCAAAAACATACGAGCCCCACATCTACCCGAAGACCACACATTCCTTTGTGCTTTCAGGAAATCGGCGGAAACCCAGCAGCGGCCGAAGAAGCATGGCTGCGCGCAATCGCATTTTTGAAGAAGCAACTGGCGATCAATTAGCGTCCGGGCCTGACTTTACTGGTCCTTACCTTGCATGATGGCGCTCTGTTGCTCCAATTGCTTCTGTTGTTCCGCGTCGATTTGTGCGAATGACGGATTCGGCGGCAGCGTCTTCAAATAGTCCTGATACTCGGGAAACATGGTCTGCTCACCCCCTCGCGCTGCCTCGAGCGGGATACCCTTCTTCATGAAAGCTTGATTGAAAGTGACTGTGTAGAAAGGTAGGTGCATGGGAACGTGGCCCTGTGGAGTTGGAACCTGGTTGTGCGCAGAGCACGGGTAGGGATCCATGTTCCCCTGAGGTATGCGGTAGTACAGCTTGCTATAGACGAACGGCTGTGACAAGTACTGCGGATCGGAGATCATCATGATGTCGACAAGGATGTCTCCATAACGAAAGATGCGCTCGTCCATGGTCGTCTTGTCATCGAGCGGCAGGCCGTCCGTACGCTGTAAGAAAGCCGCCTTGAGGTGATCGGTGTGCACCCAAAG
>PSRJ01000013.1 GCA_003175985.1 Terriglobia bacterium
CCCAGGGGGATTCGAACCCCCGTTACCGCCGTGAAAGGGCGATGTCCTAGGCCGGGCTAGACGATGGGGACGCGCTCAGCGGAAAACGAGCAGATCTTCCTAACTACTGTAGCAAAGGATGGTTTTCCCTCACAATTCGGCATTCGCCGATACCCTTGCGGCGTTCGCCGAATATTCCAGGAAAGCCGGCTTCCGGGGTGATACTTTCGCCAGTGGGGAGCGAAAATGCAAGAGAGATCCAGAAACATGATGAATCCGGAGTTGATGATGGGCGGCCTGCTGATGCTGGTGGGCGCAGCCGCCCTCGTGGGTGAACTCAACTCCGAAATGGCCGAGGCGATCCTCCGGCTATGGCCCGTCGGGTTGATCGGATGGGGTGTCGCACTCATCTTCAGGACCGAGGCGAGCAAATGAGACGGGACCGCTCCCTGAAGTATTGGCGGTACGGCCATCACCGCAGAACAACCGGTGCCTGGGGCGGAGGCATTATCCTCTTCCTGGGCGTGATCCTGTTGCTCGACCGGCTGGGAATCCTCTATGCCCGCGATATCTTTCAATTCTGGCCCATGCTGCTGGTTGCCGCGGGTCTCGCCTGGTTGACGAGATTAGATTCTCTGGCGGGACGCGTGGTGGGCGGCCTGACTCTGTCCGCCGGTCTCCTCCTTCAGGCCAACAACCTGGGCTACCTCCGCCTTCGCGGTGAAGTATTCTGGCCGTTTGTGCTAATTGGCATAGGCATCCTGATGCTGGTTAAGGCGTTGGAGGACCGCGCTCACCCGCCCGGCCAGACCGCGGAGGGCGAGGGAACCGGATGGGACCGCTGGGAATCCAGAGCCCGGGATTTCCTGGGACACCTTGGCAGCCGCTCCGAGGCGACCGCCGTGTTCAGTCACGTGGAACGTAAGATCACTGCGCAGGATTTCGAATCGTGCAAAGTCGAAGCCGTCTTCGCCGGCGTGGAACTCGATTTGCGGCAGGCCGGAATGAAGGGCGACGAGGCGTTCGTAGAAGCGAACGCGGTCTTCGGCGGCATCGAAATCCGCGTCCCGGAGGATTGGCAGGTAATCCCTCGCGGCGCCGGCGTGTTCGGCGGCTTCAACGATGAAACCCGCCCGCCGGAACCGGCGCCCGGCGCGCCCGCGAAGCGCCTGATCGTAAAGGGCGCAGCGGTTTTCGGAGGCGTCATGATCACCAATGGTTCCCGTAGATGGCATCGCTACCGCTAATTTCTCATGCACCCTATCATCCGAAGCGGCAGACTCGGAGTTTACCTGCTGGCATGGGTGCCGGTGGAAGGCGCGCTAACGGTCCTGTTCGTCAAGCAGAGCGGGCTGGGCGTGCCGGCAAGTATCGGCGCGGCGTTCCCTCTGTGTGTGCTTCACGCAGTTGTCTGCCTATCCGCCTGGTATCCTTGCCGGGCGCTGCCCTTGTGGGGCAAGCAATTCACGCGCAGCCTGACTACCCATCTCACCTCCGCCGTCGTCGCCGGCGGTATCTGGACGGGCGCCGCCAAACTCCTGTTTTCCGTCTTTTCCCGGGGCGATTCCGTCAATTCCGCATTGCCCGTGATCTTCGGTATGGGCGTAGTGCTGTACCTGCTCACGGTTGCGCTCTATTACGTTTTTCTTGCCGTGGAAGCTTCGCAGGAAGCGCAAGCCCGTGAGGCCGAAGCACGGCTCCTCGCAGGCGAGGCCGAATTGCGCGCGCTAAAGGCGCAAATCAACCCGCATTTTCTCTTCAACAGCTTGCATTCCATCAGCGCTCTCACTTCGCAGGATGCCGCCAGGGCTCGCGAGATGTGCATCCTTCTCTCCGGATTCCTGCGCAAAACCCTCGGCCTTAGTGAAAAGGCCGCCATTCCGCTCGAGGAGGAACTCGCGCTGGCGCGAAGCTATCTCGCTATCGAGAAGATCCGCTTCGGCGCGCGTCTGCAAGTGGAAGAGAACATCGATCCCGGATGCGCCGATTTTCCGGTGCCTGCGCTCGTCTTGCAGCCGCTCGTGGAGAATGCCGTGATCCACGGAATCGCCAGCCTGGTCGACCCGGGCTTCATCCGGATTTCTGGAGCCATGCAGGATGCCGACCGGATCGCCATCGTGGTGGAGAACTCGTTCGATACTGACTCTCCGCCGGCTCGCCGCGGCGGATTCGGCCTGGTAGCGGTGCGCAAGCGCCTCGATGCGCGTTATGGCGGCCGCGCGTCTATCCAGGCCGCGGCGCGCGACGATGTCTATCGCGTCGAACTTCGGTTGCCGATCGATGAGGAGTTCAAGCCATGACCGTGATGATCGTAGATGACGAAGAACTGGCGCGCAGCTATTTGCGCGAGATGCTCGCCGATCATCCCGAGATCGATATCATCGCTGAGTGCGCCAACGGGTTCGAGGCCGTGAAAGCGGCGGCACAGCAAAAACCCGATCTGCTGTTCCTCGACGTGCAAATGCCCAAGCTCGATGGCTTCGAGGTGCTGGAACTGATTGGGCCCGGCGTAAATGTGATTTTCGTTACGGCCTACGACAGCTATGCGATGCGCGCCTTTGAGGTCCACGCCGTCGATTACCTGCTCAAGCCGTTCGGTAAAGACCGGTTCGAATCGGCGTTGGAGCGCGCCAAAAACCGCCTTAGCGAGAAGATGCCCGTGCCGGCGGAATTGTCCGCCGCCTCCCGGCCTTCCGCCCATCTGGACCGCATCGTCGTCAGGGACGGCGCCCGCGTCCACATCATCCCCGTTTCCAAACTCGATTACGCCGAAGCTCAGGATGATTATGTGATGCTGGCATCCGCCGGCAAAACCTACCTGAAGCAGCAGACTATTTCCAGTCTGGAGGCATGCCTCGATGCCCGCCAGTTCATCCGCATTCACCGCTCCTACATCGTCAACCTGGAGAGGGTGGTCAAGATGGAGCCCTACAGCAAGGACAGCCGCATTGCGGTGCTCAGCGACGGCAAACAGTTGCCGGTCAGCCGCGCGGGATACCAGCGGCTCACCGCGCTACTCGGGGAATAGTACCGATGATTCATACTTCGAATCTGAAACCGAAGCTCTCTCGTACCCATCACTTAAGTGAGCTAGAATGCGGAATAAGGAACGACGGGTGGTTTGGGTAAACGCTCTCGCATTGTTGACCGGGTTTGTGGCGCTTGTGCGGGCAGGTACAAGTGACCTGGACCAGGCACGTAAGTACTACGATCTAACGGACTTCGACCAATCTCTGAAGATTTTGCACGCTCTGCCGCAGCGCGATGGCGCGGTGTACGAGCTGCTCGGCCGGAATTACTTTATGACCGGTGACTTCAAGAAAGCCACCGATGCCTTGGAAAAAGCCGTGATGCTGGAGCCGCGTAATTCCGATTACGTTCTGTGGCTCGGCCGCGCTTATGGCCGCCGGGCGGAGACTTCCAACCCGTTTTCTTCCATGAGCCACGCGTCGAAGGCGCGGCAATACTTCGAGCGCGCCGCGGAATTGAATCCGCGAAACATTGAAGCGCTCAATGATCTTCTCGAATACTATCTTGAGGCGCCCGGATTCCTGGGGGGTGGCTTCGAAAAGGCGAAAGCGACCGTAGTCCGTATCAGCCAGGTGGATTCTGCGGAGGGCCACTGGGCTCAATCGAAGCTGGACGAGAAACACAAGGAAATCGGCAGCGCCGAAGAGCACTTGCGCCGCGCCCTGGAGCTCTCGCCCAACCGCGTCGGCCGGTTCATCGACCTGGCGCGTTTCCTGGCCAAGCAGGGCCGTTTCCAGGAATCCGAGCAAAACTTCGCGCGCGCCGAGCAGATCGATCCGCAGAGTCCCAAGCTCATGTATGCGCGAGCCGATGTATACATCAAGTACGGGCGGAACCTCGAAGCAGCGAAGTCTCTGCTCCAGCGCTACCTTGCCGCGGAGATCACGCCGGAAGATCCACCCAAATCGGACGCGCGAAAACTTCTCCGCCAGATCGAAGGCAGCTAAGCCCGCCACATGTTCCTCGGTGAAGCCCTGAGCTTCAGTGTCCAGGCCTTGCGCGCGAACCCGGTCCGCTCGCTGCTCACTGGTTTGGGAATGGTGATCGGCACGGCCTCCGTCATTCTGGTGGTCACTATTTCGCTGACCAGCCGCGACTACATCCTGGAACAGGTGGAAGGCGTCGGGTCCAACATCATATTTGCCTACTATGCTTCGTCCGGACCCAGCACCGCCATCGCCGATGCCGATTACGTGAAGCTCAGCGATGTGGAAGCGATCCGCCAGCAGCTTGCGCCCGACATCGTAGCCGCCACGGGCATCATGACGAATTTCGACCGCATGTTGATCGCCGGCAAAGAGCAGGATGTTAAAGTGATCGGCACCGATGCGGCGTATCAGTCGGTGCGCAACATCGTCTCGAGTTCGGGCCGCTTTCTGGACGATAGCGATGTCGCGCTGCGCAGCAAAGTCGCCTTGATGACCGACAAGCTGGCCGAGCGCATGTTCGGGAGCCGCAATGCCGCCGTCAGCCAGGTGATCAAGCTCTTCGGCCTGCAGTTCATAGTCATCGGCACATTCCATGAAAAGGTGGAGACGTTCGGGCAGTCGGAAGTGGAGCGCGATACCATTCTGATTCCCATTCCCGTGCTGAAGTACTTCACGTCGGTGGAACGGATCGATCCGCTCTACGTGCAAGTGCGTTCCGCGCAGGAAGTGGATCGTGTCGCCGCACGCGTCCAGGAGATTCTGGAAACGCGCCACCGGCCGGGCGCGCGCTACCACGTTGACACTCTGACCGCGATCCTCAACGCGGTGCGCAACATTTCGCTGATCCTTTCTGCGGTTCTGGTCATGGTTTCCGCTATCACGTTAATCATCTCCGGCATCGGGATCATGAACATCATGCTGGTGACCGTAACGGAGCGCACGCGCGAGATCGGCGTCCGCCTGGCCGTAGGCGCGGCGCCGCGGGAGATTCTGCTTCAGTTTCTGACAGAGGCGATCATCGTCAGCCTGGTGGGGGGCACGGTCGGCATCCTGCTCGGCATTGCTATTCCGCTCAGCGTGCAACTATTCGCCGATATCAAAATTCCGATTTCCCCGGTGGCCATTGTGGTAGCGTTCGGCGTCTCGTGCATGGTCGGGCTCATCTTCGGCATGCTGCCCGCCAACCGCGCGGCGCATCTGGATCCGACTGAAGCGCTGAGATACGAATAGAGAATCGAGTACAATTTGCTACGACGCGGCAGTCTGTAAGCGACGCGAGTAGAGTTAGGAGGAAGCCGTGGCGATTCGTCTGAAACCAGCGGATGTAGCGGTAGTGGGACTAGGTGGCGCGGGCGGCGTCGCCGTGCTGCCTCTGGCACGCGCAGGAATCAAGGTCGCGGCTATTGAAGCGGGAGGGTGGTTGAATCCTCAGAAGGATTACCACAGCGACGAGATCCATAATAACGTCCGCATGCTGATGACCGCAGCGGCTAAAACCAAGAACGAGATTCCGACTTTCCGCACCAGTCCTTCGGAGCGCGCGCGTCGGGCCACTGGTGGCCGGACGATGATGAACGCCATCGGCGGCTCGACCATTCACTATGACGGGAACAGTTGGCGCTTCGCGCCGTGGGACTTCCGCATCCGCACGGAAGCGTTGCGCCGGTATGGAGCTGGTGCGCTGCCCAACGGGAGCACCATCGAAGATTGGCCCCTCACCTACGATGAGTTGGAATCGTATTACGACAAGGTGGAATACGCTATCGGCGTTTCGGGAAAGGCCGGCAACATCCAGGGAAGAATCGACGCTCAGGGCAATGTATTCGAGGGACCCAGAAGGCGGGAGTATCCGATGCCGCCGCTGCGTGACACCGACTTCACGGACCTGCTGACGGCGGGCGCGCAGAAGCTGGGCTGGAACGGGCACCGGTCGCCGGCTGCCATCAATTCGCAGCCGTATGCCGGCCGCCCGGCCTGTGCATACCACGGCTGGTGCGATACGGGCGGCTGCCACATCAAGGCCAAAAATTCCACTGCGGTCACGACGATTCCGTTGGCCGTGAACACCGGCAACCTGAAGATTGCCGATTATGCGCAGGTGACGCGCATCATCGCGGTTGGCGGCAGGGTAACTGGAGTCGAGTACCTTCGCGGCGGCAAGCAATACTTCCAACCGGCAAAGGCAGTGCTGCTGGCTTCCTACACGTATGAGAACGTGCGTCTGCTGCTGCTCTCGAAATCGAACGATTTTCCGAACGGCTTATCGAATAACCAGCGGCAGGTAGGCCGGCATTACATAGCGCACTGGGATGGGAGGGAGACTGTGGGGTTGTTCCCGTCAGATTTGAACATCTGGTACGGCGCTAACGCGCAAGCGGTGGTGGTGAACAACTGGGCGGACGACAACTTTGACCACGCGGGGCTGCGATTCATCGGAGGCGCGAGCATGACGGTGGGTCATGAAGTCCACCCGATCGCGGCCGCGGCCATGCCTACGTTCGAACGCGCGCCCGCATGGGGCTCGCGATGGAAAGCGTTCGTTTCTCAAAATGCCGGAAGGTGGACAGGAGTTTACGCGCAGTGCACCTCGCTGCCGTATGAAAACACTTGGCTCGACCTCGACCCCGAAGTGAAAGACCCGCTCGGCGACCCAGTGTGCCGGATCACGAGCGGCCCCAAGGAGAATGAGCAGCGAATCCGGGCCTATGTTGCAGACAAGGCCGAAGAGTGGCTGCGAGCTGCTGGCGCGATGGACGTAATGCGCATCGTGCTTCCTCCCGAAGGTCCCAACCAATCGTGGCATGCGGTGGGCGGCACACGAATGGGAGACAACCCGGAAACGAACGTAGTAAACAAGTGGGGCTTCTCGCATGAAGTCCCCAATCTGGGCATACTCGGGGGATCAGTGATGGGAAGTCACGGGGCGCGGAACCCCACGCTGACAATCCAGGCGCTGGCCTGGCGCACGGCAGAGCATTTAGTAAGCGAGTGGAAATCGATTGCGGGTTGAGAGGCGGCAGCCTATTACAGCTATTTCTTTTCGGCTAGCTGCTCGTCGCGTCGCGCGCCCGCGAGAATGCCCTGCAACCCGTAGTTGCCTTCCTGGCAGGCGTACTCGTAGAGCGCATCCCGCGACGGCCTCAGCGGGATCATCGCGGTCCACGGTTTCGTCCATGCCCCCGGATCGTCTACCGTGATCTCCCATTTCAAAGTATCGGCGCCCGTGCGCGTGAATCTCTCGATCACATGCAGCTTTTCGGTCGAAACGTTCAGGAACACACCGGGCTTATAGTTCGTCGTATCCACTACGAGCGTGTCGCCTTCCCAGCGTCCCCGCGCGTCGCCGAGCCACGTCTGGACGTTGGCCGGCAGGTGCGGGTTCCCATCCAGCGGAATCACGCGCGCATCGTGAATCGTCTCCATGAGGATGACCACCTGCTTCGGAGCCTGCAGGATCTGGAAATAGCTGTTGTATCCCGCAGCCAGCCGCGGCGAACCGAACGTGATGCACCGCTCGCTCAGAGACCGATCCTCGGGACCGGCCGCCGGGCGGTTCCTCGCCGCCGCGGCGGCGCGCTGCTTTTCTTGCGCCTGCGGCGTCGTGGGCGGCAACCGGCCGTCGGAGGGGTCGGTAATTAGCGAGGTTCGATTATCCCAATCCCGCTCGACCGTCCACACCGAACTGTAGTCGCCGGTCTCGCCGTCCGTGCTTTTGAACCCTGCTTTTGTCCCGCTTACATTAGCCAATACGCTTAGAAAAACCGTATCCCCGAACGCAGCGTCTGACTGGCCGCTAAACAACTCACCCGCCTTGGCTTTGAGCGCCGCGACTTCCTGCTCCGTCAGCAACGCACGCCCTGCCAGTTCCTTGGGCCGCTCGAGTGGTGTTGCATTATTGTTTGCCCACACACCTTGAAGATCCGGTTGCCCATCCACCGTCCGGGATACCTTCCACGTCTTCGCCGCGACCGTGGCGGGTTTGGCGGTGAACGATTGTTGCGCGATAGCCTGCCCTGCGACCAGCGCGAGAACGACCGCCACCACAGCTACGAAAGTGAGGTTCCGAAACATCTCGCCCTCCTTGTCCTATCAAGTATATGCCTTCTCAAAGAGCGCGGGGGCTCTGATCAGAAGGCGACCCCCGCTCGGTCACCTGGTTAAATGACTGGCCAGTTGCGGAACGGGCGCCGGCTGGTCGTTTAGCGCCGCCTGTTACTTTGCGTTCAGAGCGTCTCGAATGCGCTCCGTGAGCCTCTCGACAAAGTGTTCGGCCACAAAGCCGTTGATCCGGCCCGCAACCTTGCCGTCGCGTCCGATCACTATGGTGGTAGGGATCTCGGTAACTGCGAGCGCTCGCGAAAGCCCGTCTTCGAACCAGACCGGTTCCGGCCACGGATGCTCGGCCAGGAACTTCTTGACGGCTTGGGGGTCCTCATCGGTGGAAATCGAAAGGAATACGACTTCCGCGTCTTGCAACTGTCGCATCACCTGCTGATAGAGCGGATGCTGTTCGCGGCACGGAATGCACCAGGTGGCCCAGAAATCGAGGATCAGAACCTTCCCGCGAAGCGAGGCCATGGAAAGGCGATTCCCATTCAGGCCGGCGAGGGTGAACTCCCTGGGATCGGTGAGGCCGCTATTGGGATCGTTCGCGCGGAGGCGCAGCGCGCGGGCCTGAAGCAGCTCCATGTTGCGATCGAAGGCTTCGAGCAGCAGATCGCCCAATCCGGAATCGGAGCCCGTGGCCTGGCGCCAGAGTTGCCCCATGCGGGCGCGATCGCGAACGCGGTCCGCATCGGTCGTGCGGGGATCGGGAATGGTCAGAGCATCAGACAGGCGCCGCGCGCCCGCTTCGGGGTCCCCGGCGCGCTCCAGCCAGCGCGCTCCTTCACGCGCCGATTCCGCGTTGGGGTAGGTCTCAAAAGCGCGTTGCGCCAGGGCGATTGCCTCGCTGGCCCGGCCAAGGTTCCCGGCGGCGCGCGCCTCATAAGTCAACGCCTGGCTCAGGCTGCGCTCCAGACCGTCCCGCCAATCCGATTGCACGACTCTGGCCGGAGGTCCCCCTCGCAACGCCTGGCGCACCTCGGCTTCGAACCTGCGTGCATATCCCAGAGCCGTTTCCGCACTCTCTGTCGAGTCGCTTTGTAGCAGCGCGCGGGTCATCCTCTCGAGTGTGAAAGCATCGCCCGTCTCCCGCCCCAGCACGCGTTCGCCGTAGAGGATGAGGCGCCGGTCGTCCCTGGCTTCGATGGCTGCGCGCACGGCCGACCGCTCCAACTCCGGCCGCCGCGGCGAGTTCGGGTACTTCGCCAGATGTTTCTCGATGGCACGCAGACTCTCGTCCGGGCTGGCGCCCGCTTCCCGCAGGGCATTGTTCAGGTCTCTCTTTTCCTGCTCCGAGAGGGTAGGGTTCTGGTCCGCGCCCCACAGCGCCAATCCGAAAAGCGCTGAGGCGAGCGCCCGCTTCATGGCTTGGGATTGCGGATGGCCGCGGCGATATCGGCGGCGCGCGCCTGCGCGGTATGCATGTAGGTCTCGTTCTTGGCGATGCGATCGAGCATGGGCAGGTACTGCTCGGGAGCGACCAGCCGTTTGCGGTCCAGAGACGTTTCCAACAGCAGCAGAGATTTCACGACGCCCAACTTGTCGTACTTTGCGGCGCGTTCCAGGTCGATGCGGCGCTGCGCCGATTCCGCCATGCGTTCGAACCAGTCGGCCAAAGCCTGGCCGGACGAATCCTGCGTGTAATTGAACTTCACCTCGTTCTTTTCGGCTCCGTTTTCATAGCGGAACGTCTTGGCGCCCATGAAAGCGACTTTGACGGGCGCCTCCAACGGGCGCTTGAACGAACCTGCCTTCTCCACCAGACCGAACACTTCCTCGGTCTCTGCCGCTGTGAGCTGGAACTTAACGGGGTTGTCCTCGTCCGGTGCTTCACGATATTCGACGTTGCCATCCTTCGCCAGGGTGATCTGCACGTAGGCCGGAGTGCTCCCGGGGAATGACTTGGAATAGAAGAGCGCAGGCCCCTCTGCCAGGGCCGCGCCCGCCACTGCCAGCAACAAGATCCACGTCCGCTTCATGCGCGCTCCTCGAATGCCAGCCGCCTTCGGGTCGCCTCATGCGTGGCATGGCATATGGCCACGGCCAAGGCATCGCAGGCATCTTCCGATTCGATGGCTTCCCGCGTGCCCAATAAGGACCGCACCATCATCTGCACCTGGCTCTTTTCCGCCCGGCCATAGCCCACGACGCTGGTCTTCACTTCGAGCGGCGAATACTCGGCCATTTCGAGACCCGCTTCCGCGATCGCCAGCAAAGCGATCCCCCGGACATGCGCCAGCTTGAGGGCCGTCTTGACATTAGCCGAATAGAAGACCTCCTCCACCGCGGCGGCCTGCGGCAACTGCTCGCGGATCAGACTGCGCAACGCGCTGGCGATCTCCAGCAGGCGCTTCTCGAACGGCGACCTGGGGCTGGTCCGGATGACACCGGCCGCCAGCATGCGGTGCTCGCACCCATCGCTTTCGATTACGCCGTAACCGGTGCGTTCCGAGCCGCAATCGATACCAAGCACGCGCACGGCGTCAGGCCATCGCCTCCAACTCCTTTTCGTCGATATCGAAATTGGAGTAGACATTCTGCACATCGTCATGGTCTTCGAGGGCTTCGCTGAGCTTCAACATGCCGCTGGCGTTCTTTCCTTCGAGCTTGATCAGATTCTTGGGAACCATGGCGATGCTGGCGTCTTCGTGCGGGAGGTGGCTGCCATCGAGGGCCTTGAGAACGGCTTCGTGCGCTTCCGGAGGGGAGAGGATTTCCCAGCGCTCGCCTTCGTTGCGCAGATCGTCGCCGCCGGCATCGAGCACAATATTCATGAGCTGGTCTTCAGTGGCCTTATCGCCGGGCACGAAGATCTGGCTGCGCCGCTCGAACATCCAGGCGACGCTGCCCTGCTCGCCCATGTTGCCGCCGTTTTTCGAGAAGACATGGCGGATCTCGCTGACGGTCCGGTTGCGATTGTCGGTAGCGACATTGACCAGGATGGCGGCGCCGCCCGGCCCATAACCTTCGAACATGACTTCTTCGATCTGGCCGCCTTCCAGTTCTCCCGTGCCGCGCATAATGGCTTTCTTGATGTTATCGGCGGGCATGCTGACGCCCTTGGCGGCGAGGATCGCGGTGCGGAGGCGCGGATTGGAGTCGGGGTCGCCCCCGTTGCGGGCGGCGATCGTAATTTCCTTGATGAGGCGCGTGAACATCTTCCCGCGCTTGGCGTCCAAAGCCGCCTTTTTGTGTTTAATAGTGGCCCATTTTGAATGGCCTGACATGTGAACCTCTCGAGGTAGGTCCGGCCGCACTGGCCGGAGAAGACCATCTCCTTATAATTTCAACGATTTGAGGATAGCAGAGTCGGCGATACCGCTCAAGGTGCGGCGGCGGCTTGGGCGGGACGTCGCGCGAGGTCAATCGCCCACCGGCGCTTCGGGCGCGCGAATCTCCTGGTCTTTGTATTGCAATTGGTACAGCTTCCAGTAAATCCCCCGGTGCGCCAGCAGTTCCTGGTGGGTGCCGGATTCGCGCAAACGCCCTTTGTGCATTACCAGAATGCGGTCCGCGCGCTGAATCGTCGAAAGGCGATGCGCAATGATGATCGAGGTCCGGCCCTCCACCATGCGGGCCAGCGCCTCGCGGACGCGGAACTCGGTTTCGGTGTCCACACTGGAAGTGGCTTCATCGAGGATCAGATAGCGCGGCCGGTGCGCCAGGGCCCGCGCGAAGCTGATCAACTGCTTTTGACCCGTCGAAAGACCGCTTCCGCGTTCCCGAATGGGATGTTCTAATCCCTCCGGCAACGTACGGACAAAATCGAGCAGGTTCACTTGTTCGGCGGCGGCCTCCACAGTCTCGCGAGGGATGGATTCGGTACCCAAGCGGATGTTCTCCTCCAAGGTACCGGTGAACAGATGGGGATCCTGGAGCACAACGCCGAACTGGCGGCGCAGTTCGACCGCATCGAACTCGCGCACGTCCCTGCCGCCGATCCGGATCGCGCCCTTCTGCACATCGTAAAAACGCAGCAGCAAGCTGATGAGCGTCGTCTTCCCCGCGCCTGTATGGCCGACGACAGCGATGGTCTCGCCCGGGGCGACGCGGAAGCTGACGTCTTGCAGCACCCAATCCTCGGCCTGATACGCAAACCAAACGTGTTCGAATTCGATGGCGGCGGTCTGCGACGGCGCCGGATGGGGCACGGCCGGAGGCAGAATCGTCGCAGATGTGTCCAGTAGTTTAAAGATGCGCTCCGCGGAAGCCATCGCAGACTGCAGGATGTTGTACTTCTCGCTGAGATCCTGAATCGGCCGGAAGAAGCGCAGGCCGTATTGGAGGAAGGAGGCGATCACGCCCAAGGTGAGCTGGCCCGCCGTCACGCGGAATCCGCCGTAGGTAAGGATCGCGGCCAGAGCCAGCATGGAAAGGAACTCGACCACGGGATAGAACCAGCCGTACGCGGTAATCGCGTCCTTGTAGGCGAGCATGTGGTTCCGGTTCACTTCTTCGAACTCCGCGCTGCTACGGCGCTCGCGGTTGAACAACTGCAGCACGGCCATTCCTGTGATGTGCTCCTGCAGGTAGGAATTGATCCGGGCGATAGCCACGCGGATACGGCGATAACTCTGCGTCACGCTGCGCCGGAACAGGACGGTCACCAGGATTACGAAGGGCATCACAGCCAACATGATTCCGGTGAGCAGGGGGCTCATTTGAAACATCACCGCGAGAATGAATGCCAGCACCAGGACATCACCGAGGATCGTCACCAGCCCGGACGAAAACAGGTCGCTCAACACGTCGACGTCGGTAGTGACGCGGGTTACCAGCCGGCCGACGGGGTTCCTGTCGTAGAAAGCCAAATCGAGCCGCTGCAAGTGTTCCATCAATTGCCGGCGCAGGTCGAACATGGCAAACTGCCCGGTGCGCTGCATGAGGTACATTTGTGCGAATTCGGACAGGAAGGTGCCGCCGATCACGATCAAGTACACGAAGGCAAGTTTGCTCAAGCCGGTCCAAGGATCGGCCGGCAGAAAACTATCGATGAAGGTGTTGCCGCCTGGAGCCTGAGTGGGGCTCAGATACCGGTCGACCGCAACTTTGGTAATCAGCGGGCCTAAAATCTGAAGGCTGGATTGGACCAGCAGGAACACCAGCGAGAGGCCCACCAGCTTCCAGTAAGGGAGCAAATAGACCAGCAAACGTCCCATTAACCGCGAGTCGTATGCCTTTCCGAGTACTTCTTCTTCCACTTTCTCCAGTCTAGCCTGCCGTGCTTCTGGTTCAGGGCGTGCAAGCCCCTGATATCATAACCATAGTCTTGGCATGATTCCGGCTCTCGAGACACCAACCACGACACGGAGGTTGCCGTGGGTCGAGCTCGCGTGGTTTGGAGCGTTGCTGCTCGCTTCGTACGCCCCGATTTTGGCGCGTCTGGTCCGGCAGTGGGATCACGATCCGGACATGAGCCACGGCTTTTTCGTACCGTTTATCACGGCATTCCTAATATGGCGGCGCCGCGATGAATTGGCTGCCCTCAAGACGCGGCCGAACTGGTGGGGACTGCTGGTAGTGCTCTATGGAACGGCGCAATTGTATGTGGCCACGCTGGGCGCGGAATTGTTTTTGGCGCGCACAGCGTTTGTGATCACGGTCTTCGGCGCGGTATGGATGCTCGGCGGAACTCTGATGGTGCGGCGCTTGTTCTTCCCGCTTGCGCTTCTGTTTTTCATGATTCCCATTCCCGCTGTGATCTACAACCGGATCACGTTCCCTCTACAATTCCTGGCCAGCCACCTGGCTGGTGACGCCTTGGCATTCCTGGGCCTTCCCGTATTGCGTGAAGGAAACATCCTGGAGTTGCCGAATCAGAGGTTATCGGTGGTGGAGGCGTGCAGCGGGATACGCTCCCTGCTGACGTTGACGTATCTCTCCCTTGTTTATGGGCATTTCTTTGAGAAGAATCACTGGATTCGGGCGGCGTTATTCGTCTCCACTGTCCCTATCGCCATACTGGCGAACGCGAGCCGCGTTACCGTGACCGGCCTAATTACCGAATGGAAACCCGAATGGGCCGAGGGCTTCTTCCACACCGCGCAAGGGTGGGTGATTTTCATGGTTTCGCTTTTCAGCCTGATCGTGCTGCATCAAATCCTGATGCGGCTTTCGGCGCCGAAGGGAGCGCATCCATAGCATGCTCTTTCTGCAAAGCCGATTTGCGCAGGTGCTCAGCGGGGTTTTGGCGCTCCAGGCGGTTGTCCTGTATGCGGCCATCTCGCGCCCGGAGACCATTCCAGTCGTGGCGCCTCTCAATCAGTTCACGAATCTTTTTGGTTCCTGGCGGATGGTGAAAGACATTCCCATCGAGCCGGAGGTGCAAGAGGTGTTAAAAGCCGATGACACACTCAACCGCCTCTACGCGCGACCGGGTGGCGGAGTGGAGACCAATCTCTTCATCGCATTTTTTAAAACGCAGCGCACCGGCCAATCGCCGCATTCTCCCAAGAACTGCCTGCCGGGTTCAGGCTGGGAGCCGATCCAGACCGGTCTGGTGACCATTCCCGTTGCGGACCGCAGCGAACCCATCGTCGCGAACCGGTTCGTCACCGCATACGGTGACGAAAAGGATGTGACCATTTACTGGTATCAGAGTCACAGCCGAATTATTGCCAGTGAGTACAGAGCCAAATTCTGGCTGGTGGCTGATTCGATTCGTTATCATCGCAGCGATACCGCCTTAGTACGCGTAATCGTACCTGTAGTTAATAATGACGTGAGTGGCGCGACGGCAACCGGAATCGATTTCGTGCAATCGCTATTTCCTGCATTATCAAAGCAGTTGCCCCTGTGATTGTTACTTTACGTACAGTCTTCAAAAAGGGACTTTAGTTTTCCACCATAAGATCCATTACCCTGGTGAAGTTCTAGCACCAAATGCCTATCCCACTCCGGCTGATCTTCATTGGCGCTAGCCGATCCGAGGCGATTGAAGCCGAGCTACGCCGCGGTGATTACGAACCAGTAGTCGAACAGATCACTTCGCGGGCGCAACTCGATAATGCGCTGGTTAAAGGCTGGGACCTGGTTATCTCCGATTTCGCCGATCTTGATTTCAGCGCTTTGCAGGCATTAAGCATTATTCAGGATAAGGGGGTGGACCTGCCGGTTATCGTTATCACCGGCAAAATCAGGGACGAAGAAGTCATCTCCCTGCTAAAAGCGGGAGCTGCCGACCATTTGATGCGCAACAACCTGATGCGCCTGAATGCGGCAGTCGAACGGGAGTTGCGCGCCGCCGCACAGCGGCGGGAGCGTGTTCGCCTGGAAGAGCAATTCCGGCAAGCGCAGAAGATGGAAGCGGTGGGACGCCTTGCGGGAGGTGTGGCCCATGATTTCAACAACCTGCTCACGATTATCACGGGCTACAGCGACCTGCTGCTCTCCAAGTCCGATGTGCCCCCGCCGTATCGGAGCGCGCTGGAGGAAATTCGCCGCTCCGCGGAGCGGGGAGGAGCGCTGACCAACCAGTTGCTGGCGTTCAGCCGCCGGCAGCCCCTGCAACCCCACCTCATACACCTCAACGAGTTGGTGCTTCAGATCGAGAAAATGCTACGGCGCCTGATCGGCGAGGATATTGAGCTGGTGACCATTCCTGCCGCCTCAAACGACAGCATCGATGCCGATCCTGGACGGCTCGAACAGGTGATTATGAACCTGGCAGTGAATGCTCGGGACGCCATGCCGAACGGCGGTAAGTTAACCATCGAAACGGGAACCGTGCAGCTTGGCGCCAGTTTTTCGGCGAAGCAACTGGGAGTCAAACCGGGAACCTACATCACTCTATCCGTGGTCGACACGGGAACCGGAATGAACGAAGAAACCAAGAGCCACCTCTTCGAGCCGTTCTTCACTACGAAGAATCCCGGCCGTGGGACGGGCCTGGGACTGGCGACTGCTTATGGCATTATTCGCCAGAGCGGAGGAGCGATCGGCATTTATAGCGAGTTGGGCGTGGGTACGACGGCTCGTATCTATTTGCCGCAGGCTTCCAGCGACGCGGCGACCCAGCAGGCGGCGGCTTTGCCGGAGGCCGAACTCGGGGGTTTCGAGACGATACTGCTGGTAGAGGACGAAGCTCGCGTGCGCAAGTTGATTCTCGACGTCTTGACGGCGCGGGGCTACAAGGTACTCGAGGCGACGCGAGGCGAGGAAGCCTTGCGGTTATGCGAGCTTTATAAGAATGATATCCCCCTCTCGGTGGTGGATGTTGTAATGCCTGAAATGAGCGGGCCGGACCTGATGCGCAAGATCAGCCCGCTACACCCGGAAATGCGCGTCCTGTATATTTCCGGCTACACGGACGAGGCGATCATCCACCATGGAATCCTGCGTTCCGGCGCTGCGTTTCTGCAGAAGCCATTCATGCCCGACGCGCTGGTTCGGAAGGTGCGCGAGGTGCTCGATAGCCGGAGTAATTCCGCGCCCAAGCCGTAACGGCGAAGCGCTTGACGTACCTACAAGATCGCCTGGCGGGCTTCGCCCAGACGCACCGCCACTTGTTGCGAACGTCCATTGCGATAAATAGTCAGATTCAGAATCTGGCCTCCGCGTTTGCGGCTCAGAGCGCGCTCCAGCGAGTCGTTGCCGGTGACGTGTTCCCCTTCAACGGCAGTAATAAAATCTCCGCCGATCCCCAGGCGGTAATTCCCAACGATCACGACACGCCTATACCCGTGCAATCCTGCTGCGTCCGCTGCAGATCCGGGCTCCAGGTTCTGAATCAGAAGCCCTCCCGAAGTCGGGAGTTCCAACTCTTCCGCCAGATCGCCCGAAATATAGACCGTAGTGATGCCCAATGACGGACGCGAGATTTTTCCGCTCTGCGAATACTCTTCAAGCAGAGGCTTGGCGCGATTGATGGGCATAGCGAATCCAAGGCCTATGTTTCCTTGCGGTCCGTAAATGGCCGTATTGATGCCGATGACGTTGCCGTGAGAATCGAGCAGGGGTCCTCCGCTGTTTCCGGGGTTAATGGCGGCGTCTGTCTGAATCATGCCTTCCAGGCGCTGCCCCTCTTCGGCTTCGATGGTGCGGCCGAGAGAACTTACGATTCCCGTGGTCAAGGTGCCATCCAGACCGAAGGGATTGCCGATGGCGAGCACCTTTTGGCCGACAACCAGCACATCGGAATCGCCGAGCTTCAAGTAAGGGAGCTTGTGTCCGGCATCGATGCGCACCATGGCGAGATCGTTCCTCGGATCGTTCCAGAGAAGCCTTGCCTTATATGTTTTCTTATCCGAGAGTGTGACCGTGAGCCGGCTGCCGCCGCCGCTGACCACATGATTATTGGTCAGGATTTCACCATTGGGATTCAGAATGAAACCCGAGCCCGTGCCCTTTTCCGGAACAAGCTGAAAAAACCAGCCTTCGCGGTACACAATGGACGTGATATTCACCGTCGCGTCGCGCGCCGCCTTGTAGATATCGATATTGTTCTGCTCATCGGCGGAGAATGCCGGACCGGCGGCCGAGGCTTGGCCCTCGGTCCACAGCCGCCCAGCAGAACGGATCGGCTGCAAGAGACGAGCCATGTCCCAGCGCGAGATCGAAGTGACGTATACGAAGGCGGCTACCAGCATGGCAGCCCACAGAAATGGTCGCAAAACTCTCATGCTTCTATTCTCCGCAATTCTTCGTAGACTGCGCGGGCTTGCCGCAGAGTATCTTCCTTGGCGCCCGATGTATCTATGACGAAGTGGGCAAATTTCCGTTTCTCGGCCAGGGGCATTTGGCGGCTGAGGCGGACGCGAGCCTCCTCCTCGGTTACAGCATCACGGTGCATGGCCCGATGCAACTGCTGCTCTTCGGAGCAGGTGACCAGGACGAGCCGGTCGAAGCGGCGGTAGCTGCCCGTTTCCACCAGAATCGCGCCCTCCACAACGGCAATTCCCTTCGGCTCCCGGGACGCGAAATCGGCCATCAGTTGTTCTTCGCGGCGCACCACAGGCGGATGCACCAGAGCATTGAGGCGAACCAATGCCTGCGGATCGCCGAAGACTCGCGCTGCCAACCGGCGGCGGTCAATACGCCCGCCGGCGTCCACGATTTCGCTCCCGAACTCCTGAATCACGCTGTCGTATGCCTCCCCTCCGGGGGCAAGCACTTCATGTCCCAATTCGTCCGCGCGGATGACAAAGCACCCGTAGCGGGCCAACGCTTCCCCGACGAAACTCTTGCCGCAGGCGAGCCCGCCGGTAAGCCCAACTTTCAACATACTCCCAGGCGGCGTTCGGCGGATTCGACGGTGTTGACCATCAGCATCGCGATGGTCAAGGGCCCGACGCCTCCCGGAACCGGAGTGTAGGCCCCGGATCTTTCCGCGACGTCGACGGGGTCCAGATCGCCCACCAAGACGCTGCCCTTCTTGTCAAAGGCGGCCAGTTTTTCCGCCGAATCGCGGAATATGCGGGCAATTTCGCCGCGGCTGGTGAGGGAATTTGTGCCTACGTCGATCACGGTAGCTCCCGGCTTAATGTATTCGCCCGTAATCAATGCGGGCCTTCCCATGGCAGCCACCAGGATATCGGCCTCGCGGCAAACCGCCGGCAAGTTCACGGTCTTGGAGTGGCAAATCGTCACCGTGGCGTGCTCATGCAGGAGCATCAATGCGGTGGGCTTGCCGACGATGTCGCTGCGGCCTACTACAACGGCCCGTTTTCCCGCGATCGGAATCTCATAACGCTTCAGGAGTTGGATAATGCCGGCAGGCGTACAGGCGCGGGGCGCCGGTAGAGCAGCCACGAGGCAGCCCACATTGTAGGGGTGAAAACCATCAACGTCTTTTTCGGGAGCGACGGCCAGCAGGATTCGTTTGGTGTCCACCTGTTTGGGCAAAGGGAGTTGCACCAGGATGCCATCCACTTCGTCCCGGCCATTTAGCTCGTCCACGATCGCGAGCAACTCTTCCGTGGTGATGGATTCCGGCGGTGTGATCTTTTCGGAGCAAATGCCCAGTTCCAAGGCGGTTTTCACTTTGTTGCGAACGTAGACCTCGGACGCGGCATGGCTGCCCACGAGCACGACGGACAATCCGGGCGGCCGCTTTGAGGAAGCAAGGCGCGCGACGCGCGGCTTCAATTCCGCTTTGATTTCGTCGCGTATCCGGTTTCCGTCAATGATAGTCGCCATAGCCTTTACATCATAGCCGCGGCTGGCCTGACTTTCAGATCGACCGCACCGGCATCGCCACGATGTCCCCGACCTCCATGGCCTCCTTAATCACAAACGGTTCGCCATACCGCACGCCAATCTGGTTCCCATAGAACCGCGCGATGGCCCCGAGGCGTTCGCGGATTTCCTGTTCGCCGGGAAACAGGGCGCCGCCCTGCTCCGTATGCCCAAATTGCGAAACGTAGCTCAGTAGTGCGGTCATGCGGCGTTCGAACTGGGCGCTAATATCCACGATGAACGATGGCTTGACGTCGGCGTAAACGCTCGAGTAGATGATTTTGAAGGGCCGGTGCGGTTCCGAATAGGGATCGAGTTTCTTAAGCCCCGCCAGGAAGCAGGCCTCGTATCCCAATTCGCCGGCGCGGTAGTGATCGGGGTGGCGCGCCTGCCAATAGGGCAGAATCACGACGCGAGGTTTGAGTTCGCGGATTTTGACGGCCAGCGTCATGCGCGCGGAGAGGGTATTTTCAAGTCGCGCGTCCGGCAGATGCAGGTTTCCGCGCCAGACCAGTTGCAGATGTTTGGCTGCAACGTCAGACTCGGCAATGCGCGTCTCCGGAGTGCCGCGCGTACCCATATCTCCGGCAGTCAGGTCGAGCACCCCGGTCCGGTAGCTCATTTCCGCCATGCGGAGAAGCGTGCCGCCACAGGTCTGTTCCACATCGTCGGGATGGGCGGCGATCGCGAGAACGTCGAGATTCATGCCAGCTTGCGCAAAAGCTCCTGTATCCCGACACGGTACCGGAATGCCGGCACTCCGTCGATGGCGATTACCGGGATCTGATCGTTATAGAGACGCCGAAGTTCGGGGTCGGCATCTATGTCCAGCTCCTGGTAATTGAACTCGGCCCGACGCCGCGCTTCCGCAATCACGTGTTTGGCCTCATCGCAGAGGCAGCAGCCCTTGCGCGTATAGAGAGTCACCAAAGGCATCGGTTACCAGGACAAGTCTCTGCGGCGTGCGAACCGCTGCTGCGGCCGCAGCAGGTTGATAATAGCCATCCCGGCGATGAATCCTCCCACATGCGCAAAGAAAGCTGTGCCCCCTTGGGACACTTGTGTGTAGCCAATACTCCCGACACCGCTGACCAATTGAATACCGAACCAATAAATGAGCATGACCCAGGCCGGCACCTCGAAGGTAGTGATGAAGAAGAAGATGAATGCAAGAGTCCGGATTTGCGAGGTGGGGAATTTGATCATGTAGGCGCCCATCACGCCCGCAATCGCGCCGCTCGCGCCGACCATCGGCACCCGGGAAAACGGGTTCAGCAGAGTCTGCGCCAGAGCGGCAGCTACACCGCACAGCAGATAAAACAGGAGGAACTTTCCGTGGCCCAGGATGTCTTCGATGTTGTCTCCGAAGATCCACAAGAACCACATGTTCCCCAGCACGTGCATCCATCCGCCATGCAGGAACATTGAAGTGAAAATGTTCAACAGGTGGAAACGGTCGGGGACCAGTCCATAGGTCTCTATGAAAGCGTTTTGCGAGTACGGTTCGAGGGAGAACTCGAAGAGGAAGACCAGAACGTTGACCACGATCAGCAGCACCGTGACGACAGGCGTCGAGTAACTCGGCTGTGTATCGCGTAAAGGGAACATTCCGTCACCGGGCGAATCGCGCTTCGCCGGAATGCACGGCGAAATCGGGATGCACACGCCGCTCGCCGCGAGTCATCAGCGCGCGCACTTCTTCGGCGCCGCGGATTCCGCCGCGGGCGCCATAGGCGGTGCAATTGAGCGCGGCCATCGCGTTTGCGAACTCCAAAGCTTCGCCGAGCGGCATGTCTTGCAAAACAGCATAACAGAACGCCCCGTGAAAAATGTCGCCGGCGCCGGTCGTATCTATGCAGTTCACTACAAAGGCCGGGGAATAAATGAACCTTCCAGCTTCGCGCGCCAGCGCCCCGTGCGCGCCCAGCGTCATTGCCGCTACGCGCATGCCGTAGTGATTCTGGATGGCATCCAGCGCCCGGCAGGGATCGTTTTCACCGGTCCAGGCTGCCGGGAATTCGGAACTGGCAACCAGGTAATCCACATGCGGCAACACGCGTTCGAAGCCGGAATAGATCGTGTCGACGTCGACAACCACGGGGATGCCCGCGCCGCGCGCGATTTCCGCCCCCCGAGCGACCGCAGCGGTGTCGTGTCCGTCCACCAGCAGCAGCCGGCCGCCGACGATCTGTTCCGCGGTAATCTCCTCGGGATCGATTCGCAGGCAGTCGTCCCTGCGCCAGAAGATGGTCCGCTCGCCGGTGGATCGGTCGATCACGATGCAGGCCGACTGGTTGGGGCAGTTCTCCCGGACCTCCACATGCCGCAGATCAACTCCTTCGGCGCGCAAGCTTTCGATCTGCATCCGCCCCCGTTCATCGCCGCCCACCGTGCCGAGGTATCTGGTTCGCAAACCGAGACGGGCGCAGGCCACCAACGCGCTGGCGACCTGGCCGCCGCAACTCGTGATTTCCTCGACGATGCGGACTTTGCCGGCGTAGGCCGGAAACTGGGGCACCACGAGCAGCGTGTCTGTGGCGTTCAGCCCCAGGCCGATCACATCGAACTCAGGCATCGGGTTCCGCCGTTCCGAATCCGCGCTGCGCCCGGTTGCGCAGTTCCGCGATATTCACGCCGGTGAACGCGACCGCAATCGCACCTCCGATAATCAGCGGCAGCACCGTCGCAAAGAACAGGACAAAGGAAAACGTCTTAGCCTCGTTTTCTTCCACGTCAAAGAGCCTGAGGGCAATCACGCAAGCCGCTTGGAAGAGACCCAGGTTGCCCGGTGCGTTCGGCACGACAACAGCGAACCGCACGATCGCCAGTACGCCTCCCGCGACCCAGAAAGAGAGGTCGTAGCCGCGGGCTTTCATCAGGAAGTAGTAGGTGAGCACCTGGAGTACCAGGTAGGCAAGGCTGACCAGCACGGTGAGCCCCAAGGTGCGGCCGTTTCCCATGAGATGGAGTCCCTCGACGATATGGCGCAACGTGGAGGCCCAGCGGCTTTCGGCGACCACCAGGTGGGCATGCTGCTTGTGAAACACCACCCACACGAGGATTCCGGCGCCAACGAATAGCAGGACCCCTAACACCTGCACCAGGATCAGGAGGTCGCGGGGAATTCCTTTGACGAACGCAGCGGTCACCAGAAATGCCGCGAGCATCCAGAAACCATCGATTAAGCGCTCGACGGCCGCGGACGCAAAGCTAAGCGAGAGCCGTAGATCGTTCCAATGGGCCAGGAGATAGCAGCGGATGAGCTCGCCGGTCCGTAGCGGCAGGACTTCATTGGCAAACAGCCCGATGTAGATCGATTGCACCGTCCGCCAAAAACGCAGCCGCACAACCGGGTTCAACAGCGTATTCCAGCGCCAGGCGTGCGAGACATAGACGGAAAGATCCGCAAGCGTGGCAAGGACGACCCACTTCCAATCCAGCGAGCGGATGGCAGGAATGAGATCTCCGATGGGATAACCGTGCAGCACCCAGATCAGAGAGGCCGCGGAAATGCAATAGCCCAGCGTCTGTGGCAGCCAGGAAGGCATTTTGCGGCGGGCGCCCTTCAAGGAGCCGGCCATCAATTGGTGCGGATTACCACTCTCCGAATCGGGTTTGTTCGTGGCGGGATAATTGGCCCTCAAGCCTTTATGATAAGCCGCATGAGGCGGATAGGCTTTGCTGCCATCGGCGCAACTGGCCCGTTTCGTGCAACAAGATGTTTGTGAGACAGATACTGGCGGGCCTGGTTGCAGCATCGCTCATAGCGGCAATTGCCGCGGGTGCGGAGTCTCAGCTGCGCCAATACCAGCGGCGCGCCGTAGGACCTAAGTCTTTGGCGGGCTCCGCCGCAGGCGCCGCTCTTGGCACCGCGCGCAATGCACCGCACGAGTGGGGACAGGGCTTTGGCGGATACGCCAAGCGTTTCGGCTCCAGCGTCGGCCAGCACGTGATCAAGGGGACGATCCAAATGGGCGTGGGTGCCTGGCGGCATGAAGATTCGCGTTATTACCGCTCCAACCGGCCCGGCACCTGGCCACGTCTGAAGCATGCGGTGGCAAGCACTTTTGTGGTGCGCCGCACGAACAGAGGCGGCCGCACGCCTGCTGTGGGCCGGCTTTCGGGCTCGTTCGGCGCCGGACTAATCTCCCGCGCCTGGCAGCCCGCCAGCGCCGCGGGCTTGGGCGCCGGGTTCGCGAGCGGCGGAATCTCGGTTGGCGCCGACGTGGGGATGAATGTGGCGCGAGAATTCTGGCCAAGACGGCACAAGAGTAAAGCCGGCCTCAGGCGTTGATACTATGGCTTGGTGAGCTCCGGCCTCTACGATCTCGATCCCGGACCTGAGTGTCCCGCGATTGTACGGATGATCGTGGAAATCCCCAAGAACTCCAGCAACAAATACGAATACGACAACAAGCTCGGCGTCTTCCGCCTGGATCGCGCGCTTTATTCCCCGATGCACTACCCCGGCGACTACGGGTTCATACCGGGCACGCTTAGCGAGGACGGCGATGCGCTCGATGTCCTTACCTTGACCGATGAACCCAGCTATCCAGGCGTAATGATTACGGTTCGTCCGGTCGGCATGCTCGAGATGGTCGACCAGGCCCACCCAGATCAGAAGATCCTGGCTGCGCCTCACCGCAACCCGCGTTTCGACCAGATTCAGACCATCGACCAGGTCTTCCTCCATAACCTCCGCGAGATCGAGCATTTCTTCGACATCTATAAGGAGCTGGAAGGGAAGCAGACCGAGATTCGCGGCTGGCGGCCTGCCAACGAGGCTTGCGATGTGATTCTGGCCGCTCGCAGTCGTTATTTACAGGCTCATGCCGGCCCTCAGATAAAATAGACACTTGTAGACCTCCATCACAATTGGATGAATCGGACGTCGACAGCTACTACCAAACGCAGTTCTGAAATCAGGCGGCCGCTTAAGTCTTCCGATCCCTTGGCGCCGCCTGCGACAGTCCTGCGCTTTCTCCAAGACCATTCCCGGGCGCTGGCTTTCGTGCTGATCGCGATCGCGTGTATTCGAATCGTGGCGACTTATTCGGAACTGAGCATCACGGTTGACGAGCCTGGGCACTTCGCCTGCGGTCTCGAATACCTCTCAAAACACGTCTACCGCTACGAATCGCAGCATCCGCCGCTAACACGCGCCATGGAAGCCTTGGGGCCGTATCTCGATGGGGCGCGCCTTCTGAATGCTGACGACCGGAATCGGGAGGGTATGGAAGTGATCTTCCAGTCGCCCCGTCCGGAACGCGCACTCATTCTGATGCGGTTGGGCATCCTTCCGTTTTTCCTATTGGCTTGCCTTGTCGTCTATTTTTGGAGTACCCACCATTTTGGCGGGGATGTGGCCGTCATCGCTACCGGGCTCTTTACTCTGATTCCTCCGGTTTTGGCGCATGCAGGGTTGGGGACTACGGATATGGGCCTTGCGGCGTCTGTCAGTGCCGCATTTCTTGCTTTGATTCTATGGGCTGAATCACCGACTCCTTTTCGAACAATAGCGCTGGGCGTGTCTTCCGCACTTGCTGCATTGACCAAGTTCACTGCACTCGGGTATGTTCCAGCGTCGGCAATTCTCGCGCTGGCGTGCGTCTTTGTTATTCCAGCAGCGAGAACCGCGAGGGTTTTCATTTGGGCGAGAGATCGCATCGGTTCATTTCTTGTGGCGGTCTTGATCGGCGCCGTCACCATTTGGTCAGCCTACTGGTTTTCGTTCGGAACGGTGCCGGCCTGGAATATCAGGCTACCCGCGCCGGAATTCTTCGATGGAATCTCCGTGGCGTTGCATCACAACGTAGAAGGCCACCAAAACTACCTAATGGGTGAAGTCAGCAATAAAGGCTGGTGGTATTACTTTCCGATTGTCCTGGCGGTGAAGACGCCGATTGGATTCTTGATTCTGGTGGCCATCGGAATCGTGTACACGATCAGAGCGTGGGCCAATGTGCGAATTCTGCTTCCGCTGGCCTTTGCCCTTGGAATTCTGGTTCCGGCCATGACCAGCAATGTCAATATCGGGGTACGGCACATTCTGCCCATATATTGCGGGCTCTCTATAATAGCTGCCTTCGCCGTGACACAGATCATCAGGACCGCCCGGTCGGCGGCGATCGTGTCCGTGCTGGCGATCTTGATTCTTTGGACAGCGTTATCCGGAGCCACTCACCATCCGGATTATTTGTCATATTTCAACGGTTTTGCCGGAGGCGAACCACAAAACGTACTGGTCGACTCGGATCTGGATTGGGGTCAGAATACCAAGCGTCTCGCCGGGCGTCTGCGGGAACTTGGAGTCAAAGAAGTTTCGCTGCACCTCGTGGGGCCTGCCGCCGAAGCCGTTGACTTTGAGAAATGGTACGGGATGCCGCACGTTGTACGTTTCAACGAATCTTATCCCAATCCGGGCTGGAACGTCGTAAGCGTCATGCAACTGAGCATGCGAAACGAGGGTGTCGACCTCAACCTGTTGCGGCAGGGCATCACGAAATCCTGGGCTTATCAGATAGCTCCTACGGAACGGTTGGGCCCCTTGTTACTGTTTAACATCCCCGCGGATTTCAAGCAGAGACCGCAATGATTGACTCCTCCGCGAAGCGCGAGCCGGCGCCGCACAAACGGGCCGCGGCGGTTATCTTACTGATCGTTCTGATGGTGAATGCAGCCGCGCTCTGGCCCGAGCTTTCGGTTGCGCGCGTCGATCTTAACGACAATGTGTCGCACTTCACTCTGATTGAGGGAATGGTTCAGGCTATCGAGCGCGGGCAGAACCCGCTGGATTTTTGGAGCCCCGAAGCGGCGCTCGGGTATCCGGAAATTCGCACCTATCAGCTCCTGGCTCACGCCCTGGTCGTATTTATCTATTTTGCTTTGGGTAAGGCCGTTTCGCTGATGACGGTCTTTGTATGGGTCCGGTATCTGTCGCTGGTCCTGTTGCCGCTGAGTTTCTACGCGGCAGTCCTGCTGCTGGAGCTGCCGCCGCTCACGGCTGCCGCCGCGGCGTTGCTGGCGCCACTCATATCGACGTCGGGCCTTTTTGGCGTCGAGTACTACAGCTTTGTCTGGAGGGGTCTGGGACTGTTTCCGCAAGCTGTGGCAACCCACTTTCTCCTGCTCTCGATCGGCATGGCATTCCGTGCGCTCCGCCGCGGCACGTCGATCGTGCTGAGCGGATTCCTGCTCGGAATTACCGCGGCCTGCCATCTCATCTACGGGTATATGGGCGCTCTCACCGTATGCCTTCTTGCGCTGCTGCCCGATCGTGACGTGCCGCGCTCCACGCGCATACTGCGCACCGTGGTAATCGGAGCTGTAACCGCTATCCTCTGCGTCTATCAGTTGGTCCCGTTATATCTCGACCGCGCCATTATCAACCACAGTATTGTCGAACCGGCCTGGAAGTGGGATTCGTTTGGCGCGGCCCAGGTTCTGCAGTGGCTGTTCACGGGCGGTCTGCTGGATTACGGCAGGCTTCCGGTGCTCACGCTATTGACCTTCGCAGGCGTTGCCGTGATCCTGTGGCGCTTCCGCGACACGCGCCGGTTGCCTCCCGCCGATAGTTTTGTTCTTGCCGGCGCGGTCTTCTGGATTCTCGTTTTTTTCGGCCGCCCCTTCTGGGGTCCACTGCTGATCCTGCTGGGTGTCTCGCCGGACATGCACGTGCACCGCGTCTCCGGCGGCGTGCACATCTTCCTCATCTTCCTGGCGGCCCTGGGGCTCGCGTTTCTTTGGCAGGAGGCCGCAGGGCGCTGGCACGCCGCAGTGGCCGTGATCGGAACCGGAGTGTTGTTGGCCGCCCCCGTGCTGACCACCGCTCAATACCTTGCCGGTGATGCGGAAGGAGGAACGCAGAACCTCGCGCAATATGTCAGCCAGGCGAATGTGATCGGGGCCGTAGTGGCCGATCTCAAAGGCCACGGGGGACGTACTTATGCGGGGCTAAGCACGGGCTGGGGTGCTAAATTCGAAGTCGGCGCCGTTCCGATTTATGCCGTCCTCAGCGTGCACCAGGTTCCGACTGTGTCCATTCTGTACCACACCATGGCGCTTCCGGGCGACATCATGGCGCATTTCGACGAGCGCAAGCCTATGCAATATCGCTTGTTCGACATTCGCAGTGTGCTGGTGCCTGAAGTCCTGCGGCCATCATTGCCGGCATTTCTTATGCCGCGCTCTCAGATCGGACGGTTTGTGATCCTCGATGCTCCGGGCGGCGGCTATTTCGATGTGGTCGATGCTCCCGCGGCAGTTACCGTGAATCGCGGCAGCTTCTACCAATTGAACAAGCTTTGGCTGGAAAGCAATTGGCTCGAAAACAAGGCTCACCTGTACCTCGACTTCTTTCACGATGCGCCGGCAGGACTGCCTCATTCGTCCGCCGAGAGCAGCTTGCCGCAAATCTCTTTTCCGGTGGGGGGGCCGGGCCAGGTCCGCAGCCAGAGTGAAGACGCCGGTGTGTACCGTGCGGAAGTGGAAGCCACGCGGGCGGGTTTCGCGCTATTCAAGATGACCTGGCATCCCGAGTGGAAGGCCTCGGTCGACGGCAAGCTGGTGAAGACCGCCATGCTCTCCCCGGGCTTTATCGGCATCCCGGTCATGCAAGGCCGGCATGCCATTGAATGCCGATACGAACCCGGCAACTGGAAAATCTGGCTGGCCCTGGCAGGTACATTCGTCGTGCTGCTGCTGCTGGCGGCCGAGCGCTTTGGAAAGCTGCCTCGAATCGGCGCGGCCTTGCTGCCTGCTGATATTGCGCCACCAGCCGAAGAGCCAGTGGAGACGGCAGCTACAAAGCTCCAGCCGCGCAAGCGCCGGCCAAAAGCCGCCAGGTAGTCACTCGGACATGATCGGTTCGGCAGGCTCGTGCGGCGCCGCCTGCAATTGGGGATTGCGCATCAGCAGGCGGGCACAGGTATTCCAGCGCAGCACGGCGTCGTCGTTTTGTGGAGGCCGGATCGCTTCGGCCTTCTCGTACCAGGACATGGCCTCATGCAGCCACTCATAGATGATCGGAGCGGTGCCATGGCGAGATTGCCGCAGCAGGCATTGGGCGCGGCGCTCCGAAATGATCCCCGAGTAGTAGGCGCGGTCGTATTCTTCACGCAGCCGCGGTATCAGGTTCTTCGCCTCATCCACGGGCTGCATACCATGGTCGAATTGATCCGTCAGCGCCAGGATCAGCGTGATCAGAGCCGTTTCATTTTCGGGATCGATGCGCAGCACGTCCTGGCAGATACTCTCGCTCTGCCAGGGTTCGTGGAGCAGCCGGTAACGCTCCGCTTTGGCTAGCGCTCCGGGGATGGCGTCCCGGTGTAGCGATTTCAGTTCCATTTCACTTGGCACCGATAATCTTCATCACCAATTTTCGCAGGGGATCGTAATATTCGTCTACCACCCGCTCCTTGAGCGGAATGATCGCGTTCTCGGTGATGGTGATCTCTTCGGGACAGACCTTGCGGCAGCACGTGGTGATGTTGCAGTAACCCACGTTGTGCTTGTCTTTTAAGTCCTCGGTGCGCGTGTCGGTATCCAGCGGGTGCATCTCCAGCGCCGCCGTGTGCACAAAGAACCGTGGCCCGATGAACTGGTCGAATTTCTTGTGCTCACGCAGGACGTGGCAGACATCCTGGCACAGAAAGCACTCGATGCACTTGCGGAACTCCTGAATCCGGTTCACGTCCTTCTGTCCCATGCGCCAGGAGCCATCCGAAAAATCGGGTTTGCGCGGAGCGAATTTGCGGATCGTCTTCTTCACATGGAAATTCCAGGAGACATCCGTCGCCAGGTCTTTAATCAGTGGAAATGTGCGCATGGGCTCGACAGTCACCGCCTGCGTAAGATCCAGCGTGCTGAGCCGCGTCATGCACATGAGCTTGGGATTGCCGTTGATCTCCGAGGAGCACGAACCGCACTTGCCGGCTTTGCAATTCCAGCGCACGGCCATGTCGTTTGCTTGTTCCGCCTGGACCTTGAGCACGGCATCCAGCACTACCATTCCTTCGGACACTTCCGTGGTGTAGTCCTGGAACTTGCCGCCCCGGTCATTCCCGCGCCAGATCCGAAAGGTTGCGGTCGCCATTACTTCATCTCCTCGATCACCTGCTTCAATTCGTGGGGCATCTCAGCTAATGGTTCTCGCGTGATCTGCATCCCGCCATCGCGACCCTGCCGGACCAGTATGTTGAACTTGCCGTATTCGGGGTTCTTTTCGGGCCAGTCGTCACGGAAGTGCGCGCCGCGGCTTTCCTCGCGTTCCAAGGCGGCGCGGGTTATGGCCTCGGAAACTGATAGCAGATTGGGAAGATCCATGGCGGTGTGCCACCCGTTGTTGAATTCGCGGTTGCCGTTGACACCCGCCCGGGAGGCTCGCTCTCGTAACTTTTGAATTCCCTCCAGGGCCTGCTTCATCTCCGATTCTTTCCGCACGATTCCAACGAGGTCCTGCATCATCGACTGAAGGTCGTGTTGGATCTGGTAGGCTCCTTCGGCCCCGGCTTTCTGCCCTCGCTCAAACGGCAGCAGTGCCTCGCGGGCCGCGCGCTCTACCTGGACCGAATCGACCGCAATATCGCCGTTCTCTTTGGCGAAGCATGCCGCATACTGCCCGGCCCGTTTGCCAAAGACCAGCAAATCGGAAAGCGAATTGCCGCCCAGCCGGTTCGCTCCATGCAGTCCCGCAGCGCACTCGCCGGCGGCGAACAGCCCGGGCACGCTGGACATTTGCGTCTCCGCATCTACCCGCACACCGCCCATCATGTAATGCGTGGTGGGGCCGATCTCCATGGGCTCTTTTGTGATATCGATATCTGCGAGTTGTTTGAACTGATGGTACATACTGGGCAGTTTGCGCTTGATGTGCTCCTCTGAGTTGGGAAGCTTCTCCTTGATCCAGGAAATGTCCAGGTACACTCCGCCATGCGGACTGCCACGGCCTTCCTTGATCTCGCGCACGATGCAGCGCGCCACATGATCGCGTGTGAGCAGCTCCGGCGGGCGGCGGGCGTTCTTGTCGCCCTGCGT
Organism: Terriglobia bacterium; assembly: GCA_003175985.1. GTDB lineage: Bacteria > Acidobacteriota > Terriglobia > Bryobacterales > Bryobacteraceae > PSRJ01. The sequence goes on from PSRJ01000013.1 coordinate 30,252, forward strand.
GTAGCGCCACCCTTCCTCGGGATTATCGGCCGTCTGGTTGCGATAGTTCTCGGGAATGTCGTCAAACATGAAGCGGCGGCCGTGACTGTTGCGGAGCACGCCCCCCTCGCCGCGCACTCCTTCGGTCACTAAAATACCCTGCACACTGGGCGGCCACACCATGCCGGTTGGATGGAACTGCACGAACTCCATGTCCATGAGTGTGGCCCCGGCGTGATATGCGAGAGCATGCCCATCGCCCGTGTATTCCCAGCTATTGCTGGTGATCCGGTAGGCGCGTCCGATGCCACCCGTCGCCAGCACGACTGCTTTAGCCGGAAACAACAGGAAATGACCACGCTCGCGGTCGTAACCGAAGGCCCCCGCCACTCGCCCGCCGTCCATCAGCAGCGTCAGAACGGTGCACTCCATGTGGACTTCCATGCCCTGATGGATCCCGTGGTCCTGGAGCGTGCGGATCATTTCCAGCCCCGTGCGGTCGCCCACATGTGCGAGCCGGGGATAACGATGACCGCCGAAATTCCGCTGGAGGATACGGCCTTCCTTGGTGCGATCGAATACCGCGCCCCAGGCTTCCAGTTCGCGCACCCGGTCGGGCGCTTCCTTCGCATGTAATTCGGCCATGCGCCAGTTGTTGATGTACTGGCCGCCACGCATGGTATCGGAGAAGTGGACTCTCCAGTTGTCGCGCTCGTCGACGTTGCCGAGAGCCGCGGCTACTCCTCCCTCAGCCATTACGGTGTGGGCCTTGCCCAACAGCGATTTGGTGATGACTCCCACCCTGGCTCCGGCCGCTGATGCCTCGATGGCAGTACGTAAACCCGAGCCGCCCGCGCCGATCACCAGAACGTCGTAGGCGTGCGTCTGATATTCCGCCATCAGAGGATTCTCCAGTCGGTAATTACGCCGCTGGCGCACAAGCGAATGTATATGTCGGAGATTCCTACGGAGAAGAGACTGAACCACGCCCAACGCTGGTGCTTGCTGTTCAGACAGCTCACACAATCGTAGCTTTTGGCGCGAAACGCGGAGAGCATATCGAACCGGCCGCCCACCAGGTGCCGCAGCGAGTGGCAGCCCAACGCATAGCAACCCAGAAAAAACACATTGGCCGCGAGAATGACCGTGCCCAAGCCGATCCCGAATCTTTCACGCCCGGAGGCATCGGCGAACCAGAGGGCTTTCCACACATCGTGCGCCAGTAAGATCAAGAACAGCAGAGCCACGTACAGGAAATAGCGATGGACGTTGTGCAGGATCAGCGGAAAATGGCGTTCGCCCAAGTAGAGCTTGCGAGGTTCTCCCACCGTGCACGACGGCGGGTCCGCCCAAAATGCCTTATAGTAAGCTCCCCGGTAGTAATAACAGGTGAGGCGAAACAGGCCGGGAAACGGCAAAATCAGCAGTGCCGGCGACCAGGGGAGCCAACTGAACCACCAGGCCGGCTTCGGTCCGAACCACGCATGCGGCGAATCGCCAAACAGTTCCGGCGAATAGAACGGCGAAAGGTACGGACCGTAATAGTAATTCTTGCCCTGGAACGCGGCCCACGTGGTGTAAACGACAAACGCGGAAAGGCCGAGAAAAACGAGGAGGGGCGAAACCCACCATCGATCGCGCCGCAATGTTTGACCAAAGCGGCGCCGTTCCCAGGACACCTGGGCAAAAGCCATGATCTGAGATCCCTCCATGACCCGCCTCGAAGAGACGGGTCCCTCATAATAGCGAGTCGCTCATGAATTTTTCAACCTGAGCGGCCTTTCTTCCATAGTACGGAAATCCAATGGCTCAGTTGAACCGTATCTACGAGCAGACCCTGGAGGGGGTCGCGAAATGTCAACAGCAACCGTAACAACTGCCGCCCAGGCAGTGCGAGCGTTGGAAGCCCAATTCGAGCGCCTGGCCAATGCCAACGATGCCGCCGGCATCACGAGTACGTTTTACGCGGATAACGCGCGGCTACTTCCGCCCAATGCACCCATGGTCGAAGGCCATGCAGCAATCCTGGACTTCTGGAAAGCCTTTCTGGCCGCCGGCCAGTCGGATGTCCGCTTGGAGACCGCAGACGTAATCGCGTCGGGCGACCTGGCTTACAGCATCGGCAACTACGGCCACACCACCGGCGGCGTCCGGCACACAGGCAAGTACGTCGTGGTTTACCAGCGGCAGGCGGACGGCGGCTACAAGGCTGTGGCCGATTCGTTCAACAGCAACGAGTAGCTCTCACGCTCCCGGCTTGGGCGCCACCAGGTTCACTTTCACCGGCTTGGCGCCCGGCTGGGCCTTCATCACTTTACAGATCAGTTCCAGCCGTTCCGAAGCCGTAATCACGCGCGTTAGATTCCGCTCCGTGTCGATGCCCGTCAGCACCGCCACACTCCACGCGGGCACGTAGACTTCCATTACGCGCATGGTTTCCATCCCGTTGTGGAATAGCACTACAAGCTCTTCATCCTCTTTGAGTGCTCGCTGCATGGCCTGGATCTGCCCCAGGATGGTGGCACAAATGTTCTCGCCGGGAGCCGCCGCCGGGCGGGCGTTCTTGACGGCCTCGGAAACCTGCGCGGCGTCTGGCGGCCGAAGCGAATCCAGCATGTCCTTGACCGGCGCCTTCAGGGCTTGCTGCGCGATCTGCTTGGTGAACTCTCCCAGTGCCATGGCTCCTAGATCCTATCACGCCAAACTCCTGCCTATCGATAGATAACGGCTCGAAATGGCCATAAATAACTGACTCGGAAGGGCCTTGGGGGATTCTGCATCACACCAGAAGATAGAACGCAGCAGGCTTGGTAGACGAGGGTCTTCACATGATCGGCGCCCGGGTTAGTCGCCTGAAAATGAACCGCGAACGAGGCTGCGACAAAACTAGGGAGATTAAGGTCCGGCTTGATAAAAACTCTTCTGCTCGGTCTCGTGCTGGCTGCTATACCTGCGCTGGGTCATGATGGGGCTGGATCCATCCAGCTTTACATCGACTTTCATCAAATACCGCCTGATGCCGTAGTTAACTCCGTCCGCAACGAGTTGGCACGAATCATGTCGCCCATGGGCTTGGTATTCAACTGGAGTCTATTGGCCGAAAACCGGGGAAACGGACTCTCTGCACGGTTGGCGGTTGTCCGTTTTAAGGGCCAATGTGACGCGGCCAATTTGACCGCGCTGAACTCACGCTCCGGTGTGCTGGGATGGACGTATATGACCGATGGAGTCATTCAGCCGTTCACCGATATCGATTGCGATAGTATCCGAGCGTTCCTCGGCGGCGATCTGGCTACAGGTCCGAAGGAAGACCACGAACGAACCTACGGCCGGGCGGTCGGACGCGTCCTGGCCCATGAGCTGTACCACATTTTTGTCAAGACCGCCCGTCACAGCTCGCGAGGTGTTGCGAAACCCTACTACAGCGTGCAGGAATTGCTGTCGAGAGATTTCCAGTTCGAGCAGAAAGAGTGTGACGAGCTGCGCAGATACTGGTCGGACCTGGTCACTACCGGTTTTTGAAAGCTGCTGGCGGGACTAAGCTACACCGCCGCCCAAGAAAGACGCTGCCGAAGGCGGCGTCGCGCCCGCCACGCGCGGCCGCTGGGGGCCATTCTCTGCTACCGCATCCCCCTCGCCGGGCGCCAGGAACAGGTTGGCGTCAATCCCGTGCTGGCGCGTGTACAAATCGTAGTAGCGGCCTCCCAGGGCGTAAAGTGATTCGTGCGTGCCCCGCTCGGTTACCCGGCCATTCTCGACTACCAGGATCTGCTCCGCCCTGCGTATGGTAGACAGGCGATGGGCGATTACAAACGTCGTGCGGCCTTCCATCAGGTAAGCCAGCCCCGCCTGGATGGCCTGCTCCGACTCCGAATCCAAGCTCGAGGTCGCTTCATCCAGGATGAGAATGCGCGGGTTGGCGAGGATCGCCCGCGCAATCGAAACACGTTGGCGCTGCCCGCCTGAAAGCTTTACGCCTCGTTCGCCCACCACGGTGTCGTATTTCTTTTCAAACCGCTCAGCGAACTCGTGCACGTGAGCGATGCGGCAGGCCTCCAGAATTTCCGCTTCGCATGCCTGGGGCCGCGCAAACGCCACATTCTCTCGGATGGTGCCATCGAATAGAAACGTGTCCTGCAACACTACACCGAGCTGCGTGCGATAGGAATCGAGCCGCACGGTCGAGAGGTCTTCGCCGTCTACGCGCACCACGCCCTGGGATGGCTCGTGGAAGGCAGCGATCAGGCTGATGATGGTTGACTTGCCGGACCCCGAAGGTCCTACCAGAGCCGTTGCCGTGCCTGGCCGTGCTTCGAAGGTCACGGTGTGCAGCACCGGTTTGCCGGGCTCGTAAGCAAATGTGACATCTTGGAAGGAAACATATCCCTCGATCGGACCCGTGGTTCGCGTCCGCTTGGGGTCCTCGTCTTCGGGTTTTTCGCCTAAGACCTCTTGCGTCCGGTCGAGACCGGCCAGTGCTTCCGTTAATTGGGTGCCGATGCCTACTACCTGGAACATGGGCGCCACCAGAAACGCCAGCAGCGCCGTGAAACTCATGAAGCCACCCAGCGTCAACGTGCCCGCGAAGATCTGCCGGCTTCCCACATACATCACGATGGCTCCCACGCAGCCCATAAGGACGACCGCCGAGAGGCTCATCATTGAAATTGCCGTTAAGGAACGCAGCACGTTTTGCAGAAGGCGTGCGACGCCGCCGGAAAACACCTGAGCCTCCTCGGCTTCGGCGTGATAACCCTTGACCACCCGCACACCCGCGAGCGATTCGGTCAGCCGGCCGGAAACGTCCGCCGTGATTTTGCCGCGCTCCCGAAAGATCGGGCGGATGCGCTTGAATGCCAGGTTCAGGCTCAAGCTGAACGCGGCAATGAAGAACAGCGCGGTGCCAGTCAGTAGAGCGGAAATCCGCAGCAGGAAGACCAGGGAGAAGAGCGCCGTCAGCACGCCGCCGACGAACTCCACCAGCCCCGTGCCGACCAGGTTGCGCACTCCTTCCACATCGTTCATGATGCGCGAAACCAGTACACCGGCTTTGTTGGCGTCGTAGTAAGCCACGGGCAGGCGGCCCACGTGCTCCTGAACCCGGCGGCGCAATTCGGCGATCAACCGCTGTGCTTCTTTGGAAAGCAATTGCGTCAACGCAAAGGAGGTCCCGCCTTGGATCATGGTCGCCGCGAGCACAGCCAGCGCCAGAGGCGCCAGCCAGTCTATTTGGCGCTTTCCGATCACGTCGTCCACGAGGAACTTGGTGGACGTAGGCAGCACCAGGCCCGCCGCCCGGTTAACCACCATCAGGACCATGCCAAACGCCAGCAGCCCGCGGCGCGGCCGCACCAGTTCCATCAGGAGCGGAAACGCGGAACGAAGCTGCTCGGTGGCGGTTCGTTTCGGTTTTGGTGGCGCCATCGAGTTTTCTTCTTCCGGAGGGGATCACTACCCCGCGAGGGACGAGTTTTAATTGATTGTTACTTGGATCGGGATGACCTGGTTGGTCTGATCGACCCGGATGCTGAGAACACCGGACTTCGCGTCGGGCCCGGCGTGGAGAATCACAGTGGCTTTTTCACCCGGCTTCAGGTCCATGCGATCGAGTTTCACATCCACACCGGGCAGTGCTCCCATGATGGAAATGCTCATCGTGCCCTGCGCTCCGTTGATGATGGCGACCTGGTCGGAGGCCCCAATCTTCAAACTCACCGCCGTTTTGTCCGCCTTCACCTGCGCGAAGATGAAATTCATCTCCCCGGCAGTAGGGATTTTGATAGGGCTGGAGCCGCCGCCCGGGCCGGGTGTCATCTTTCCGAACGGAGTTTGCCGCAGGGCCTCCGGATCGATATACCAATACCATTTGCCATCCACGAGTTTCCAGGTGCTGGGTATCGGTACTTTCAGAGGCTTGTCGGTGAAGCCCGGCAACATGACGTACTGCTCGCAGAGGACCGTGGCTTTCGCGCGTGTGTACCCCTCGGAATATTCGATGCGGCGAATCTCGAAACTCAGATATTTCGGCTTATTCCCGCCGTAAAAGAAGTCCTTGGTGTCCTCAGCCACGAGCGCTTCGGCCTGGCGGAATTTCCCGTCTACGTGGTCCTGGTAAAACTCGGAAATCCGGGCGCGCAGTGCCTGGTCGACATCCGCCGGCGGCCGGTTAAACAGGTCCGCCGGATCCTGGGCAAAACAGACCGCCACGCAGAAAGCAACCGTTAAGAAACGCAACACGCTTCTATTCTAGCGGACGGAAGCGCTCTAGGAGGATGCTGAAAAAGGCCAAAACCGCTTGCTGGCGCGCGCGGCTCAGAAACGCATTCACGTGTTTGCAGGCGCTTACCGAGCCGCGACCGTGAGGGAGCGGTGGTCTCACGCCCTTTTCAGCATCCTCCTAGATGGCCGCCACCGGGCAAGGCGACTCCCTCAGGATCGCGTAGGCGTGGGTGCGCAGCCGGCCCAGTACACCGCTGGTGCGGCCCCGGCCAATTACCAACAGGTTGGCGGACTCCCTCGCTGCCGTCTCGCGGACGGCATCGGCCGGGTCTCCAGTCGTAATCTGGATCTCACCGTTCGTGCCCAGCTCTTCCAGCAGGAAGCTGATCCGATCGCGTGTCTCGTTCCGGACCTGGGTACCCCATTCCGGGTCGAAGTATACGCCGCCCAGGCTGAGGGTGGAACTCGGGATAGCATGCACCACCGCCAGTTCCGCGCCATATTCGCGCGCAAAATTGGCGCCCCACTCGAGCACGGCGCGGCTGTCCGGGCCCAGGTCAACGGCACATAGGATCTTCCTGAAGCCGATGGAAGCATAGGGCGGAGCCTCCTCCAGGTGAGGTCCGGTCCATACCGGGCAGTGGGCGTCGTGCAACACTTTCGCGGTCACGGAACCGAGCAGGAATCGCCGGAAAGGACCGTAACCGTGAGTCGGCATGACGATCAGATCGAAATTGCCGGTTTTGGCGAACTCTACGATCTCCGTCGCCGGATCTCCTTCCACTACTTCGCGTTTCACATTAATGCCCTTCAGCCCATCGCCCAGAAACTGGTCGAGTTGTGTTTTGGCCTGCGCCAGGGTCTCATCCATCATTTCCGGGGCTACAGCCATGGCGTCCGGAAGCGCATACGACTGCAGGGGCATCACGACGTGCAGCAATACCAGTTCACTACGGAAGTGGCAAGCCAGGGCCTCGGCATACTGCACAGCGCCCTCGCATCGTGCCGAGAAAGCAATCGGCGCCAGAATTCGGGAAAAAGCGGCCATGAGGCACCTCCTATAGGAGTTTCAACTCTATTTTATCCGAAATAGAGCTCACTGCTGCTGAAAAATTGCACGCAAAGAGCCGCTCCGGAAACCAAACGCGATCGCTGGCAGTTTTGGCTCAGGCGGCCATGTGCGTGGCGTGCCGCCACGCCGTTTCATAACCCTTCACCAGGTGGACGACCAGGGTATCGAAAAACCGGCCGACCCGGCGCTGCAGTTCCTCCTCAGCGTACAGGCCCAACGAATCCCTGAGGATATCCTCCTGCTCGAGGAAATCGAGCATCTTTTCTTTGATCACACACAGGCCGCGGACGGCTTCGTGCATTGGGATGGATTGTTCGAAGCGGAGTTTTCCGACGGCTTCCTGCTGCCGGGCAAGACTCGCCTCATTTGCCGAAACCAGCCAATGCCCAAGGTTTGCCAGGATCGTTTGGCCACGCTCCCGCAGTTCCGCATCCGGTAGTTGACCGAGGTGGGTCATTTCCGGATGGCGCCGTATGGCGTCAATCACGCTTTGACTGATCTCCTTATAATGCTGTTCGATCAGGTGGATTAATTTGCCGGAAAGCATACCTAATCCTCCGAAACCATGGTAGACCTATTCCGCGTGGCTGCCAAGGGGCAGCAGACAAACCATCTCTATCGTTAATATCCGAATGCAATGAAAGTACTTATGCGGCCGTTACTAAATGGGCTGTATTGTCGTTGCGGCCTGCTGGGATACGCTTCGGGGTGTTCGATTATGTGGGGCGCGTTCGTACTGCTGTTCCTGTTCCTTCTGATTAATCCGGAGGCGTCCGGAATCCTCCAGTCGCTGGCCGGACAAGCCTGGGAGCGCCTCTTTCAACGGGACCCGTCGTTGGATCTCGTTCTGGCAGTCATACTCGCGGCCGGAATTGGCGCCACGATTCTAATGGTGCTCTGGCCCCGGCGAGAGGCGCCTCGCCGGTACCATATCGTTTATCGTCACTCGGGAACTGCCTGCGCCGCTGCGGACACGAGCACCACTTCCTGGCTGCCGCGAATCGTCCGCGAATTCTGCACAACCTTCCTGGAATGGTGGGGTTCCGGGAGTTCAATTACTTAAGGCCCACTCGTCTCCCGCTCCTCCTTCGCAACCCGCCGCACCCGAATTCTTCACCGGATTGTCATTGGTCTGTAACTCGGCTCCGCTACCGTGAAAGCCAACCCGACATGAGAACTCGAATTGTGCGATTCGCGCTCCTCGGAGCGGTGATGATCTCCTGGAGCCATGCCCAGATCGATTCGGCCCGAATTGCCGGAACGGTTTCGGATGCTACAGGCGCGGTGATTTCGAACCCCGCGATCACGATCAAAGATGAGAAGACTGGCCAGGAACGTAAGGTTGTGGGAGATGAACGCGGCTATTACGTGATCTCCAATCTCGCGCCCTCGACCTACACGATTCGCGCCCAGGGAAGTGGTTTGGGACCGGCGGACTACGCCCAAATTCCGCTGAGTGTGGGACAGGAACGAACCTTGAACATCGTCCTGCAGCCCGCGTCTGTTGCTACGGAAGTGACCGTTTCAGGCGGCGATTTGACGGTGATCGACACCAGTTCGGCGGCCATTGGCTCCAACATTAATTCGCGTGAAGTGGCCACTCTACCCCTGAACGGGCGCCAGCTTTCGCAACTCTACCTGCTGGCGCCAGGAGCACAGACTGCGGGCGGCGGCAGCTTTGACAACATTCGTTTCAGCGGCCGTGCCAACCAGGAGAACGCTGTGCGTTTCGACGGGGTTGAAGCCAGTTCGATTATCGACGCCTCGCCGGGCAATTTGAACGGAGAAATCTCCACCGGGTTCCGGCTACAAAACAGCCTGGAGACGGTCTCCGAATTTCGGGTTGATTCGAGCAACTATCCTGCCGAGTTTGGAACGGGAACCGCGGGGCAAATCAGCGTGGTGAGTAAGTCCGGAAGCAACGACTATCACGGCGGGCTCTTCGAATATTTGCGGAACAGCTCCCTCGATGCCCGCAATTTCTTCGACGGCGCCAACAAAACCCCGCTCCGGTTGAACCAGTTCGGAGGCTCGGTGGGCGGCCCCATCAAAAAGGACAAATTGTTTTTCTTTATCGCGCAGGAGTCGCTCAAACAGCGTGCGGGGCTAAACCTCATCGGCACCGTGCCCAGTGCGTCCGCGCGGGCGCGTGCTGTGGCCTCTGTCCAACCATTGCTGGCCGGCTATCCGGCGGGAACTCCCACCAGCAATCCCGACCTGGATCTGGCCCAGCGTGCCGCCTCGTCGTCCATCGATGAGTACTTCGGCAGTTTCCGGCTCGATCACCACATCAACGACAAGTTCACGCAGTATATTCGGTATAACCGCGATCAAGGCTATCTGACGCAGCCTCTCGATGTAACAGGGTCCAACCAAATCGTCACCGGGGTTCCGCAGAACGTTGTGTATACGTTGCAGCAGGTCTACAACGCGACGATTATCAATGAAACCAAATTCGGGTTCAACGGCAACAAGACGCGAATCAACGGCGTGACGCCGGCCATTCCGGGAGTCGATACCAGTGCGTTCAACGTCAGCTTCACCGGCACGGTCGCGATCCCCGGCATCGGAGGCCAGGGCGCGTCGGCGGGCGCCGCGTCTTTGGGCAACCTGGTCCGGAGCAACAGCTCGCAAAACGGCCGCGGCCAGCCTTATACGAATTACACCCTTTCGTTGATAGACAATCTCAGCGTGATCAAGAAGGAGCACGCGATGAAGTTCGGGTTCGAGTTCCGCCCCGTTCGCCTCTATACGGACCGGCAGGGAGGAACTACCTATACATACCCGAACATCACAGCCTTGTTAGCTAACCAGCCGACGAGCATTCAGGTCCTGGGCGATACCAGCGCGCCCGACCCCTGGAACAACAACGCCACGGGGAACCGGTTTCTGAAGCAGTATTACTTGATCTTCTACGCACAGGATGAGTGGAAAGTCCGCCCCAACCTGACCATCAACTACGGTTTGCGTTACGAATACTATCACCCGCTCACCGAGGATCGGAACCTCTCCGTGTTCTTCAACGCCGACACCGGCAAACTCGCGTGCGGCACAACCCCCGGATGCGACCTGCCCAATACCACGCCGTGGTATCACTCCTCCAACCTGAACTTCGGACCACGGCTGGGAATCTCCTGGACGCCGGGAAAGCTCCACAACAAGACTGTCTTCCGCGTCGGCGGCGGTTACTACTATGGGCCGGGCCAGACTGAGGATCAGGTACAACCGATCGATTCGGACCGTGCCACCCGCACTCTCACAACGAACATCGCCTGGCCCATAATTCCATCCCAGATTTTGGCCGGCTACGATGTCAACAGCCCCACGCTCGGCTATCAGCCGCGCGCCTATGGCAATGGCTATAGGCTGCCGGAGAAAGTGCTTTCGTACACGGCATCGATTCAACAGGAGCTTCCGGGCAACGCCGTCCTCACCGTCGCATACGTCGGCAGCCAGGGACGCAACCTTTTCCTGCGCTCCTGGACCAACGGCATCGTGGGCGTCACCACCAACGCGGCTACCGGCGCAGGTGCGGCGATCTTGCAGTTCGGCTCGCGGTTTGCGCAAATCGATTACAAGACCAGCGGCGGCACGGATCACTACGACTCGCTACAGACGACGCTGAACCGTCGCTTCGGTAAGGGTCTGACAGCCGGATTGCAATGGACCTACGGCCACAGCATCGGCAACACGGGAGGATCCAACGAAGCCCAAACGACGCAAAACCCATTCAACTTCGGGCAGGACCGCGGGAACAACGCCTTCGACGTGCGGCAGAGCGTGAACGTCTCGGTGCTCTATCAACTTCCCGTAAACCCGAAGATGAAGGCAGCGAATTTCCTGGTAGGCGGATGGGAAGTCGGTGGGATTTACAATGCGCGCACCGGTTTGCCGATCGATGTTACAGTTTCTCGTCCCGATATTGTGTATCAGATCAACGGGACGAATCAATACGTGCAGGCGCCGATCGTGACCGGCGGCGTCGTCCAGACTACGGCAGTGATCGACAATCCGTACGGCGGCGCATTTCGCAGCAATCGCCGTCCGAGCGTGGTTTCCGGCGTCGATCCCTTCCTGCACACCGGCGATAAGCGCTATTTCCTGAACCCGGCTGCATTCACATTCCCGCAACCCGGCCAGTTCGGAAATCTGGGGCGTTATGCGCTCCACGGACCCGGCCTGAGCCAGCTGGATTTCACCGCGCATAAGAAGTTCGCCATAGACGAAAAGCGTAACTTCGAATTCCGCGCGGAGTTCTACAACATCCTCAACCGGGCGAATTTTGCTAACTCGCCGGCGGTTCTGGCCACGGGTTTAGGAACGGCCTCGAACCAGCTCCAGCCGGGGCAGCCCTATACTTCGGCGATTGCCGGCGCTGCGTTTGGCGTCTTCAACTCCACCGTGAGCAAAGACGTAGGTCTGGGCGCGCAACGGCAGATTCAATTCTCGTTGCGATTCAACTTCTAAATCGCACTCGACCGTTGGTTAAGAACGGCTCGCCGTCGCTGAAACCGCCTGCTATGATTGAGCGACATGGAAATATGGCAGCTGCGCTACTTTTGCGTTCTTGCCGAGCAACTCCATTTCACTAAGGCCGCACTGTTGCTGAACGTCGCGCGTGTACCGCGACATTGCCGGAACGCCGGCCTATGCCGACCTCATCGGACTGTGGCGCCGGAGTACTGTGCCGCCCGCCCTCGAGCAATTTATCCGGCAGCTCC
>PSRJ01000266.1 GCA_003175985.1 Terriglobia bacterium
CCGATCTGGTTGGCATCGGTAATCCCTCCAAAGTAGAGGTTGCCGTCGATTCCGGCATTGGCAGTCGGCAGCAGCACGTTGCCGGAGCCCAACGTCAGCCGCGCCTGCGGGTTCGGAGTGCCAATGCCGACGTTGCCGGCAGCTGTAATCCTCATCCGTTCAGTGCCGCCGCTAAAGGTATCGACACGAAATATCAAGCCGTCTGCCAGCGTTCCGGCCCGCACATCGATAAAGCCCGATTGCAGGTTGTTATTGATCCTTCCACCGAACAATCTCATCCCGATCTGGTTGGCATCGGTAATCCCTCCAAAGTAGAGGTTGCCGTCGATTCCGGCATTGGGCGCCGGCAGAAAAACATTACCGGAACCCAAAGTAAGCCGCTGACTCGCAGCCAGCGTTCCGATACCTACGTTGGTACTCGACAAAGTAAGGGAGGTCGTATTTCCGTCCTCATCCGTTACCGTCTGCGCTGTTGTGCCGATATCGCTGCTGATTTGCAAGTTCAAAGGCATTAAACTCCCCTCTCCTGTTGAATCGAGATTATCGCATGGCCCGCGCTGACCAACGAACGGCAGCATACCGATTCGACGGCGGTAATAGACCCTCGTAAATTCGGAAAATAATATATCGACAGTATTTCATTGCCGTGCGTCTGAGAGTATGAAGGTAAACGGAGGACAGTTTAAAATGCAACATTCTCGCAGAGGGCGGATCGTGGCAGTGGCGGCGGTTGCCCTGATCAGTGCGGCTTGCGCCAAGAAACAGGTCGCCGTGAGCACACCGCCATCGGTCGAGGCTCCGGCAGCAGCTCCCGCGGCGGCGCCACAGCGGACGGAAACTCCCGCCCGGACAGTGCCGGCTCCGGCGGTGAGACCGGCGGTCACTCCGGCGGCGCGTGTTCCCGATGCCGCCACGCGCGCACGCATCGATCAACTTCTGGCGCGGATCGAAGACGCCTATTTCGACTACGACAAGGCGATTCTGCGGCCCGATGCGCTCAAAGCCCTGCAAGCGGATTCCACCGAATTGCGCGACATCATCGTCCAATATCCGGATTACACCTTAACGATCGAGGGCCACTGCGACGAACGTGGCTCAGCGGAGTACAATCTGGCTCTGGGCGACCGCAGGGCTGTAGCCGCCAACGACTATTTGGTGCAAGTCGGCATTCCCGGCAACCAATTGTCCGTGGTCAGTTACGGCAAGGAGCACCCGGTCTGCTCCGAGCACGATGAAACCTGCTGGCAGAAGAACCGGCGCATTCATATCGTTGCTATGGCCCGCTGACGTCGACGCCTCGCCGCCGCGTTTCCGGCGCCGCACGGCCGTTTTGTTTGCGGCGGGGGGAATTTGCGCTTACCTGGTTTCTTTACCAGTGTTTTTCACGCGATCCGTGCCGGTCGTGTTTGCGGTCAGCGTCGTCCGGCTGCTTTTGGGAGCCGCGCTGGCGGCTTGGCTGGCGGGCAAATCGGGGTGGCGGCGGGCCGCTCCGCTGTACCCACTTGCGGTAGCGGTTCCCTACCCGGTTAACCTTGCGCTGCTGGTCTATTTGAAGCGGTTCGAATGGCTGCCGTTCGACATGGCGCGCGCCTTAAGCGGACCGACGGCCTCGCTGATTTGGGTCACGGCGATCCTGCTGGCGTCGTTGGCGATCAGCGCCGCTGCGATTCGTAAAACATCCAACGGAGATGACGACTCGCGGCTGCGGCAGGTCCAGACACTGCTGTTCACACTCACAACGATCAGCGTGGTCCTGGTTCCCTCTTCGTTAAGCCTCTGGTCTTTGCACTACGTCGTCGAACCGGTTGCGCTCGCCGCCTATTGCGCCGTGATCGGTCTGTCGTCGGGATCGCACACCGCGCCTACTGGAACGCCACGGAAACCGGATTAGCAGCCGCCCCGCCCGCGCCGATGAGCACATCGACGGTCCCTGCACCGGCCAAGCTCGCCGGGACCTGGAGATTGACCTGGTCGAGACCAGGAAAGGTCCCCTGAGGACCGGAGAAAGCTACAGGTACGCTGCCGCCGCTGACGGTGGCAGTAACCGTACCCGCCGCGGCCCCGCGGATCCCGGTCGCGAACAAGACCAGGTAAAGCTGATCGGTCGACGGACCGAGGCTGACCGGGGCGGGGTTCCATTGCTTGGCAACGGGGTCGAAAGTGGCCAGAGGCTCCGCGGTTTGAGAGCCGTCGGCGTGCACGTGGATGGCCTGTCCTACTGGCGCTCCCCGTCCGGTCCCGTTGGCCGTAAAGATGCCGGGCGCCGTGGAAACGATGTTGGCGATGGTGGAGGAACTCGCGCCGGCTGCGTTGCTTGCTTTGAAAACCGCCAGGCCCGGCGCGGTGTCGCTGGGAACTACGAAATTGATTTGCCCGGGGCTCGCCGTGGCGCTATAGAGCAGAGCCGGCCGGCTGCTGCCGGTGCTGTCGGTTACGGTGAGCGCGGCGCCGCCCAGCGTGGTCGGCAATGGCAATGTTGCCGAGACATCTTTGGTTACGGGGCTCGGGACGAATATGGTGGCAATTTCGTCGGGGGCGAAGTTAGACGAAGGAAACGCTGCACCGTTCAGCATTGCGGGCAAAGCCGCGGAAGAGCTCGGCTTGAAATTCGAGTCTCCGGAATAGACCGCGGCGATAGGACGAATGCCCGCGCTGGTGAGAACTTGCGCCACTGGCAGAACCGTCAGCGCTCCGGTATTGGTGACGGGGGAAGAAGCCAGCACAGCGTTCGTGGTGGTATCCACGAATTGCACGGTGCCGCTCGGCGTAACTCCTACCGATGGCGGCAGAGCGGCTACCAGCGCGCGCAAGGAAATCCGATCCGCGCCGGCGATTGAAGGCGTGAGCGCGGTAATGGCAGACGCTTTGGAGACGGTAACTGTCACGACGCTGGAGTGGCCCGCGCCCCAGTAGGCATCTTCGTTGTACAACGCTTCGAACTGGTGGTCTCCCAGACTGAGATTCCGCAGAGTAAGGGTGGCGCCCAGAGCTGTTGCGCCTTGAACGAGGTCAGCGCGGCCGATGTCCAGCCCGTTATCCCGAAAGATGATCTGGCCCGTTTGGAGCGGGGCTCCCGCCGGGGGCGCCGGACCAACGCCGGCGGCCAGCACCACCGGCTGGCCGGCAACCGCGCTCGTGGAGCTGGTCACCAGTCCCACCACGGTCGGGAATTTGATGATTACCTGGCCGCGCGTGCGCGTGGTCCGCTGATAGAAGGTATCCCCGCTGTAGATCGCCAAAAGGAGATGGGAGCCTGGCCCGAGTCTCGACGTGGTCAGCAGGGCCTGTCCGTTGGGCGGCATGTTAACAGTTCCCAGCAAGATACCATTGGTGCCGCCGTCGAAGAATTGGACCGTGCCAGTGGGCGGTGGCGCGCCGGCCGGAATCGGCAGGACTGCGGCGATGACCAGATCCCGGCCAGGAAGAAAAGGGTTGGCACTGGTCAATAGGATTATGGGAACTTCCACGGTCGTGGGGCTTACGTTGACCGGGTTTCCCTGTACGCCGATCCAGACCGCTCCAGCGAAATTGTTGTCACCGGGGCCGCCCTCGATCACGGTCTTACCATCCCGTGAGATCGCGACCGAAGTGCCCTGCAGCGGGACGGCATTACCTACGACTACGAACCCGGTACCGACCCGTTTACTGGATTGCTGGATCCATCCATCACTGGTAAGAACAAAGATCCAGACTGCTCCGACACCTTTGTTATCGGCGGGCGCGCCCAAGATCACGCTGCTGCCATCTCCCGAAATCGCAGCCGACAACCCTTCTCGCGATTGTCCCGCGAACCCCGCTCCCTGGAGTTCCTGCTGCTGCGACCAATTGCTGCCGGCGCGGGTGAACACCCAGGCCGCACCGATCAGATTATTGTCGCCGGGCCCACCGACCACGGCCGTATTTCCATCGGCGGTCAGCGAAACGGCATTGCCCTGGTTGGAAGCGCCGATCGCGCCCAAGCCGACCAGCTTCGGACCCTGCTGGACCCACACACCATTGTTATTAGTGAAGGGCCAGGCGGCTCCGATTCCGGCGTTGTCCGCATTGCCGCCGATCAACGCGGTAAGCCCGTCGCCGGATAGAGCTACCGAGAAGCCTTGGGCGGCTGCGCCTACTGCGCCGGAACCGACGAGCTTGCCTCCCTGCTGCGTCCAGGTTCCGGCGGTTCGCGTGAATACCCAGGCAGCTCCCGTTCCGCCGTTATCCAGATTGCCTCCGATGAGGGCGGTGTTGCCATCACCGGAGAGCGCCACAGAAACTCCCTGACCGGCGGACCCGACAGCCCCGGAGCCGATCAGCTTCCCACCCTGCTGAGTCCAGACGCCACTTGAGCGGACAAATACCCAAACGGCGCCGATATTGCCGTTGTCTCCAGGCCCAGCCACCAGCGCCGTATTGCCGTCGGCGGAGAGCGCCACGGCTGCGCCTTCGCGGGCCTGCCCTATGGGGCCGCCGCCGATCACTTCCGCCTGCTGCGTCCAGACCGCTCCGCTGCGAGTGAAGACCCATGCTGCTCCGGTATTGCCGTTATCGCCGGGCGCTCCGATGATCGCGGTGTTCCCGTCGGCTGACAGCGCCACGGCGCGTCCTTGCGCCGCCGGATTTATAGCGCCGGAGCCAACCAGTTTGTCCCCCTGCTGAATGATGTCGGCTTTCAGAGGCGAGAGACGATCGCCGGCCAGAATCGCAATAACGAATGCAACCCGAATTAGTGCGTAATGATGACGCAAAATCAGTGTCCTCATGCGTACGTTCCTAATATGGCACACCTCGGCATAGCCGTTAGATTGAAAGCCATGCCCGGGACCCGTACAAAACCCTACCAGGGCAGCAAAGTTGCTCGCAAGTAGCCGATATGCCACTGGGCCGGGGGGGATCGCGCCACCTGAGCTATTGCTGCGCGCTGGCCTTATTCTCCTTGCGCGCCGCCGATCTGTCGGCGCCGGATCAATACGAAGGTAGAGCTGTTGCCGACATCCGCTTCGAACCGCCCACTCAGCCCGTTACGCGCGCGGATCTCGGGCGGCTCATGCCGCTCCACAGCGGAGCCCCGCTGCACCTGGCGGAAGTACGTTCCGCGATCAAGAAACTCTACAGTACGGGCCTTTACTCGAACATCGAAGTGGATACGGAACCTTCGGCGAACGGAGTGATTGTCGTGATTCGCACGACGGAGCAGTGGTTCGTCGGCCCGGTGGAAGTACGCGGCAAGGTCAACTACCCGCCTAACGAGGGGCAGATCGCCAATGCCGCACGGCTGGAAATGGGCACCCCCTTCACCGACGACGAAGTGCAGACCGCAGTCAAAGGAATCCGGAGTTTGCTCGAACGCAATGGACTGTATCTGGCAAAGGTCGAACCGCGGATCGAACGCGATCCGGAACACCAGGAAGTCGCGCTGACGTTCACCGTGGATACCGGGAAACGCGCGCGCCTGACGCTCCCCGTGATTACCGGAGACACGCGCCTGCCGCCGGAACAGCTCCGGAAATCGGCGAGGTACAAAAGCCTGTTTCGCTGGAAGCCGGCCACCGAGGATAATGTGCAACGCGGCGTTCGCAACGTACGCGGCAAATATCAAAAAGCGGACCGGCTGACGGCGGACGTTTCGCTCGACCACAGCGATTACCTCGCCGACGAAAACCGCGTGCGCCCCACGATCGACGCCGATGGCGGACCCAAAGTAAAGATCACGGGGCAAGGCGCGAAGGTCTCGAAGAAGACGTTGCAGAGGTATGTCCCGGTTTTCGACGAAGAGTCGGTGAACCGCGATCTGCTCGTGCGGGGTGTAGCCAACCTGCGGGACTATTTTCAAAACCAGGGATACTTCGACGTGCAAGTGGATTATCAGACGGCCAACCCGGATTCCGACCAGGAAAACATTACATACGTGGTGGGATTGGGCGACCGTCACAAAGTCGTGCGGCTGGATGTCACGGGCAACCGGTACTTCAAGACGGACGCTATTCGCGAACGCATATTCATCCGTCCCAAGGGCACAGTCCGGCTGCGCCACGGCCGGTATAGCGATGGCTTTGCAAAGCGGGATCGCGAAGCAATTACAGCGCTTTACCAGGACAACGGGTTCCAGGACGCCAAGGTGACGGTCAACACGATCGACGATTACGAGGGCAAGAAAGGCGACGTCGCCGTTACCATCGCGATCGAGGAAAGCGCCCAGTACAAGGTCGCCGCTTTGAACGTGGAAGGGATCACACTTCCGGAACGTACAGAGATCATCAGCCCCCTGGCTTCTACTCCCGGGCAGCCCTTCAGCAAGAACAATGTCGCGCTCGATCGTGATTACATACTGAACATCTACCAGTCCAGAGGCTATGTTGACGCGGCTTTCGACTGGCGGATGAACCCGGGGCCGGGACCGGAAGAAGTATCGCTGACTTATGTCGTCAACGAAGGCCAGCCTCGCTTCGTACGCGACGTCTTGCTTACGGGTTTGCGCAAGACGCGCCACCGGCTGGTGGACCCGAACGTTCTGCTCAAAACGGGCGACTCGCTCTCTTGGACACGGATGGGCGAGATGCAACGGCGGTTATATGACCTGGGCGTGTTCGACAAAGTGGATATGGCGATCCAGAACCCTCAGGGCGATACCGAGAACAAATACGTGCTGTACCACTTCACCGAAGGGCACCGGTATTACCTGGGGGTCGGTTTCGGCGCCGAACTGGCGCGCATCGGAGGCAGTCAGACCAGCTTGCAGGGGGCAGCGGGCCAGACGGGCTTCTCGCCTCGCGCCTCGTTGGAAGTGAGCCGTTTGAATATGTTCGGCCTGGGTCACAGCCTAAATTTCAAGAGCCGCTACTCCACTCTCGATCGCCGGGTGTCTCTCAATTACCTCGCCCCGCGATACCGCAATGTGGAAGGGCGGAACATTTCCTTTACCGCGCTCTATGACAACACGCGCGACGTCCGCACATTTACCGCTCGCCGTTTCGAAGCGTCGGCGCAACTGTCGCAAAAGCTATCCAAGCCCACCACGATCCTATGGCGATATACGTGGCGCGATGTGGCTGTGGACAAAAACACGCTGAAGATTACTCCCTTTCTAATTCCGCTGCTGGCCCAGACGGCACGCATCGGTATGGTTTCGGCCAACCTGATCCAGGACCGCCGCGACGACCCTACCAATGCGCATCGCGGTATCTACAACACCGCTGACCTCGGTCTCGCGTACAGCGCGTTTGGGGGCAACTCGGACTTTTTGCGATTCCTTGTTCGGAATTCGTATTACAAGACCATCCGCGGTAATTTGGTGCTGGCCAGTAATACCGAATTCGGCTGGATTCACCCGTTCAATGTGCCGGCCACTCTAACGCCATTCGATTACATCCCGCTCCCGGAGCGCTTTTTCGGCGGTGGCAGCACCTCGCATCGCGGCTTTCCGGACAACCAAGCGGGGCCTCGCGATGCAACCACTGGCTTCCCTTTGGGTGGGAATGCGTTGGTGCTCCATTCCACGGAACTCCGCTTTCCGTTTGTGGGTGAGAACATCGACGGCGTCATCTTCCACGATATCGGCAATGTTTACTCCGGTCTCGGAAATATTTCGTTCCGCTTCCACCAGAACAGTCTCACGGATTTCGATAATGCTGTGCACGCCGCGGGCTTCGGGATTCGCTATCGCACACCGGTAGGACCTGTGCGAGTGGATCTGGCCTACGGCATCAATCCACCGCGGTTTGTGGGATTCCAGGGAACAGTTGCTGAGCTGTTGAGCGCGGGGGTCAATCCGTGCCAGACATTGCCGGGCAAATGCGTGGAGCAGAGCGTGCGGCACTTTCAGTTTTTCTTTTCGATCGGGCAGGCATTCTGATATGGGAACGGCGAACGGTTCGATCGTTGCACGGCTGGTAGTCTTCGGAGTGGCTTTCTGTACGCATGCCGCCGTAATCGATCGCGTGGCAGTCGTGGTGGGCAACCAGGTCATCACCGAGACGGAGGTTGCAGACGAGGTGCGGCTGACCGCATTCCTCAACCAGCAAACGCTGGATCTGGGGCCGGAGCAGCGGCGCGCCGCGGCGGACCGTTTGGTGGATCAACAACTGATACGCAACGAGATGCAGCTCGGCAGCTATGCCGCTCCGGCGGAGTCTGAGGTGGAATCGACGCTCCGCAATTTCCGGCAAGAACATTTCAACTCGATTTCCCGTTATCGCGCCGCGCTTCAGAAGTACGGGATTACCGAAGAACAACTGAAGGAACACCTGATGTGGCAGCTTGCCGCTCTGCGGTTCACCGACATACGGTTTCGGGCAGCCGCGGCGCTGCCGCCGTCCAACGGGCAAACCGCCAACCGCCTGCAGTCGGAAGGCGAAGCCACCAGCGCCAGCACGGTAGATCAGCAGATGGAAACGTGGTTAAAGGAGGCTCGTGGCCAGACCCGCGTCGAGTTTAAGAAGGAGGCGTTCCAATGAGCCGCGGACGCAAGATCGGACTGATCCTGGGCGGCTCGATCGCTGGGCTGATTGTCATTCTCGTGGTTGCCGGGATCGCGATCGTGCAGACACAGTGGTTTAGCGATTTCGTGCGGCAAAAGATCATCACCGCGACGGCCGAAGCCACCGGCGGCCGCGTCGAAATCGACGCATTCTCCTTCGATTGGAAGCGCCTGCGAGCCGATGTCCGTAACTTCGTGATTCACGGCCTGGAGCCTGCGGGAAGCCCGCCGCTCTTCCGAGCCGGCCTGGTGCAAATCGATTTGAAGCTCCTGTCTCCATTCAAGGGGATGGTGGATATAGCCGCGCTGCTGGTGGACCAGCCTCAGGCCAACGTCATCGTATTCACGGACGGGCGCACCAATATTCCGGCGCCGAAAATCAAACAGCCGAGCGAGCGTTCCGGTCTGGAGACGATCGTGAACCTCGCGATCGGCAAGTTCGAAATACGAAATGGCAGCATGACGTTCGCCGAACGAAAGACCAACTTCAGCGCCATGGGGCGGAACCTCGCCGCCCACCTCGACTACAACGCCCTGAACCCAAGCTATCGGGGCGAACTGGACATGAGTCCCTTATATCTCCGCTCCGGGCAGCGCGAAACGATGAACGTAAATGTGAAGCTGCCGGTAACGCTCGAGAAGGACAAAATCACTCTGGCGAACGCGCAATTGACCACGCCAGAATCGCAGATCGCGATTTCCGGCTCTATGGACCACATGCTGGCGCCGCGCTATGCGGCGCATATCAACGCGCGCATCATGCTTGATGAGATCGACCGCGCGGCTGCGCTTCCGGTGCGCCTCGACACCGCCCGCGGGCCGCGCCAACTGAACGCGGACATCACTGCTTCCATGGACGGCAACCGCGTCCAAATCCAGAGCGGGCGACTGACCCTCGGCAACAGCAACATCGAAGCCTCGGGAACGCTGAAAGACGCGAATCGTCCCGGATCGGTACAATTCAATTCTACTCTGGCGCTGAATGAGCTCGGCCGGTTGTTGCGTGTCGCTGCGCAGCCGGAAGGCGTGGTTCGCGCGGGCGGCAATGCCACACTGCAAGCGAACAACGACTACAAGATCACCGCCAACGTGGATGGCCGGAATATCGGTATCCGGCAGGGCGGCTCGCG
Organism: Terriglobia bacterium; assembly: GCA_003175985.1. GTDB lineage: Bacteria > Acidobacteriota > Terriglobia > Bryobacterales > Bryobacteraceae > PSRJ01. The sequence goes on from PSRJ01000266.1 coordinate 9,589, forward strand.
CCTGGCCGGAATTAATCTCGACTCGAGCGTTACTGCCGACCCGCACCGCATCGAACTCGGAGGATTGCGCCTGGCCGCGCTGGGCGGCACATTCAGCGGTTCGGCGTCGCTGGTGGAGATGGCTCAGTTCCGTATCTCGGGCACTCTGCATAATTTCGATATCGTCCAAGCGGCGCGCCCTTTTGTGAACCGTCCGCTCGAATATGACGGCGTGATTTCCGGCCCGCTCTCCGCGGAAGGAAATATCAAACAACTCTCCACGCTGACGGCCAAAGCCAACCTCGCGATTGCGCCCGGCCCGCGTGGAATTCCTGTTTCCGGGCGTCTCAACGCGGATTACAACGGCCTCGCGGACACGGTGACTCTGGGCCAGTCTTACATCGCGCTGCCTAATACGCGCATCGACCTGGCGGGATCGCTCGGGCGGCAAATCCAGGTGCGGCTCGTCTCGCGGGATCTTGCCGACTTCCGTCCGATTGCGGTGATCCCGGTCACCTTCCGCAACGGGGCGGGGACGTTGAACGCGACGGTGAGCGGAAAGTTGAGCGCGCCGCAGATCGCGGGGCACTTGGATATGACCAATTTCGCGGTCGACGGGCGCCCGTTCACGCGGTTTGCCACAGACCTGACCGCTTCGCGTTCGGGGGCTTCGATTACCAACGCCCTTCTGTCCCGCGGGATGTTACAGGCACAACTGTCTGCGAGCGTGGGCCTGCGGGACTGGAAACCGGAGCCTGTCGAACCGCTGCGTGTCGATGCGACGATCCGGAATGCCGATCTCGCAGACATCCTCGCGGTCGCTGGTCAATCCAACGTTCCCGCGAGCGGGTTTCTAACTGCTGATGCCCATATTACAGGCACGATCGGCAGCCCTCAAGGCGCCGCCGATTTCTCTGTTGTGAACGGCACGCTGGAAGGCGAGCGCTTCGATCGGCTCACTGCCCGCGCCGCCATGAGCGATACTTCGATCAACATCCCCACTCTGCAGTTAGCCGCCGGGCCTTCGCGCATTGACGCCAACGCCAGTTTTCAACACCCCGTGAACGACCTGAAACGAGGGGTGATCCGCGCCCATGTGGCCAGCAGCCAGGTGCAGCTCGCGCAGTTCCAGTCGCTGGTGAAGGATCGCCCGGGCCTCGCCGGCACTCTTTCGGTGAACGGAGATGCTGTGGCAGACCTGGCGCCAGGCCGGGCTGGTGAAGAGTTTCAATTGACCACCGTCAACGCCAATCTGGCGGTGCGCGGTCTGCAGATGCAAGGCAAGAGTCTTGGCGATCTGACCGCGACGGCCGACACCGCCGGCTCGGCGCTGCGTTATAACCTTACTTCCGATTTCGCCGGTTCCTCCATCCGTGTTAACGGCCAGTCGCTAATCAACGGAAACCATGACACCACTGCGTCCGCATCGATCGCGAATTTACCGATCGATCAGGTGCTGGCCCTTGCCGGGCGGCGCGATCTGCCCATAAGCGGCGTGTTTGCGGCCAACGCGCAGCTCTCGGGAACGCTAACCGATCCGCGCGCCAGCGGGAACTTCGAGATCACGAAGGGGTCGGCCTACCAGGAGCCCTTTGACCGGCTTCAGGCAAACCTCAGTTATTCGAGCCAGTCGATTGACGTGCCGTCAATGCGGCTCAGCAAGGGCCCGTCCGAGCTCGATTTGAGCGCATCATTTGCCCATCCCGCGGGCGATCTGGCAGATGGCCAGCTCCGATTCCAGGTGCGGAGCAATCAGATGCAGCTTGCCCAATTCCATACGCTGCAGCAGGCCAAGCCCGGGCTCGCCGGCACCATCGCTCTCGCGGCTGATGGGGCGGCCACTCTGCGCCGCAATCAAGCCCCACTGTTTTCTACGCTGAATGCGGATTTCAACGCGCGAGGATTGAGCATGGATAAGCGGCCGGTCGGCGACTTGACTGCTACGGCGCAGACACGCGGCCGCGAACTCGATTTCAACCTGAAATCCGATTTTGCCAGATCCAACATCAGCGGGACAGGCCGCATGGAACTCGCCGGAGACTACCCGCTAAACGCGCAGATGAATTTTTCGAACGTGACTTATTCCGGTCTTCAGGCGTGGATTGGCGGTCCGGCGCAGGCCGGATTCGATGGTTCGGCGGAGGGCGAAGTCACGATTTCCGGCGCGGCCACCCGAACGGACACGCTGCGCGGGACACTCGAGCTCCGCAAACTGGAAGCCCATTCGCTAAACCCGGCGGGAAAGCAGAAGCCGCGCGTCAACTTCGAGTTGCATAACGATGGCCCCGTGGTGGTAGCGCTTGACCGCTCGGTAGTCACCATACGGAGCGCGCGCATAGTGGGTACGCAGGCGAATCTCACGTTGAGTGGAACAGCGTCGCTGGCCGACGCCAAGCCGCTCAATATTCGAGCCGATGGCAATGTGAAGCTCGATGTTTTGGAAGCCTTCAGCCCAAACATCTTTTCGTCGGGAGGCATCGCGCTGAACGCCGCCGTCACGGGCACAGCTGGGCAACCGGTTGTCAACGGACGGCTGCAGCTGCAAAACGCATCCTTCAATCTGTTGGATGCCCCAAATGGAATCACGAACGCGAACGGCGTGATTGCGTTTAACGGAACGGAGGCCGAAATCCAGAACGTTACCGGCGAAAGCGGAGGCGGCAAGGTAACTCTGGCCGGCTTCGTAGCCTACGGCGGGCCACAGATGCAATTCCGCATCCAGGCATCGGCCGACCGCGTTCAGGTGGCATACCCCGAGACAGTGACCACGGAAGCAAGCGCGCAATTGACCCTGGCGGGAACCACGACTCGCAGCCTGCTCTCCGGAAACGTAACGATCCTCGATGTGGCGTTGCATTCGCACTCCGATGTGGGTTCGATCCTGTCGCAGGCCGCCACGCCGCCGGCGTCGCCAACGGCCAGTTCAGGCCTCCTGGCGGGAGTACGATTTGATGTGCGCATACAAACCGCGCCGGACGTCCAATTCCGCACCAGCTTGACGGAAGACCTGCAAGCCGATGCCAATCTCACGTTGCGCGGCACCGTCGATCACCCCGGTATGTTAGGGCGCGTCATTGTCACGCAGGGTGATGTCGTTTTCTTCGGCTACAAATACAGCATCGACCAGGGAACAATCTTGTTCTTCGATCCCTCCAAGATCAACCCGATTCTGAACGTGGATCTGGCGACGACGGCTCAGGGGATCGACGTGTCGATCAGCATCGCCGGCCCCATGGACCGCCTGAAGTTCAGCTATCGATCCGACCCGCCCCTGCAATTTTCGGAAATCGTGGCGCTCCTGGCTTCCGGCAAGCCGCCGACCTCCGATCCGGTGCTGGCCGCGCGCGCGCCCGTCCCTCTGCAGCAGAATTTTACGCAGATGGGAGCCTCTACACTTCTCGGCCAAGCGGTCGCTAACCCGGTCTCGGGACGATTGCAGAGGCTGTTTGGTGTGAGCAAACTGAAGATCGATCCGCAGATCACCGGCGCGGACAACACACCCCAGGCTACGCTTACTTTGCAGCAGCAGATCTCGAAGGATCTTACCTTCACCTACATCCAAAATGTTACGCAGACGAACGCGCAGACCATCCGCATCGAATGGGCGATCGACCCGCGCTGGTCGGCCATCGCCCAGCGGGACATCACCGGCGAGTTCGACCTGGACTTCTTTTACAAAAAGCGGTTCTGGTAGGCGTGACATAATTAAGAGTCTGCGGAACGTTACGATATGGCTCTAGAGGTTACCCAGCGGGAACGCGAAGGCGTGACTTTAATCGATTTGAAAGGCCGCATCACTGTAGGCCCGGAGGCAAGCACGCTGCGCGAAACTATCAGCGAGCTTGTACAGCAGGGAAAGCACAACCTGGTGCTCAACTTGGCGGCTGTCGATTACATCGATAGCACCGGGTTAGGCGCACTGGTCATCAGCGCCACGTCGGTTCGGAAAAGCGGCGGCGTGGTGAAGCTGTTGAACGTCAATCGCCGCAATATTGAATTGCTCGTAATGACCAAACTGGCTACGGTGTTCGAAATCTTCACCGACGAGCAGGATTCCGTTAACAGTTTTTATCCCGACCGGAAGATCAAAACCTTCGACATACTCGATTTCGTGCAGCAAATGAAAAAAGAAGAGTAAGCGCGAAACTCACCGATCCCCAAAAAGACCTTCCCAAGATTCCCAATCCGATATAAACTAGATCCCCAGCCAGGATCTTTTTGCATACATCAAACGAGGGGGTTTTTGCCATGAGGATGAAAGTGTGTTTCCTCGCGGGGCTAATGTTGTGGGCCGCCGCTCTGCCCTTAGGTGCGCAGACCACGACCGGGTCCATCAGCGGTGTAGTCCAGGATGCGCAAGGCGCCGTGGTTCCGAATGCCCGCGTGACCTTGACAAACGAAGCGCAGGGCGCAGCCTCGGCGCGGCAGGTGAGCACCAGCGCGGAAGGCACGTTCTTGTTCTCCCCGGTCCTCCCCGGCCAATATACGGTTACGATAGAAGCGCCGGGTTTCAAGAAGTACACGCAGTCGGGCATTTCCCACAACGTGAATGACCGGCTAGGCCTGCCGGCGATCTCTCTGGAGGTAGGCAACACTGGTGAGACCGTCAACGTAGAGGCCAGCGCGGTACAACTCGAAACGGTTACCGCGGAGCGTTCCGGCGTCATCACCGGGCGGCAAATGGTCGATATCGCGGTGAACGGGCGCAACTATACGACTTTGTTAAAGACGGTCCCCGGCGTTACTGCCGACACCACGGGAGGCGACGCGGCCATCAACGGCCAGCGCACGGGACAGAACAATTTCACCGTCGATGGCCAGAATGTGACGGACATCGGCGTGAACCAGCAGTTCGCGTACCGCATCAACGTGGATTCGATCGCTGAATTCAAGGTATCCACCAACAGCCAGGGCGCGGAGTTCGGCCGCAATTCCGGCGCGCAGGTTCAAATCGTGACGAAGAGCGGCACCAAAGACTTCCATGGAACCGGCTACTGGTTCAAGCGCGGCGAATTCATGAACGCCAACACGTTCATCAACAACCTGAACGGCATCCAGCGCCAGGCTTACCGCTATATGACCGCAGGGTATACGTTCGGCGGACCGGTTTTCATTCCTCACAAGATGAACCGCGATCGCGACAAGCTGTTCTTCTTCATGTCGCATGAATGGAACCGGTCTTTTACGCCCGGCGCGCTGCGCCAGATCACGGTTCCTACTGCAGCGGAACGGCAAGGGGATTTTTCCAACACCCGGGACGGAGCCGGAGTGCTGCAAACGATCTACGATCCGGCTACCCGCACGGCCGCATTGCCCCAGGGCCAGCCCTTTTCGAACAACCGGATTCCTGCGGCGCGCTTCAATGAGTACGGGCCCTCTACTTTGAACTGGCTGCCGCTGCCGAACACGTTCGGCCAGCCCTTGTACAACTATCAATCGCAGGTTGCAAGCAGCCTTCCCTCCTTCGACCAGGTCTATCGCGCCGACTACAACATCGCGGCCAGGTGGCGGCTCTTCGTGCGCGCGCTGGACAGCAAACAGACACAAAACAACCCCTATGGAAGAGCGGACACCAGTAACAACCTGGGGCTCACACCGTTCTACGCACCGACCTATGGCTGGTCAATCACAGGCAACCTTGCAACGATCGCCAGCACGACCCTGACCAATGAATTTCAGTTCGGCTATACCGTAAACGGAATTCCAGGCGACGGCCCTACTGCTGGCAGCCCGTACTACCGGTCCGTTTCCCACATCAATATTCCGCTGTTATATCCCGACTCGGACCCGGCGGGCGTAATTCCGAATTTCAATTTCGGCGGTGTTCCCTTCGGGGCGTCGACCCCCAACGGCAGCCAAATGACGAGTTTCGCAGGAACGCCCTATCACAATCGCAACCCCGTGTGGAACGTCATTGACAACGTCAGCAAGGCAGCCGGGGCGCACACTATCAAGGCAGGAATCTACTTCGAATATGCTGTAAAGACCGAGAACGCCTTCCGCCCCTACAATTCCACGATCGATTTTGGGCGAGACCCGAATAATCCGGGCGATTCCAACTGGGCGTTCTCCAACGCATTGCTTGGCACCTTCGCAACGTACACACAGATCAACAAGAATCCGCTCCCCAGCTATCCCTATACCAATATCGAGTGGTATGGGCAGGACACGTGGAAGATCACGAAGAAACTGACCGTGAATTACGGCCTGCGTATGGCTCTTGTTCGCCCGTTCCACGACGAAAGCAATCTGATGGCGAATTTCGAAAGTTCGAAATACAACCCGGCAAAAGGGGTCGTATTCTATCAGCCATACGGGGTTGGCGCGAACCGCCGGGCGCAGAACCCGATTACGGGAGAGCTGCTGCCCGCGCCTTACATCGGCGCAATGGTGCCAGGTGTGGGCGACATTAACAACGGGATGGTGGTATCCGGACAGAATGGAACACCGCTCGGTTTGATCAAAGACCGCGGGCTGCACTGGGGTCCGCGTCTAGGCCTGGCTTACCAGATCAATAACAAGACGGTGTTCCGGGCGGGTGGGGGCGTATTCTACGAGCGTGTGGCAACATTCGGCATCGGCATCACCAGCAACTACACTACGAATCCTCCGACGCTGCGCACGGCGCAAATCTACTACGGAAACCTGTCTACGATTCAGGCCTCGGGCGGAACCTTCTTCCCTGCCACAATCACGAGCCTATCCTCAGACGGGCACGTCCCTACTGTGTACAACTACAGTGCCGGAATTCAACGCGAACTACCGGCGCAGTTCTTCGCGGATATTTCTTTTGTTGGCTCCCAGTCGCGGCATTTGTGGCTGGCGGAACCGTTTAACTACGCTCCTTTCGGAAGCGCGTGGCTGCCTCAGACCCAGGATCCGACGACTACGCCTCGCTTCGACGGCACCACCAACCTGGCCGTGAACACCTATCGCCCCTATGCGGGCTACACGGGTGGGAACCAATTCACGTGGGGGACTTCGGCTAACTACAACTCCATGCAAGTTGCAGTCAATCGACGCACGGGGCCGCTGGAGTTCGGCCTGGCATATGTCTGGTCGAAGGCGCTGGGTGTGGGAGTTGGTCATCCAACCGATACGCGTCACTACGGCTATGGGCCGCTGACCCAGGATCGCACTCAATCGCTGGCCATCAACTACATCTACTCCTTTCCCAACGTGGCCCGACAAGGCTCTTTTCTGGCTCATCCAGTCGCCAAGGTGGTGTTGAACGGCTGGCAACTTTCGGGGTTGACCAGTATGAGTTCCGGAGCTCCCGTCAACATCGGCGCGACCGCCGTCTTACCGATCAATACAACCTACTCTGTCTCCGGCATTAGCGGGCCTACGCTGAATCGCACGATCACGGGCAGTGAAGATGTAGCCCCGCGAGTAGTTCTGAGTTGCAATCCAAACGTCTCTCCCGGCGACAGGACCATCGATGCGTTCGTCAACACGTCTTGTTTCGCGCCGGCATCCAAAGGCAGCATAGGGCTGGATTCGGGCTACAACCGGCTGCGCGGCCCAGGCATTAACCAGTGGGACATGAACCTGTTCAAGAACATTCAAGTGGGGGAGCGCGGTCCACGGATTCAGCTCAGGCTGGAGGCTTACAATGCGTTCAACCATCCGGAGTGGGCATCGTTCAACAACAACATTGTGTTCAACGCGGCCGGCAAAGTGATCAACCTGCCAACCCAGCTCGGCGGAACCGGGGGACGGTTCGGGTTCGGCGCGCTGAACTCTATCCGGACCAGCAGCCAGCGCATTTTGCAAATCGCCGTCAAGCTGTATTTCTAGCAAGATGCTGAAGGGGCCGTGAGACCCCGCTTTCTTACGGTCGCGGCTCGGTAAACGCCTACCAAACACGTGAATGCGTTTCTGAGCCGCGCTCGCCGTATTGACACTTAGAAATGCAACCACATATAATTCGGAAGCTGAAAATTCAGGGGAGGTTTGTTCTCGTATGCGCGTGCTCCATGTCGTTGTGTGTTTGCTCCTGGCCGTCTCCACGGTCTTTGGCCAGGCGGCTTCGGGGACGATCACAGGCACTGTGGTTGATCCAGCCGGCGCGGTTGTAGCCGGGGCGAACGTCGAAGCCAGGAATTCGCAGACTGGCGTCGTTTATCCCGCCGTGTCGACGAACACCGGGAATTTCACTCTCAGCCAATTGCCGCCCGGGACCTACGAACTAACCGTGACGGTATCGGGATTCAAGAAGTACGTGCATACGAATCTTACGGTGGCTGCGGCAGAGATTCTGCGGCAGGATGCCACGCTCGAAGTCGGCGCGGCCAGCGAAGCCGTGACAGTCACCGCGGAGGCATCCCAACTGAGGACGGAAAGCGGAGACATTGCCCAACACATTACCCTGGAGCAATTGAACGATCTACCCGTACTGGGAATCGGCGGCGCCAACTCCGGCAGTTCCGGCGTCCGCAATCCTTTCAATTCCCTGGCAGCCATTCCGGGCCTGAATTATGCTCCCAATTTCGTGATGATCGTGAACGGCGCCCCGAGCAACTCGGGCGGATACCGCCTGGAGGGTTTGGACAACACGAATCACACAGTCAACTACGCATTACAGGAGAACCAGCCCAGCGCCGATGCGATCCAGGAAGTTGCGATCCAAACCAGCAACTACGCCCCGGAATTCGGCCAGGCGGGCGGCGGATTGTTCAATATCACGATGAAGTCGGGCTCCAACGGTTACCACGGCACGGTTTACGAGTACTTTGTAAACGAGGATCTGAACGCGGCATTTCCGTTCACCAACGACGGCAGCGGGCACAAGGTTCGGCCAAGGAACCGGCGCAACGACTATGGCGGAACCCTCGGTGGTCCGATCGTCATCCCGAAAATCTATAACGGTCACGACAAGACTTTCTTCTTCTTCAGCTATGAGGAATACCGCGAGGGCAACGGTTACTTCCCGAACCTCACGGTTCCAACCCTGGCGTATCGCCAAGGAGATTTCTCGGCGATTTCACCTAATGGCGGAGCAAACTTCAACCTGAATTTCGGTGTTCCCGCGGGCGCCCTGCCGTCGACCGATGCTCTCGGGCGCCAGATTTTTGCCAATACGATCTACGATCCGGCAAGCCGCAAATTCGCGCCCAACGGTGTTGCATACGCCGATCCGTTTCCGAACAATGTCATTCCTGCGGCGCGATTCGATCCCACCGCAGTCAAAATCCAGGCTTTGATTCCGCAGCCCAGCAATAGCAACTTCATCAACAACGGCGTGGGAAACAACCTGCTGCAGCGCGTCACGCCGATTCCTTCGTTGAAGATCGATCAGGCGGTTGGTTCCAAGGGTCACGCATCATTCTACTGGTCGACCACAGGGACTGACGCGCAATTCTCGGTCCCTAACGGAAATGCCGATGGACTGCCCGACATCATCACCGGCGCGAGAGGGACGTTCATTCATTCGCTGACCCTGCGGGTCAATTACGACTACACGCTCACTCCCACCCTGCTTTTGCATCTGGGCGCCGGCTATTCGCGTATCCGGTTTCTGGATTCCGGACCTGTCCAAAACTTCAATTGTGCCCAGATCGGTCTTCAGGGCTGCCAAGCCAATATTTACTTCCCAAACGTTCCGACCATGGTGGAGCCCGGCGCGGGCGCAGTCCTGGGCGGCATGCAGCTAATGGGCAACGCACTGGCCCATACACTCACCAACACCGAAAGGCCTGCGTATAACGCCAACCTCACCTGGGTCAAAGGAAGCCACACCTACAAGGCCGGCGGCGAGGTCTGGTTCCAGGGAAACATTACGGCGCCTCCATCCGGAACACAACTGATTTTCGATAGCTGCACGGTCACGGCAGCCTGCACTCCCACTTCCGCGGCTATTGCAAATGCAGGCGCCACAGCGCTTCCTCAAGTGGGGCTGAATTTGAGCGGGTGGAACACCGGTTTTCCGTACGCGAATTTCCTTCTTGGCGATGTTACGAGCATCACGCAGAAAGCGCCCACGGATCTGCGCATGGGCAAAGCGCAATGGGCCTTGTTCCTCCAGGATTCCTGGAAGGCGACGCGCAAGCTGACCCTGGATTATGGCGTTCGCTGGGATTACGCGACCGCGCCGCGGGAGCAGTATGGCCGCTCGGCGACTCTAGGTCCGGTTCCAAACCCCGCGGCCGGCGGCCGTATTGGCGCCCCGATTTTCGAGGCGACTTGCCATTGTGTGTTTGTCTCGAATTATCCGTGGGGAATCGGACCCCGCGTGGGAGCCGCATACCAGATCACACCGAGAACTGTCCTCCGCGGCGGATGGGGCTTCGTCTATTCCTTCGCTCCGGATATCACAGCGAATTCCGCTAACCAGATCGACAGCGCTCCGGCCGGTCCCAATGCGTACTTCAATCTTCAGACACCCGGCGTGCTGCCGCAGCCGGTGTGGCCGAACTTCGATCCCGGACAGACTCCTCTGCCTGGCCAGACCACGGGGTTCAATGGCTTCACTTCGCTCGACCGCAACATTGCAAGGCCGCCGCGGCAGGTTCAGTGGAGCATCGGCATCCAGCGTGAGCTGTCCCGCAATCTGGTCATCGAAGCGAGCTACGTGGGAAACCGTGGTGTCTGGTGGAGCCAAAATGGCCCGTTAGGACGCCTCAATCAGGTCTCCCCGGAGGCGTTCGCCGCCTATGGTCTCCACCCCTACACCGATCCGAACGACAACCTCCTCCTGGGCCAGCAAATCAGCTCGGCGCCGGTGATTTCGAGAGTGGGCGTGCTCACACCCTATGCGGGCTACCCAACCACCAGCACCCTGATTAATGCGTTGCGTCCGTACCCGCAGTTCTCCACGATCAACGTGACGGGTTCTCCAACCGGCAAGACATGGTACGACTCGCTCCAGGTCAGGGCGAATAAGCGGCTCTCGCACGGACTGCAAGCCACTGCTACGTTCACCTGGTCCAAAGCCATGGTTTTGACCCGTGAGGACATTTTCAATCCGGCCAGTTCGAGCAAATCGATTCAGTCTACCGACCAGCCATTCCTGTTTAACACGGGCATCACATACACTACGCCGGCGGCTGAGTTTCTCAACAACCGCGCACTGAAATGGTTGACGAAAGACTGGCTGACCAGCGCAATCCTGGTGTATGGCAGCGGCCTGCCGCTCACTCCTCCTGTGGCGACGACGGTTAATAACCTTGCCGGGAGCCAGATGTTTCGGGTCGCAGGGCAACCGCTATACCTCAAGGATCTCAACTGCGGCTGCATCAATCCCTACTTCGATCAGGTGTTGAACCCGAAAGCCTGGGTCAATCCGGTGAATGGCGGCTTCGGTCCGGGGCCGATCCAGACGACAATCGGTGCGCTAACCCTCTCGGCGCTCTACTACTCGGATTTCCGGCAGGCGCGCCGGCCTCAGGAGAACTTGAACATCGGGCGGAATTTCCGCATCAGGGAGAAGATGAGCCTCCAGATCCGCGCGGAGTTCGTGAATATCTTCAATCGCACACAGACCGGCAACCCGGTCACGGCGAATCCGCAGGCGCCGCCGACGAAGAACCAGGTAGGATACTACACCGGTGGCTTCGGGGTGATCAACGACGTAGTGGCGGTGGGCGCAACCCCCAGCATTACGCAGAATGCCGTGGTCGGCCAGTTGTATCAGCAGCCGCGGCAGGGCACGTTAATCGCCCGCTTCACGTTCTGATTTCACCAGGCGGAACAGGTGCGATCGGGGGCGCGGACGATGCGCCCCAGCTCTCCATAGTCGAGCCAGTTCAGGCAGCAGTGGGAACAATCGTCGAGGATGATATTGCCAGGACCTTCATAGAAGTGCGTATCCATGGGCCTGCCGCACTGGGGACACTGAAGCCGCCGGTCAAGAGCTTTGCGATCCGCCGCATCCTGGATCACGGCCGCGCCTTCGCGGCGTGACCGCAGCTCCTGTATTAACGGGACGAACGCATCCATATTCACAAGGATGCCCCGGCAGCTTTCGCAGGATAGGATCCTATGGCCCGCCACAACTCCGTTCGCCAGAAAGCTGTTGCAGACGGGGCATTTCAGGCGCGACGCTTCACCGATAATAAGCACACCGTCATCGTTCTTTTCGGGTGTGTAAGTGCCCTTACAGTAATCGCACCGGAAAAACTCCTGGCTGGGATCAAGGCGCATTGGCGCGCCGCAACCAGGGCAGTTCATGCTTGCGGCTTTCCGCACTCCGGGCAGAATTTGGCAGTTCGGGGTATGCCCTTGCCGCAGTCCGCACAGAATTTCGTCTGGGGCGATAATGCTCCCTGACTCACGGTGTTCCAAAGCGTTTGCCCGAATACGATCCCGGCTCCCAGGCCGGCGCCAGTCCCGGCCGAACCGTTATTCGACGCAGCGAGCGGCAGCGACCTAGCCGCTTCGAACTGTGTATAGCGGCTCATGTCTCCCAACAGGTTCATGCTGATCCGTTCGTCCAGCGTCTTCTGCAACTCCTCCGGCAAAGAGAGACTTTGGATGACGAAGGAATCGAGCCCGATACCGAGTGCGGCAAAGGCCGGCCGCAGTTGTTCGGTAACGCGGCGCGCCAGCTCCGCCTGATTCGCCGCCATATCGAGGAATGGCATATCGGCCGGGGCCAAAACCTCCGTCATGCGGGCCACAATCGTGCTGCGCAACTGCCCTTCGAGGTCCTCGACGCGATAGACGTCCCGCGTGCCGCTGACGTTTGTGAAGAAAGCACGGGGATCTGCAATCCGGTAGGAATAAATGCCGTAAACACGCACCCGAACCGCGCCGAATTCCTTTTCGCGGATAGTGATGGGCGTTGCAGTGCCCCAACGCTGATCGATTTGAATGCGGGTAGAGAAGAAGACGACATCACTTTTGAACGGGGACTCGAACTCTTTGTCCCAGTTCATCAAACTGGTGAGCAGCGGCAAGGTCCGTGTGGTAAGCGTGTAGCGGCCCGGCCCGAAGATATCGGCGATGCGCCCTTCGTTTACAAACGCGGCCATCTGCGACTCACGGACCGTCAACTGGGCGCCATTCTGAATCTCCAGATCCGCCATGGGATAGCGGTACGCGAGCACGCCAGCGTCAGGCTCCGTCCATTGAATAACATCGACGAACTGTTTCTCGAGAAAGCTGCGCAGGCCCATGGGCGCTCCAGTCTCCCATACTCTAAGAACACCCGGTCCCGGCGGGCAAGTAGACGAGGGTTAACGCTGGCCTATACTGTAGTCCTATGCGCTGGTATTTGCGGCTTTGGATCGTTCTGTTTGCTGTGCTCCCCGCTCGCGCGCAGGAGTCCATCGGCGCCGACACTATTCTGGTGAACGGCAAGATCGTTACGGTGGACCCGCAGTTTTCCATTCGCGAAGCGCTGGCCGTTCGCGACGGGAAGATTCTGGCCGCCGGTAAGACGGCCGCCATTCGCAAGCTGGCGGTCCCCGGAACACGCGTCATCGATCTCGAAGGCCGTACTGTCATTCCAGGTCTTATCGATTCACACCTTCATGCGATTCGCGCTGCTTTGAGCTTCGCCACAGAGGTGAACTGGATTGGCGTCGCATCCCTGCCCGAGGCGTTAGGGCGCATCAGTGACGCGAGCCGCAGGATGAAACCGGGAGCGTGGCTTATCGTCGCGGGCGGCTGGAACGTACAACAGTTCAAAGAGAACCGCCGGCCCACACAGGCTGAGCTGGTGGCGGCCGCGCCGCAAAATCCTGTTTATGTACAGCTCGCCTACGGGTGGGTGATGATGACGCCGGCCGCTCTGCGGGCCCTGCGTATTAGCACCGAAGCAGACCTTCCGGGTGGCGGCCGGTTTGAGAAGGACGCAAACGGCAATCCCAGCGGCGCCATTGTAGGTAATCAGGGCGCCATTACAGCGCTATTCGACAAGCTTCCTAAACCGACATTGGAAGAGCAGGTAGATGGTACGAGGAAGTTCTTCCGCGAATTGAATCGACTGGCGTTGACCGGTGTTGTGGATCCGCAGGGAAACAACATGACGCCCAACGACTACGCGGCGCTCTTTCAGGTCTGGCAGCAGCACCAGTTGACCGTCCGTGTGGCTTACAGCTTGAGCCCGGGCGAGAATTTCGAGGAATTTCGCAGTCTGATTCGCTTATTACCGATGGGGTTCGGGGATGACATGCTCCGGTTCAACGGGCTCGGGGAGAGCATCACGGCGGGCATGTACAACAACGATAAGCCCTCCGAAGCCGAGAAGCAGCGGTATTACGAGATCGTAAAGTGGGCTGCCGAGCACGGATTGACAATCACGCAGCATTGGGGCCGCGATGAATCCGCGGCAGAGCTTCTATCGGTTTTCGAACGCGTGAATCGGGAAATTCCGATCGCGCCCCTGCGCTGGTCGATTGCTCATCTCAATGATGCCTCGCCGGCAACCCTGCGCCGGATGAAAGCATTGGGTGTGGGGTGGACCGTGCAAGACGCCATGTACTTCGGCGGCGAACAATTCCGGCAGCAGGCGGGCGAGGCCGCCGCACGGCGCGCACCGCCGGTCGAGACGGCCAAGGAAATCGGCGTAGCCGTAGGCGCGGGCACGGATGCCCACCGGGTGGCCTCTTACAACCCCTTTACGGCGCTTCAGTGGTTCCTCGACGGCAAGACGGTTAGCGGTATCGCACTGCGAGGGCCGGAAGAAACACCCGATCGCAAGGATGCCCTCCGCTTCTACACGCTGGGCAGCGCATGGTTTTCGTATGACGAGAAAAAACGTGGATCGCTGGAAGCGGGAAAATCGGCCGACTTGGCAGTGCTCAACCAAGACTACATGACGATCCCGGTAGAACAGGTTGGAAAACTGCAGTCACTCCTGACTATGGTCGGCGGAAAAGTGGTATACGCTGCGGGACCGTATCAAACACTCGAACGAGCGCCAGGTCAATAAGGCGCCGCTTAATTAATGAAGAATGGATAGCCGCGCGTCTCCAGGTACTCCTCTCCGCTCCCTACGTGGATGCGCAGCCGCAATTCGTGTTGTCCGGTTCCGATCTTAGAGGAAGGCAGTTTGAATACGAAGCCGGAGGTCTCAAATCCGGGCTGCTTGAAGTACACAGCGACATCCTTTCTTTGGGTACCGTATACCGCCGGATATTCCTGACCCTCGATGACGACGCCGAGTCCCGTAGCGGTTCGGCCGTGTGCCTTGTCTACCGCCCAACCCAGAAGACTGATTTCGCCAGTGGCTGGAACGTGCGGCGGCGGCGCAATGAGCGGAGTCTTAACATCGTTAAAAAACTCGAGCGCGTAATCGGTATGATCGGGTGTGGCAGGCAGTCTTTTGCCGCCTGTATGGCTGATCACGAGCGAGGGCGGCTTCACGAAACCGACCGGAATAGCATTATGCCCGTTCTCGAGTGCGAATATCCGGAACTCGGACGGGGGGGAGTTGCCCACATGCGCCGCTGCTGCCCATTCCGTGCAGCTGCCATAACCAACCACGCGATCTTGCGGGTCAGCCACCAGGAGCGCCGGGAACCCGGCGCCGCAGGGCGTCGCCGGCTCGTGGCCGTTGATCAGAAAACCATCAAGTCCCGGCTCGCCAGTTTCCGGTAGAACCGTTGCGTTCAGCGGTTGAAGCGCGCCTGAAACGCTCGCAACTTGAAATCGATCTCGCAACGGATAGGGGACTTGGGGAGTGTCGCGGAAGCAGTATTTTCCCAAACGGCGAAGATCCGTGAGAATTGCGGCGGCCTGGTGGGAATCGTACCAGAACCGCTGAAACAGGGCATCGCTAAAAACATCGGATGAGAAAGCTGAGACGGCCGCTTCCACCTGTTGGTTCCAATTCCGCCACATTCGATATTCCAACAGATCGCCTGGAAGGAGAACCACCACTGCCATTAGACTAAGCACCAGGGCACGCCGCTTGTTTCCTGCGGCGCCGAACAGAACCTTCGGCCAGAACCGCAAAGCCAGCGAAGCCGCCGAAGCCCAGGCCAAGAGTTCCGTGGACGCATATTTCTTGTTGATCGCTTCTACCGTGCTCAATTGAGCGCGAAATGGCGCGCCCATGCAGGCAGCAAGGATTACAAAGACAATCACGCAAACGTGGAAGCAATCGAATGCCGTCAACTCGCGGCGCCTTCGATATACCGTGATGCCCAAGGCCACCAGCAGGGCCCAAAACGCAAGACAGCTCAGGTAAAGGCCGGCCGGGTTCGCGTGATGCTCCATGGGCCAGGAGCTATCGCGCCAGAACGGTGCGCCCACAAAGAGCATTACAAAATGCACCATGCTCCATACGTTGGACAGGGCCTGCGGACCCTGCCGGTCGGTCGTCATGAAATAGGCGCCCGTATAAACCGCCGTAATGGCTACCGTTACCAGTCCCACCAAGGTCGCAAGCGAAGTCAGCTTACGCTTGAATTCGCCTTCGGCGGCCAGAAAGAGCAAACCGACACCAGCGAGTACGGTAGGGCCGATCAGGAGTCCGGCGGCGCTTGAAAGAGACGCCAACACATAGGCGGCAACGAATACAATCGGGAGGCGCGTTGAGGTCAAGCTCACATTAGAATTACTTCGCGGCAAAAGAAAGGCTGTGACCGCGGCGAATGCAACGAGTATCAGGATATTCGCAGAGAAGTGCACAAACAGTATCGGAAACGTCAAACCGAAGAACTGCCGTCCGTTGAAGTAGAGCGTCGCGGCAGCGGCGGTAACCACCATCGCCTGATTTCGGGATAAACCAATGCCGCCATTCCAGGCTACCCAGCCGTAGATCAGCGGGACCGCCAGCCCACAAAAAAAAGACGCCGCCAACGGCAGGAGCCGCGACCCGTTGAACAACACCAGATCGAGATAAATCACCAGCTTCGTAATAACGATTTGATGTTCGTTGTGGAATCGAAACAATTTGCCAAGAGTGAGACCTTCGTGCAGCCGGGTGACCAGGAACAGACCGATCTCATCTCCCCAGGGAATATTGCGATGAAGCTTCAACGCCAGGATCAGGGTGAGCGCGGGGATGAACAAAAGACTCGCGACGATCAATCGCAGGGTCCAGCCTGATGGCTGTCCCGTAGCTTCAATCCCAGCGGAATGCTGGACGTCAGGGCCGGATTTCGGGTACATTTCAAATCGCTGAAGGGTTACTGTACCATAAGGCCTGGCTTCCTGCCGTCCGTAGGAATCCTGCTAAGATAGCACCAGAATTTCGGCCCGAGATGCAGGCATGATTCCCCTGAATCTTCCGTCGCTTACCTTTCAGCCCTCCCACCACGCTTATGGCTCTCAAGGCGAATGGTGGGGCCACATGCCG
>PSRJ01000084.1 GCA_003175985.1 Terriglobia bacterium
GAGAAGCTCTCGCTGGGCTGCGGCTGAAACCGAGGCGGCCGGCTGTTTTGCCGTCTGTGCATGAAACACCGGCGCGCATACGATAAGCAGCGAGGCGGCACACCACAACTTTTCCATCCGATTCCCCTCTCAGGCTATGACATCAGCAATTATCTATCGTTCCCGCAGCTGTTGTCACGGGACCCACGGTAAGACACAGTGATGTGCTCACAAGGCTTAGGATTTTCGCGGTGACTCACCGGTAACGGAAACCCCCAGGCCGGTGAGTCACCGCACCTATCTTGTTAACTGGCACGGCTGTTGCGCTATCCCCTTGACGTGGGTAGTCATTTGAAATAGCATCTCTCCCTACGGGGTCATCTTATTGGGTGATTGGCTTTCTCGGTTACCCGTCTCGTCTCCAGGAGTCGATGCGATGCGCACCACCACCACTTTGTGTACGTTACTGTTAGTGTCCCTTTCGCTGTGGGCGCAGTCCACCGCGCAGATCAACGGTACGGTTCGTGATTCGAGCGGTTTGGCTGCTCCCGGTGCTTCCGTCAAGGTAACGCAGACCGCGACTGGGGGCGTACGAACCGTCACCAGCGATGCGGATGGCGCTTTCGTGTTCGCGAATCTGCCGATCGGGCCGTACATCATGGAAATCACGAAGGAGGGTTTCACCAAGTACGTCCAATCCGGGATCGTGCTGCAGGTCGATAGCAACCCAACTATAGACGCAACCCTCAAAGTCGGGTCCGTGAGCGAGCAGGTTCTCGTGCAGGCCGACGCCAATATGGTGGAGACCCACAGCACGGGGGTGGGCACGGTAGTCGATAACCAGCGGGTCATCGAGATGCCGCTCAACGGGCGGAATGCGACCGAACTCGTTTTCTTAGCCGGAATGGCCACAATCGGAGGCGCGAACGGGGGCTTCCTGAATTCCGTGCGGAACTACCCCACCGTAATGATTTCGGTAGCCGGCGGCGTTGCCAATCAACAGACCTACGCGCTCGATGGCGCCAATCACAATGACGCCTACAACGGTTTGAACCTTCCTTTGCCTTTTCCCGACGCCTTACAGGAATTCAAGGTGGAAACGAGCGCGCTTCCCGCGCAGTACGGCCTGCATTCGACGGCTGCGATCAACGCCGTAACGAAGTCCGGCACGAACCAGTTTCACGGCGATCTCTTCGAGTTTTTGCGCAACGGCGATCTCAATACCCGCGACTACTTCGCGCCGACGCGCGATAGCCTGAAACGCAACCAGTTCGGCGGCACGATTGGCGGACCGATCCGCAAGGACAAACTCTTCTTCTTCGCCGGGTACCAGGGAACCGAGCAGAAATCCGACCCCTCACAATCGAGCGCTTACGTGCCTACGTCAGCGATGTTGGCCGGCGATTTCACCACCATTGCCGGCCCGGCCTGCAATCAGGGCCGCACCATCAACTTGAGTTCGGTCTACGGCTTTACGAATAACCGCATCGCGCCCGCGCAATTGAACCAGGCCGCTCTTAAGATTGATTCCTATCTACCGGTTCCCACGGATCAATGCGGCAAAGTGAATTTCGGGCTGTTATCCAATCTCTCCGAACACATGGGAGTGGCGCGGATCGATTATCAGATGACTCCGAAGAGTTCGTTGTTCGGGCGCTTTTACGTCACCAACCTGGAGCAGCCGTCCACCTTCGATGGCAAGAACGCTTTGACGCTCAACAGCAATGCGCAGCATGACCGCGTCTATTCGCTGGCTGTGGGCAACACCTATCTGATCAGCACCAACGTGGTCAATTCGTTCCGGATCGGAGAGAACCGCGCGGAGATCCCGAAAATCGTCGACAACTTTGCCACCTGGCCCCAACTGGGCGTGGCGGCCCCATACAATCCGGCCCCGGCTCCGCGAATCTCGGTAACCGGCAACGGATTCGGTATTGGCTCCGGGAACTCGATCATCAACCACGATATGACCGGGCCTGACACGAATATTACCGAGGACGTCAGTTGGGTGAAGGGCAATCATCAGTTCGGGTTTGGCGGGTACTACCTCCGCACCTTGATCAACTACGAATCGGGAATCAACGCAACGGGGTTTCCCACGTTCAATGGATCGGTGACGGGTCTATCGCTCGCCGATTTCATGGTCGGTCAGGCCGCCACGTGGACGCAAGGCAACATTTCATACTTCTACAACCGCCAGACCTACATCGGCCTGTACGCGCAGGATTCCTGGCGGCTCAACCCGCGCCTTACGGTTAACGTCGGCGTGCGCTGGGAGCCATGGTTTCCCATCTGGAGCAAGCAAAGCCTGTTCATGCGCTTTGACCAGGGCCTCTTCAACCAGGGAGTACGAAGCACCGTCCACGTGAACGCTCCGGCCGGCCTCGTATTCCCCGGCGATACGCAGTGGACTTCGGGCCACAGCGTGGCGCAATCGCGCTACAACGTGTTTGTGCCGCGCCTGGGCCTGGTTTGGGATCCGCAAGGCAACGGCAAAATGACGGTGCGGGCCGCTTTCGGGAGCTACACCGACCGCTCCGGACTCTACGCTCTCAGTTCCTTTGGGCAGGACCCGCCCATCGGAAATGTCGTCACGCTCAACAACGTCAACCTGTCCAATCCCTGGGCGAATTACCCCGGCGGCAACCCGCTGCCGATCACGCTGAGCCGGGATATGCCATTCCCGACTTTCGGCGCATACATCACTTATCCTCCGGACTGGAAACCCCTGTGGGTGAACCAGTGGAATGTCAGTATCCAGAGGCAACTGGGGCAGGACTGGCTCGTAAGCGTCAACTATCTGGGCAACAATACATTTCACCTCGTCACCGGCGATCAGTTGAATCCCGCGATCTTTCTGGGCGCCGGTTCCTGCACGATCGCCGGCCAGACTATTGCGAACTGCGGGACTACCGCGACCAACAATAATCGCCGGCGGTTGAACCTCCAGAATCCGGCTCTTGGAGGAGGTTATGGAATTGTTTCTCAGGGAGCGCCCTACGGGACGGGAAGTTACAACTCGCTCTTCCTGTCGGTGCAGAAACGGCTCAGCAAAGGCACCAGCGTTCTCGCCAATTACACCTGGTCCCACTGCATCAGCGACGAGTGGAACGGGCAGCCGGGTAACAATGGGGTTTCGTCTGTTACGCCCGGCAACCGCCGCGCAGACCGGAGCAACTGCGCGCCGAATCTGGTCTCCTCCGATCAACGGCATCTGTTCAACCTGTCGATAGTCGCGCAAACGCCGAAGTTCTCCAACCGGGCGGCGCGCCTGCTCGCCAGCGATTGGCAAATCTCGCCCATCGTAAAGATCAAATCGGCGCAGTTTTTCACTGTGACGGATGGCACCGATGTGGCTCTCAATGGCGAGGGAAGCCAGCGTCCGAATCTGATCTCGGGAGTAGGCCAGTATTTCAGCGATCACAGCACCTGTTCGCCTGCGCCTTGCCTGGCGTGGGTCAACCGCGCGGCTTTCGCGGTGCAACCGGTCGGCACTCTGGGCAATCTGGGTATCGGGAACATCAAGGGCCCCGGCGTATTTCAATTTGATATGGCGCTCTCCCGCACTTTCCCGATCATGGAAAGACGCAGCGTGCAGGTGCGTGCCGAAGCCTTCAACCTGCCGAATCATTTGAACCCTTCGGTGCCAGGCGGAGCCGCCGCGGGCGCTAACGCGACCTCGGCTGCGCTCAACGCCGGAAGCTTCGGACAGATCACCGGCGACATCAGCGGCACGTCCGGACTGTCGGCGGGAGATTACCGTGTGGTGCAGGTTGCCCTGAAATTTGTCTTTTGAGTGTGCCATGAGCAAAAGAGCCGGCGACAGACGGCTCTCTTGCGTAGCTGAACCACAAGGGCGAGAGTACGGAAGCGGCCTTCAGTCTGGCGGAGTGTTGAACCTCAGGGCGCCCCACGCCAGGAGAGCGGCGCATGCCACCGAAAATGCAGCCTGGACGGGCCCGAAGTAGCGCAGGCTCAAAATGACATTTGCGATTTGGATGGCGCACAGGAGCCACGCGATCGTCCGTGCCAAAGACGCCTCGGAGGCGGTGGCTGAGCTCAATCGCCAGGCAATGACGGTGGAAACGAAGCCTGCAACCGAGATGGCGAGGCCAAAGCCGGTAAACAGGTCGATCCAGTGCCTGGTGGGCCCTCCGAAGTCGAACGGCACACGCCGCATGGATTCCAAAACTCCAACCGCCTCCGGTTCCGTCGGCTGGAAGGATAGAAATCCGGCGGTGTGTCCAAGGGCGAATAACAGCAGAACCATGGACGAAATTCGGAGCGGTAATTTGGCGCCCATTCCGCCTCCTATTGCAGGGGGAATGCCCCGTCCGCGATCACTTCCAGGATCTGCTTGGTGTGCCGCTCGGCGTGTGCAGCGGCAGCGAGAATCCATTGGTAACCATCCATCACCAGGTACGCTCCCTTCGAAACGGCTTTGAGAGGAGGAGAATCGAGAGCATGTTCACGGAGGCCGGACGTAGATGTCAGAATCCGGAACAAGACGGCACAATTCTCGACGTAGCGGTCAACGGCCGCCTGCCGATCTAACCCGCGCTCCGGCGGTATTGGCGAAGGAAACCTCGTCAAGCGATTCGGAAATTGATTGATGACGATGTTGTCCACCGTCTGGCAGTCCTGCTCCTTCGGGGGCGCCGGCGCCTCCGCGAAACCCTGCTGAAGCCTCGCGATCACACGCTCTTGAACTGCGATCACGTGTGCCACGATCTGTTCCACGGACCAGCGGTCCGTCCGCGGCTGGAATTCCCACTGTGCCTGTGTGAGGAGCCTGGTTGCCCCGATTAATCCGTCGCGAGCCTGCTCGATATAGAGTCTGGCTTGCTGGGATTCCGCCTCCGACAGAAGGGACGGTGCGAGGGAGGAAGCTGTCGAGTTCATTGATTTCTCCTTGTCCTAATAAGAATCGGCGTTCTGCAAGTACGACGCGTGTCTTCGCCAGTTTCGACATCACGCCCAAAAATATTTTCAAAGGCTCCCGGTCATCTCGATCCTGCGCTCCAGGAAGCGCTGCTCCAGCCTGTTCTTGGCCAGACTGAGCGCCGCGCGGTACGCCTGGCAGGCCTCAGGCATCCGATTCATCCTTCGCAGGAGGTCTCCGCGGGCAGCGTGGAAGAGGTGGTAGTGGTCCAAATCGCCTGACGTGCCCAGGTCGTCGATACTATCCAAACCCGCCTGCAGGTCACCGCTTAGCGCTACCGCCACCGCGTAATTCAACTGGACTACCGGGGTGTTTTGAAAAACCAAAAGACGCTCATAAAGCTGGGCGATCTGAGCCCAGTCTGTGGCACTCCCTTCCGGTGACTCCGCGTGGATCGCCGCAATTGATGCCTGGAGTTGGTACGGGCCGATATGCCCAGTCTTCAGCGCGGATTCCACAAGGGCAATGCCCTCGGCAATCTTCGACCCGTCCCACAACGAACGATCCTGCTCCTCAAGCGTGACTAGCGCGCCATTGTGAATCCGCGCTTCGCGTCGCGAGTCATGGAGAAGCATCAGGGCGAGCAGGCCGCGCGATTCCGCGTCCGCCGGCAGGAGACTGCAAAGCACGCGTCCCAACCGGATTGCCTCGCCGCATAAGCTCGCACGCGTCAGATCCTCGCCCGCCGAGGCAAGGTAACCTTCGTTGAAGATAAGGTAGATGACGGCCTGGACGCCGCTCAGCCGTTCCCGCAGTTGGGCGGGGCCGGGCACCTCATAAGGAATGCGCGCCTCCAGGATCTTGCGTTTTGCGCGTGTCAAGCGCTGAGCAAGTGTTGCTTCCGGCAGGAGGAATGCCCTGGCAATCTCTCCCGTCGTCAAGCCGCCCAGCGTCCGCAGCGTGAGAGCCACCTGGCTTTCCTTGTTCAATGCCGGATGACAGCAGGTGAAGATGAGGCGGAGCCGGTCGTCGGGGAAAACCGTAAATTCATCCTCCGTTGAGACAGCTTCGGGCTCCGTCAGAGTCTTGGACTCGTATCGAAGAGCCGCATCCTTCTCCTTCCGGGTCCGGCTTCGACGCAACTGGTCCAGAATCTTACGGTGCGCGACAGCCATGATCCAAGCACCCGGAGAGGCTGGAATGCCGCGATCGCGCCATGCGGGCAGCGCGGCCGCGAAGGCATCCTGTAAGGCCTCCTCGGCCAGATCGAACGAACCACTGATGCGGATGAGAGCCGCCAGAATGCGCCCCGACTCCTGCCGGAAGGTTTCGTCAGCGACGCGGCCGGCATCCATGTATCAGGGCCTTCTCGGCAACTCGGCGACAGGCCGGATCTCGATGCAACCCTCCATCCCCTTGCAGCTCGATGGAATTCTAGTGGCCCAATCCATAGCCTCATTCAAGTCGTGGCACTCCAGGATGTAATATCCCGCCAACTGCTCCTTGGTCTCCGCGAAGGGCCCGTCGAGCGTGATCGGCTTGCCGTCTTGAATCCGAACCGTGGTAGCCGTGGCGGTGGGTTTCAGGCCCTCTACAGCCAGCAGGATTCCCTTTTGCTTCGCCTCCTGCATCACGGCCCAGTGACGGGCCTTGATAGCCTCGATCTGGTCCGGATCGGGGCCGCCCGGGCGCTCTTGGGAATAGATCAGAAACATGTATTTCATGACAGTGATTGCTCCTCATTTTCCTATAAGGCCGGCACACGTGCACAACCAGTCCTGCTACCTACACGACGCGCGGGGTGTGCCGAATTCGACATGGCCTGATTTTTTTTCGCCGCCCAGGAATCGTTCCGCCGGCGCGCGAAATTGATCTCGCGTGCATGGCAACCTGGCAGCACAGCTTAGTGAAGGTCGAGAGCCAGCAGCCAACCCGTTTGTCAGAAGCTGTCTTCCGCTGCCGAAGGGCAGCTCAAACACGCCGTTGACCGTAAGGTTATGGCGGACGTCGATGTTGGTGCTGCTACGGTCACACGCCCGGCAACTCATGTGCTGAATCGCCACCGATTCTCCCGATCCGATGGAGGCATCGGTAATGCCGTGCGACCACATGTAGTTGGTCTGGTTGGCTTTTAGTCCGAAGGAGCCAAAAGCGGATAACGGACGCTTCCCGGTACGTGGATTGATCAGGTTGGTGGTATACCTGGCAAACAAACGATGTCCTCTTGTGGCACGTGTGACGAAACCCGCCGGGGGTGCGCGAAATGGAAGTGGTAGTCCGGCGGCTCCGCAGGGCGTATATAATTCCCGTTGAGGCAAAATCAACACCGGGTAAATGGAAAACCGCCACAGGGAGGCATCTATGAAAGCTTTGATAAGTAGTGTCTGGCTTGTATCGGTGCTGGCCACCGGGACAGCCGCCGCTCAACCGTTTCCGTTCAACGACGCGGGCGTGACGATGGGACATTGGCACTTCGCTTCGCGCGACGTCCAGGCTAACAAGATGATCTTCGTCGCCATGGGCGGCACCGCGCTCACAACCGGCGAAGTTGTCCAGTTTCCGGGCGTTCGTGTGAACTTGAGCCTGGGGACTGGAGTCCCGGGGTCAGGGGAGTCGGTCGGATCGGTGGTGAACCATGTGGGGTTCATCGTGAAGAACGTGCAGGAGCAGACCGCCAGGTGGAAGGCCAAAGGCGTTCCCGTGCTGCCCGGCAACAATAACCGGCCGGATCAAGCCTTCGTCGTAACACCGGATGGAGTACGTATCGAAATTCTCGAAGATAAGACCCAGACCATGCCGATCCGGCATGAACATGTGCACTTGTCGGTGCCGGAAGCAGAGATGCCCAAGGCTCAAGGCTGGTATGCAAAGACGTTTGGGGGAAAGCCAGGCACACGCAACAATGCCCCGGTTGTGGATGTCCCGGGCGGCCAGTTGCGGTTCGCTAAGGCCGATACCGCGCAGGTTCCTACCAAAGGGCGCGTGCTGGACCACATCGGTTTCGACGTGAAGGACCTGCAGGCATTCGTCAAGAAGATCCAAGCGGAGGGCATCAAACTCGATGAGCCGGTGCGGAAGAATGAGGCGACTGGAGTCTTACTCACATACATCACCGACCCTTGGGGCACTCGCATAGAGCTGGTCCAGCGGCCCTGATCGCAATAGCTGCTTCATCAGAAGCTGGGATCGTCAGCTTCCAGCGCCTACCGGGCGGCGGGATTAGTACTCTTGCGGACCGCCTTCTGCTCACCGTTCCTGGCGTGCAGGTTAAGAGCCGTAACAACCGCGGTGGAATCCTTGACGAATTCGATTTGATCTCCGGTCAACACCTCGGTCCCGTTGCCACGGCCAACGAATATGGTTTCGGACTGTGGCGCCAGGGTCTGTACGTCTCCGCTCGGAGTCAGGTGGAGGACCAACGACTCGCCATCGACTGTGATTGTCGCCTCGTGTCCGCGGGAGAACTCGTAAGTCCCCGCATACCTGGCAAGAGTCCCCGGAGCCATGCGGAATCCGTTCCCTCCTACAAGGTGCGGCGCGATCTTCTCATTTTCGCAGATGGTTTCGAGAAGCTCGGTATCCGCCACAAGGGTCTTATTCGCCTTCACGGTGATCGGGCGGGCGAAGGTTTTCGGATCCTCCAGGGTCATCTCGAAATCCATGTGTCCGAAGTCACGGCGATGGAAACGCTCGGTGGTGCGAAGCGCTTCCGAGTGGGGATGGCCGCTGAAATCCAGCCAGGTTTTGTCGTTAAATCCGGCGGTTGTGACTACTAGGGTATCGCCTTCCCAGCGGCCCGCCGAATAACCCAACCATGTGGGATTCATCTCCTCGGGTAGCCCGCGGCCATCGGTGAAGATGGTTCGAGTGACACCGCTGTTGGACACACCCTCGTTGATAATCACTATCAACGCTGGGGTCTGGACGATGCGGGCGAGGCCCGCCAGATGATAATACGGCGGAGGGTCAGGCAGGCAGTGCGCGCGCGGACTATCCGCTCCCAAGTTGCGTATGTGTTCCTGGTACAGCGCCTGTGCCCATGGCTGGATCTCGCCGGGCTTGAGGTCGGCAGCTATGTTCTGCGTATACACACTGCCCATCGGCCCTCGCCAGATGCCCGAGAGGTCGGGTTTCCCATCGGCGGCGCGAGGTGCGGGCGCGGACAGATTCGGCTTGCCATCTGCGGTTCGCGGTATGCCCGGAGTTTTGTAACTCAGCCACTGCGCCGCCAAGGGCATGGACAGCAAGGCTGCGGCCAAAAATCTGATGTTCATCCGGAGCCTCCTGAGCCGAAATTATACTATTTCGGCGAATGGCAGCGAAGGCCGTCAATCTGCTGGCGCTGTTCGTGCCGGAAAAACCCCTTCCGCCTCTTCATTGCGCCGCAATCATCCGCGGGCCCACTGGAAGCTTCTTGTAATCGCTATAAGTGACTTCCAGTTCACGGTTCAGGCCCTTCACCACGAAGACACGCGCCGAAGCCGCCAGGGACACTTTCTTCGGGAGCCAGACTTCATCGTTCACCCGGGTCTGTTCGATAACGAGCCGCGTACCTTTGGAGAGCCGTACCAGAACTGCGCCGAGCGAGATGGTATCGAGCGACTCCATTTCAATCTTGGCGCCCTGGAAATCGGTCCGATCGATCCAGAGCCGCAGCTTGATTTTGGGAAAAAATGAGGTGCTGGTCGATTTGGGCTGGTATCCCGGCCGCGGCATCGCATCGATTACATACACCGGGCGGCCATCCAGGTTTTCTTCGCCTGTCAGTTGAAAACTGAATGCCTGAGGCAGATCCTTAATCGGTTCTCGCTGCTTCTCCTGCCTCTTGTGCCAT
Organism: Terriglobia bacterium; assembly: GCA_003175985.1. GTDB lineage: Bacteria > Acidobacteriota > Terriglobia > Bryobacterales > Bryobacteraceae > PSRJ01. The sequence continues at coordinate 9,696 of PSRJ01000084.1, forward strand.
TCCGCCAGCCGGCGCTCGTGCTGCTCAATGCTCTCATGCCGGCGCTCTTCCATGCTGCGCCGCAGTTTCTCTTCCTCCCGCTGCTGCTCCTGCGGAGACAGCGGCCGGTCGTTGCGCGCCACCAGCCGGCGGTAAGGCGACTCTTCGAGCAAAGTAACTTCCCAGGTTTCCACTTCCTGGGATTTCACTTTCCCGGAACGGTCCAACTCACGCACTACGCGCCGCTGAAGGTACGTGTAACTGGAGGCAAGTTGCGTGTTGCGCTGATCGAGTTCCACCGAGCGGCGAACGATTTCCTGGGGATCGATCCCGAGCAAGAGTGGTGCCCCGCAGCTCAGCAGCGCAATTAGCTTCATTTTTCAAGGTTACCGCACCCATGGCGTTGGGATATCGCTTCGTACTTGCCCGTGATATACTCCCACCAGAGATTTTGCGCGGGCCCAGTCAGCGGCGCGAATCGGGCGCGAGTACCTCCCGTCTCACCAGTCCGTGCCGACTGATCACAAAGGAGCGATTTATGTTTACTCGCCGAGGTTTCGCTGCAATGATTGCGGCCGGCCTGACAGAGGCCGCGTTCGCACAACGGGCGGCCGTTCCGGGCGCTGCCCCAGCCGATACAGTCTGGCTCAACGGAAACGAGTTCCCCGAAGGGCCTCCGCAAGCCAGCATCGAGGTGATGGCTCGCGCCATCACGGAATCGAACCGGTATCACTATCAAGAGTTCCCAGCCTTCTACGCCTCCCTCGCTGCCAGTCACGGGTTGAAGGCGGAACAGGTACTCGTGGGCGCCGGATCGAGTGAGATTCTGCACGCTGCCGTGGACGCATTCACATCGCCCACCGTTCCTTTTATTACGCCCTGGCCCACATATGAAGCGGCTCCGGAGCTGGCCGCTTTCGCCGGACACCGTGTGATCAAGACTTCCTTGAACGCGGCACACGCTTTCGACGTGCACCGCCTCGCGGCGGAAGCCGAAAAAGCCGGCGGGGGATTGATCTACTTGTGCAATCCCAACAATCCGACCTCGACGATTACCACTCACGATGACATTGCATGGCTGGTGGCGAACCTTCCTAAGAACACCTACCTGTTGGTGGATGAAGCTTATCTGCACTATGCAAACTCGCCCCAAGCTGCGAGCGCAATGCCCTATGTGAAAGAGGGCAAGAACGTAATCGTTTCGCGCACTTTTTCCAAGATCTACGCCATGGCTGGCCTGCGGGTTGGCTATGCCGCTGCCAGGCCTGATCTCATCGATCGCATGGCGCCTTACCGCAATAATGTGATCAGCTTCGTCAGCGCTCGCGCCGTGCTGGCTGCGCTCGACTTGGGACCGAAGCTGATAGAAGAGCGCAGCGCTAAGATTGGCCGAACCCGCGCCGAGTTGTGTTCCTGGCTCACAACCAAGGGGTTCCGATTTATACCGCCGCAAGCGAACTTCGTCATGATTGAGACAGCCCGGGAGGCTCGCGAGATGCAGGCCAGTATGCTTGCGAAAGGCGTTGCGATCGGCCGGCCTTTCCCGCCGTTGAACACCATGATCCGCGTTTCTATCGGGACTGACGCCGAAATGGCCAAATTCCGCCACGTACTGTCGGAACTCACATCGGCCTGAGACACCGCCACAGCTCGCGGCAGCGTGCCGCACTCTATTAGCTTAGAAGGGGGCTGAAAAAGGCCGTGAGACCACCGCTCCCTCACGGTCGCGGCTCGGTAAGCGCCAGCAAGCGGTTTTGGCCCATTTCAGCATCCTGCTAGAAGACTAAGCGCAGCGCAAACTGGATCTGGCGCGAGCTGGCACGAGCATCCTGTACGCCGGCTGAAGTGATCTTGCCAAACGTCGACGTGGATTCATTCACGATGGGGTTATCGAAGTTTGGGTGGTTGAAGGCGTTAAAGAACTCCGAGCGGAACTGGAGGTAGCGTTCCTCTCTACCCAGCGGAAAGCGCTTGAGCATGGCGAAATCGAAGTCGTGCGTGGGCGGCCCAATGATGATATTCCGGCCGGCTGTTCCGTAGCGGCCGATGAAGTTATTGGCGAAACAAGAAGTGTTGAACCACTTCGCCGGGTCGTGGGTGAAGGCGTTGGGTTCGCAAATGGCGTCGGGCCGCGTGCCGGTCTGCGTGCCAGAAAGCTGCAACCCGGTGGTGGGGTCGAGAGGGTTGCCGGATTGGATGGTCACGATGCCGTTGGTCTGCCATCCACCGAACAAGGCGTTCAAAACCGAGGGACTGCTGGAGCCGAAGCGCTGGCCATGACCGTAGGGCAGATCGTACGTATAGCTGGTAATAAAGCGGTGGCGCGTATCGAAAGTCGATAGGCCGCGCTCCAGGCGGAAGGCGGTGACGTCCACCACGCCGCCGTTCCACAACGAGGCATCATCAATCGATTTGGAGTAAGTGTACGCGCTCAGGAAGCTGAGACCGTTGGAAAAGCGCTTCTCGAGGCTGAGTTGCAGCGCATGATAGACCGACGACGCCGATGGCGAGCGCACATTGATCACGGCGTACATCGAGTACTTGCGCAGGGCTTGGGTGAACGACGCCGTGGGCGCCGGTGCATTGTAGTCATAGGCGTGGTCGAGGTGTGTGCCCTTGGCTCCGACGTACCCTGCGGTCAAGCCCAGCGAAGGTTTGATTTCTCGCTGCACGTTAAAGCCCCACTGCTGGAGGTACCCGTCACGAAAAGGATTCTCGACCCATGAGGCGTTCGGTATCGCGGGCGACCCGGTGCCGGCGTACGGATTGGCGAGGTTGATGTTCGGCTGCCCGTTAGTGCTCTGGTTAAATGTATAGCCCGTCAGGAAGGGGGCCGTCAGGTTGGAGTTGAGTATGACGTTCAGGATTTTTACGTCCCAGAAAATGCCATAGCCCCCGCGGAATACGGTCTTGGAACCAAACGGTGTCCAGGCGAAGCCGAGGCGCGGAGCGAATTCCCGTTTCGAGGCGTCGTAGATGTTGGGCGTTTGGGGCGTGGCAATGCGCAGATAGGGCAGTGGCGTGCTGCTGGCAAAATTCGGATCGAAGGTTGCCAGGTGATTGTACTTGTCGGTGGTGGGCGCGTTGTACTCCCAGCGGAGCCCGAGATTGAGCGTCAGTTTCGGCAGTACGCGAAAATCGTCCTGCGCAAACAGGTTGACGGATGTCTGGCGCAGCCCGGCCACGGTGTTGGCATTGATGCCTGCAAAGGAGCGGCTGACGCTGGCCGTGTAGGGAAAGCCTAACAGCAGGTCGGCGATAGCGTTCCCGGTGCCGGTGACGGCATTGACCACGCCCGCAGCCGTGGTGGAAACCTGCGCGGTATAGAAAGGGTTGAAGGTCAGCGTGCCGCGGGCGGTCGAATCAAACAAGAAGTTCTCTTGAAAATGGCGGATTTCGGCGCCCACCTTGGCGATGTGCCGGCCGCTGGTCCAGGAAAAGGAATCGGCAAACTCATAAGTATTGTCGTGGCGGTCTTGCGGCAGGTTGGTGGCTTCACCCAGGCGGTCGTAACCGGTGGGGATGATCACCGGCACACCGAAATCCAGCGGACTCCGGCCGGTGCCGGCAATGCCCAGCGCGGTCGAAATGTCATGGCCCATATTCTGTTGAAAGATCCCGCCGCGCACGCGCGTGAACGACACGCGGCTCTCGTTGATCTTGTTGGGTCCGAGCAGGCGGACATAATCGGCCACCGCCTGCTGGCCTCCGTTGAGCGTATTGCAGCCGAAGCCCGGCACGTTGTTGGCGCTGGCGCAGAAGGAATCGAACGTGTCGAACCGGTCTTCCTTGCTGAAACTGTAGCGGCCGAACAGGGTGTTGTTGTCGTTGAACCGATGGTCAACGCGCGCCGTGAACTGTACAAAGTCGTCAGTCTTGGTGGGGCTCGAGGTATAGAAGCCATTCGCCGGAGAACTCCCTGGCCCGTTGGGAGGGGGGTAGAGGGCCAGCACGGCCTGGCCCACTGGTGAAATTTGGCCTGCTGGGATGCGATTGCCCTGAAACGGGTCGCGCACTAGCGTGCCGCCCACCGTATGCAGCGAAGAGGGGTCGTAAATGGTCACTGGGACTCCGGAAAAATCGCCGCTCTTCATCGCAGTGGTAGGCTCGGTGGCTAGCTTGGTAATACCTTGCCGGATGCGCGCCTGCTCGAAATTGCCGAAGTAAAATGTCTTGTTCTTCTGGATGGGGCCGCCGATCGAACCGCCGTACTGGTTCCGCTTGTAGCCGGGTATGGGGCCCGGCCGGTCGAAAAAGTTCTTGGCGTCGAGATCGTTGTTGCGAAGGTATTCGTACAATACGCCATGAATCTGGTTACCGCCACTCTTGGTGGCAATATTGACCTGCGCGCCGGGGCTACGCCCGAACTCGGCCGAATAGGTACTGGCCTGCACCTTGAATTCGAGGATGGCCTCAGTGGAAATGGCAACGGCGTATTGGTTGATGGCGAGGTCGTTGTTATCCATGCCGTCCAGAAGAAAGTTGTTGGACTGCTCCCGCGCGCCATTGACCGTGATGGAACCGCCCTGGGTCTGGTTTTGCGAGCCTTTCACGCCCTGATTTGCTCCCGGCACGAGAAGGTTGAGCTGCAGAAAATTGCGCCCGTTGAGCGGCAGTTCGGTGACCTTCTTGTTGTCGACCACATTGCCGACCGTCGCCGAATCGGTGCTGACTACCGAGGCGCTGGCCTCCACCGCAACGACCTCGGTGACCTGGCCGACGGTCAGAGTAATATCGCGGCGCAAGCGTTCCTCTACCTGAAGCTCAATGCCGGTCAGCCCGGTCTTTTTGAAGTTCGGAGCTTCGACCGCCAGGTCGTACCGGCCCGGGGGAAGTTGCGGGATCGAATACTCGCCTTCGTTGTTGGTGAACTCGGAACGGGTCAGGCCAGTGTTCACCTCGCGAACGGTTACCTTGGCCCTGGGTGTAACAGCCCCCGAGGGATCCGTGACCGTGCCCAGGATAGTGCCGCGAACAGTTTGCGCCGGCGCGGTAGCCGTCGCGAAGAAGGAGAGCAACAACACGAGCAACACGTCCGATTTACCAGGCATAACAGCTCCAGAAATTCTTAGAAGTATGCCGAAGGCCCGCCAGCAACACGAAGCAGCCAGGCCCTTATCTAGTCTTCGGAGAGGATCGACACCCTTGCCGTCGAGTATGGGACCTCTGGCGGCAGATGTCAACCGCCGGTTACTGCTGATGCGATCTGGCGGCGTATGTAGCCGGCTTCGTACAGTATAACGATCAGTCCGGGAGCTATCTTCTCGGCGCCGTGAGCCTCAGGAAGTTCTGATTCTCATGGCAAATGTACTCCACCATTTCCGAGCCGTCGACCACGATCCGGCGGATGATCCGGAACGTGAACGGCTTCGTGTACGCCTTCGCATCGTCCACCCTCACCTCGATTTCGAGGGTCCCGAAGTTCGGGCGCCGGAACCGCTCCGTCAGCTTCAGCGCCTCTGTATAGGGAGTGCCTTTGTGATCGAGCCAGCCGGCCGAGCGAAAAATGTCCGGAAGATCCTTCGCTTCGACATTATCCGGGTCGACACCGTGGAAATTGTTCGACTCGACGACCAGCGTGTCGCCATCCCAACGCCCGACCGAGTAACCGTGCCAGTACGGCGGCACCGATCCCATTTCCGGGAGGCGCCGCCCGTCCATGTAGAACGTTCGGAGACCGTAATTGGATTCGGAGATATACAAAATCTGCCGCGGCGTCTGGACGATCTTAAACGGTTGCGGATCGATGTGGTATTCAACCGGGCCTTGCGGCATGCAGTTCCCGTCTGGATCGAACAGCCCAAGCGAATCGGTGCGCTTCTCGCGGAGCTTCGCCGCCCAGGGCTGAATCGGCAGCCCGTCTTTGAAGGCGCCAAAGATGTCTCCAGCAGCGATCAGCGGAGGGCGGCCCGGCGGCGGGCCATTTGGCTCAAGATTGCGCGCCGAGGTGATATCCCAGACGCCGGACAAGTCCGGATGTCCGTCGGCCGTCCGCGGGACCGGTGCGTTGAAATTGGGCTTGCCATCGGCTCCTTTGGGAACCCCGGGTTGAGGGAACAACGGCCACTGCGCGGCGAGCGACGGCGGCAGGGCGGCCATGATGGCCGCCAGGAGTGCGGCTGGGAACCATGCTTTCATTTGAGCCTCCCAACATTACGGGTTCGGATTCCGCTCGGGTCCTCCGTCCTGGTTCCCACCGAGGATTTTCTTCCCGTCCGGCAGCACCCAACTTCTCCCATTCACGGTATTGGGAGCATCCTTCGCCAGGAACCCTTCGACCGTTATCGTATCGCCGACCTTCACACTGGC
>PSRJ01000212.1 GCA_003175985.1 Terriglobia bacterium
CGTTCCAGGTCCGCTACGTTTCCGGAGGCTTGCTGTTCCTCAAACCTCTTGGAACCTCATTCACTATGCACCCGCACGACTTTTTCGTCAACGGATATTTGGGCTTCGAAGTCTTTTTTCATCAAGTTTTATTATGTGTCAGTTCAGTAACTTACAGGCGCGGGCGCGTGTATTTGCTGTGGAAAAAACAAGAGAGGGGCGTATCGTTTCGCGGGTTCATTGTCCGCCGGCGCGGTATTCCACCTGGTGCGTGATGCGGAAGTTCTCGCCCGTGAGCGCGTGCAGCACCGTAGTCCGGCTGGTGCGCCATTGCGTATAGAGCTTCAAATGCCCCGCCGAGACGGAGAGCCCCACGAAACGGTCGGACGGCAGAATATTGGCCGGAGTGGCGCGGTCCTGATCGAGGTAGCTTTTCGGTTCATCCTGGAACGAGTCGTCCAGCCAAATAGCGCGCTCGTTTGCGGGCTTTCCGTACTTCTCGCGCAAGAATGGCTCGATGGCGCGGTAGTCGGCGATGAACTCGTTTTGATCGGAGTGCTCGGTGACGAAAAGATACTTCGCCCGGACCAATTTCCCTTTGGCAAAGATATAGAGGGCACGCGCCTCTAATCCCGAGATTGGAGCCGCGGCATATTCGAGGATGGTTTCGCCGCCGTTCTCGCGAGATTCGTGCGGGGTGTTCGGCTCGGCCGCTTTCACCTGCGCCACGGTCATGCCCCAACTCGCCTTGCGAAAGTCGGGCTCGGCCGCCCGAAGGCTGGCTGCCGCCAGTATCAATGCCGTGATGGTCGGCAATAGCGAGCGCCAGCCGGGATACATAAGTGCGCTTTCGAGTGTAGCACCGGCGCTCGCGGTACGATTCTCTGCGGGTTTTTGATACTGTGTACGGAAGCCTATCTAAGGAGGTTTACGATGCGCAGTTGGATTGGTGGTATTTCGCTCTTTGCCGGTGGGATGCTGGCGGGCATTTTGATGATGCAGCCTGGCGCCGCGCAGCAGACTCAGGTGCCGGGCCTGCGGCTCAATCACGTTGGCATTTACGCCAAGGATTACGAAGAGTCTATGCGCTTCTTTACGCAGAGCATGGGTTTCCGCGAGGCCTTCACCATCCGTGACAAAGACGGCAAACCCACGCTCACCTATCTGCACATCAACCGCGACAGTTTCCTGGAGCTGGCGCCGGCCAACGAGCAGCGTCCCGCGGGACTGAGCCATATCGGCATCTGGCCGGAAAACCTGGGCGCGACCGTGGCCGCCCTGCGCCAGCGCGGTGTTAAAGTCGACGACCCGCGCACGGGCTCTACCAAGACCAGCATCACGAACGCATTTGATCCGAACGGCGTGCGCCTGGAACTGCTCGACTTCCTTCCCGACTCGCTTCCGCGGAAGGCTATGGACTCGTGGAGGTAGATAGCAGCGCTAGAATAGGGCCATGAGTTCGACCACGCAGGTGACCTGGGAACAGTTCCTGGAAATGGAGGAATGTGAGCAAAAACAGGAGCTGCTGGACGGAGAACTGATCACTTTGCCCCCCGCAAGGCTGAACCACGCTGACATTGCTCTCAAAATCTTCCGTCTGCTGGAGTCCGTTCCACACGGAAAGCGTGTATGGCATGAGGTGGGTTACCGCCTTCGCCGCGGCTGGCTCATACCGGATGTCAGTGTGAGCTGGCCCGATCAACCAGTCGTGGACGGCTACATACAGCGGGCTCCCATGATTGCAGTCGAAGTCGTGTCTCCCACGAACCGGCCCTCTTACATTGACAAGAAAACGGCCGTCTATCTGGAGGAAGGCGCGGCAGAGGTTTGGGTGGTCTATCCCGAGAACAGCAGCATGACCGTATTACGTAAAGGAAACTGGGAACGTGTGACCGAGACCTATACCTGTTCGCTGCTCAATCTGTCTCTCGATCTTAGGACGATCATCCCACCACAACAATCGTAATCTCTCCGGGTCCGTGCACGCCGCGCACCAGGATCTGCTCGATATCGGCTGTGCGGCTGGGGCCTGTGATCAAGACCATCGAACTCGTCACCGCCGCCGGTTCGGGCAAGATGGTAAACAGCTCGTCCAATCCCGAGAGTATCCGCGATGCCGGAATCACTGCCACGTGCGTGGGCGGCAGCAGCGAGATGAGCCGTGCCTCGTGCGGGCTCGAGAGCATCACCAGAGTGCCGGTGTCGGCCAGTGCGTAGTCGGCGCTGGTGATCCCCACATCCGCCGCGGCGCATGCCTTCCGCAGCTCCTCACGATCGGTAATTCCGCAGCGGACGCCGGGCAGGCCCGTCACGCCGCACTCTTCCAAGTAAGGCGCATTCGAGGCTACCGCCGAGCGTTTGCCGAGGACTTCGCGTACGATTTCACAGGCCTCGGCCGGCGTGGCTGCGCGCACCGCACGTCCGGCCAGCGCTTCGACCCGCGCGAGCAGGGAAGCGATCTTCGTTTCCTTGTCCACTTCGGCAACCTGGATCCGCACGGCAGGTGGATCAGGCACGGTCTGTCCCGCGCTTCGTCCGAGCCCGGCGCGCACTCGTTGCAGGATTGTCTCGCGCGACGTCAACGGCGCCTCCACAATTCTCGAAAAGTGTGCGCCGGTGGAGGTGGCAGATCGCGCTCCGCGAGCCATGCCCGGATGGGGCCGAAGTTCAACAAGCCAGGCGCGCTGCGGATCCAGCGGACGCCTTCCGAAGACACCAATGACGCCGCCACACGGCCAGCCAGTTCATATGCACGCGGATGGCGCATCAGCCAGGCGAACACGCGAAACGCCAGACTTTCCCATCGGTTATGCGGCGCGTCCGCGCGCAGCTCCAGCAGCACTTTGGGGATGTCGATTTTGACCGGGCAGACCTCCGCGCAGGCTCCGCATAGACTGGAAGCGAAGGGCAAACCCGGTTCATGCGCCGCTCCCATGAACTGCGGCGTCAAAATCGCTCCGATGGGCCCGGAATACACCCACGGAAAACTGTGGCCGCCGATCTTGCGATAAACCGGGCACGCATTCAGGCAGGCGCCGCAGCGGATGCAATACAGCGATTGCCGCCTCGCTGGATTTTCCAGCAGCCGCGTGCGGCCGTTATCGAGCAGGACTACATAGAATTCGTCAGGGCCGTCGATTTCGCCTTCCCGCCGCGGTCCGCTCAGAAACGAGGTATAGACACTCAGCGGTTGTCCCGTGGCGCTGCGGGCCAGCAGCTTCAGGAACGTGGCCAGGTCCTGCGCGCGCGGAATCAGTTTCTCGATACCGGCGATGGCAATGTGAGTCCTTGGCGCCGACGTCGCAAGCCGCGCATTGCCTTCGTTCTCCACGATCACCACGGCGCCCGAATCGGCCACCAGAAAATTAGCTCCGCTGATGCCGATATCCGCCGCCAGGAATTTTTCGCGCAGCGCCGCCCGTGCAATTGCTGCCTGTTTCTCGATGACGGTCTCATTCGCGATATGCAGCCGCTGCTCAAAAATTTCGGCGACGTCGTAACGGGTCTTGTGCAGCGCCGGCGCCACGATATGGTATGGCCGCTCGCGCGCCAGTTGCAGGATGTACTCGCCGAAGTCAGTCTCCACCGCCTCGAGGCCATGGTGTTCCAGCCGTTCGTTCAGGTCGATTTCCTCGGTGGTCATCGACTTCGATTTCACGATCAGGCGCGCGCCGCGCTCCTTCGCCAGCGTGAGCACGAAATCGGCCACCGCGGCGGCATCCTGGCAGAACACTACTTTTCCGCCATGGGCCTCCACCTGGCTTTGGAACTGCTCCAGGTAGTGATCCAGGTGGTCGATGGTATGTTTCTTCAGGGCATTGGCCTGGGCGCGCAGTTCCTGGTATTCCGGCAGCACGTCTTGCGCCACCACCTTCAGCCGCGCGTCCTTGAACCGCCCCGTGGCGGTGTAGATAGCCTGCTGCAGGCGCGCATCGGCCAAAGTCTTGTGGATCTTGCTGTCGAATTCGAGGGACATGGCGCTACCGGCTGGCCAGCACTTCGGCCAGATGCAGAGTGCGAATACTCAGTCCGGCGCGCGAAAGCGCGCCCTGAATCTGCATGAGGCAGCTCGGATCGAGTGAGACCACGGTCTTGGCGCCGGTTTGGATAATCGCCTCTGCCTTGCCGCGCGCCATGGCGCCGGAAAGCTCGCCGAACTTCACCGAGAACGTGCCGCCGAAACCGCAGCACTCTTCGCGCGGCTCCAGCTCGCGAAGCTCAAGCCCGCGCACATTGGCCAGCAGCCGCCGGGGCGCGCTGCGAATCCCCAGCTCGCGCAGAGCGTGGCAGCCGTCGTGGAACGTGACCACGTCCTCGAACCGAGCGCCCACATCCTCCACCCCTGCCACTTCCGTCAGAAAGGACGAGAATTCGTGGACTCGCGCCGCCAGGCTCACAGCGCGGCTCCGAGTCCTCGGCTCATCCGCGAATAACTCCGCATAGTGATGCACAACCATCGAGGTGCAGGAGCCTGACGGAACCACGATAGATTCACAATTTTCGAAGACCTCAAGAAAGTGGCGCGCCACCTGGCGGGCTTCCTGACGATAGCCGCTGTTGAATGCCGGCTGGCCGCAACAGGTCTGGGCCTGGGGAAAAGCCACGGCAAAACCGAGACGCTCCAAGACTTCCGCCATCGCCATTCCGATCTGCGGAAAGAGCTGGTCAACGATACAGGTGACGAACAAGGAAACCCGCCGCGCCATCAGCGTCCCACGCTGAGGCGATCGGCCAGAAACGGCGGAAGGCCGCGGTCGCGAATTTTTCGTTGGGCGCTCTCCACGTCGTATTCCACGCGGCAATAGCTCACCACACCCGCTTCAGCGTTATAGAGCACATACGCCGCGCGGGGGTCGCCATCGCGGGGCTGGCCCACCGATCCGGGATTGATCAGGTAACCATCTTCCGGTTCGATGTCCATTAGCAGGCGGTCGGTATCCCAGCTGGCAGGCTGGATCGTTTCCACGCGTTCCCGGTTCCAGATAAACCCGCCCTGCAGATGCGTGTGCCCGAAAAACGCCACGCGCCGTTCCAGGTACGTGAACGCTTCCGCCGCGTTATCGGCCGAAACCATGTAGTCGTCTTCGTCGCACGGCGAGCCGTGGAGCAATTCGAATCCGTTCTCAAATGCCGGTCCCTTGGGCAGGTTCCGCACATATTCGGCATTCTCGCCGGACAGCCTCTCCAAGGTCCACACGGCGGCGCTGCGGGCGACGGGATTGAACCATTCCAGGTCTTCCTGGCCCGTGCAGGCCCGGTCGTGATTGCCGCGCACCACGACGAGGCAACTATTGCGCACCCACTCGACTACGGCATTGGGATCGGCTCCGTAACCTACCAGATCGCCGCAGCAGATGGCCCGGTCGTAGCGCCCTTCCGCGTGGCGCAGCACGGCCTCCAGTGCTTCCAGGTTCGCATGCAGATCGCTCACGATTAGGTAACGCACGGCAGAGCGACTTAGGCCTTTCTTAGCCGGAGCAGGGTAATCTCCGGAGGCGCTCCGATGCGCGCCGGAATTCCGATCGTCCCGATCCCCCGCGTGACATACGCAGCCGCCCGATCCAAACGATACAACCCGCTCACATACGGCGTAAAGAACCGCGCTGGATTAATCGCCTGATCGAGGATCTCGACCGCAACCTGTCCCCCATGCGTGTGGCCGGCCAGCATCAGGTCATATCCCTGTTTTGCCGCCACCGCAAACACGTCGGGATTATGCGACAGCAGCAAGTTCAACGCACCAGGATATACCAGAGAGCCAGCTCCGGCCAGGTACGCCTCTTTATGAAACAGCGGCTGGTAATCCACGCCGGCGATATTGAGGAACGCGTTTCCGAACTGCAGCCGGCGCGCCTCGCCCCGCAGAATCGGGATGCCCGCACGCGCCGCAAGCGCCACCGTATCGGATTCCGCACGCGCGTAGCGCTCGTGATTACCCAGGCAGCCGAACGTGCCGGCATCGGCTTTCACCCGCGCGAGTTGCCGGATGCAGGCCTCCAGCGGGTCGCCGAACGTCGAAATGAAATCGCCCGTGGCGAACGCGATATGCGGCCGCAACTCACAGGCGGCATCGATCACACGGGCCAACTCCGCCTCGCTCAGGAAAGCGCCCAGATGAATATCGCTGAGATGCAAGATGCGGATTCCATCCAGGCCGGTAGGAAGGCCCGCGAGCGCCAGGTCGACTTCCTTGATCTGAAAATTCGTGCGCTGCACCAGGGCGCCATATGCCACCACGGCAAAAGGCGAGGCCGCAAATGCATTTCGTGCCATGTGCAGGACGCGCCGCCGGCCCGGGTCGGTGACCGCATCGAAGTGCCGCCGCAACGGAGTCGTCAGCAACTCCACAAGCACGAAGAAGGTCGAGATGAGGAGGTAACACATGGCGGTTGCGCCCCAGACCGCCCCAACCGTGCGCGGAAACTGCAAACGCCCGGTTACTTCCGAGAAGCTAAGAGCATAACCCGCCGCTATCAGAATCCCGAACAGCGCCATGGCGAAGATGCCGGCGCTGCGGCGGCGCGCTTCCCAGCGGCGCACGCGCCGCAAAATCAGCGCCGCCAAGCGCCATTGTCCGATGAAAAAGATCAGGCCTACGAAAGAATCCAGTGTCAATATTCCCCGAAGTGTCAATCTCTATTTTAATGGACCGGAATCGGAAATACCGGTTCTACCGGTACCACGCATTCATGACAATCCCCACGGCTACTATGGCGGCCGTTTCCGCCCGCAAAACCTGCGGCCCCAGCGAAACCGCCTGCCATCCGGTGCTCGCGGCCACCCCGCGCTCTGCCTCGGTCCACCCGCCCTCTGGTCCCACTAGCAGCGCTACACTCTCGCCCCCGGCCGGCGACGCCGGCACCTTGCGCAACAGGGGTGGCGCTGTAGCTTCTTCCAGCCAAAGCCGGTGATCGGCGGCCTCCTGGAGAGCAATCTCCAGGCGTACGCCCGACCCGATCTCGGGTGCGCGCACGCGCCGCGATTGCTGGCTGCTCTCCCGCGCAATGCGGCTCCACCGTTCGCCGCGCTTCGTTGATGCCGCCAACAGCCCTTTTTCGCTGCGTGCCGTCTCGACGGGAACGATCCGCTCCACGCCTAACTCCGTCGCTTTTTCGATCATCCACTCGAAACGGTCGAACTTGATCAGCGCCGCCAGCAGCCAAATGCGCACCGGCATTTCGGCCGAAGGAATCGCCTCCAGGACGCGAAACACCACTCGCTCTCCGCGGGCCTCCGCGATCTCCGCCAGGTAGGCCGACCGGCTGTCACTGATCTCAAATCGCTGGCCCGCTTCGACGCGCAGGACGCGCGTCAGATGCCGCGCATCATCCCCGCGCAGTTCCGCCATGCCGCCGCGCACGGCATCCACGAAGAATCTGCGCCGCGCCATCAGACCTGTTTCAAGAAGCGGATCAGCTCCCCGAAATACCAGTCCTGGTCGTCATACAGCGCGAGATGGCTTCCCCTCTCGCTGATAACAGCCCGTGCGTTGGGCATGGCCTGTGCGATGCGCTGCATTTCCAGCGGGTCCATCGTGTCGTAGCGCGCCCCCATCACGAGCGTCCTGGGCCTTATATCCTTCAAATCGCGGGTACGGTCCCAATTTTTCATGGTTCCACTGATGACAAACTCATTGGGACCCTGCATGTAGTTATAGATCTTCTGGTTGACAAATTTGAAGGCGCGATCCACAGGCTCCGGCCAGGGATTGAGGCGGCAAAGATGCTTCGTATAAAGCTGATCGAAGATAATCTTCTGATACTCTGGCGCCTCAAAGTCGCTCTTCGCCTCGTACTTCTGGAGCGTCGCCACTGCGTCCGGCGGGAACTGCTGACGCAGCTTGTTCACGTACTGAACGTAATATGGAATGCTGGCCACCATGTCGGAAATGACGAGGCCTTTCAGGTGTGTCCCATATTTGAGGGCGTACTCATACGCGAGCATGCCGCCCCAGGAGTGCCCGTACAAATAGAACTGCTCCAGCCCGAGACCCTGGCGAACCTGTTCCGCCTCGTCTCGAAACCTTTCAATAGTCCAAAGGCTGTTGTCGTCCGGGTTATCGGAAAAGGTTGAACCCAGTTGGTCGTAGTAGTAGAATTCGATGCCGGCTTGCGGGAGGAAATCCTCCATGCACTCCAGGTACATGTGATTAAATCCGGGACCACCGTGCAGCAGCAGCACCTTGATATCGCTCTCACCCGCCCGCTTGGTCCAGGCGCGATACTTGCCGCCATCGATGGGAATCATGCGGCTTCCACCGGTACGCAACCCGGCCGAAGAAACCGGAGCTCTCGGCGGACGGCTGCAGGAAGCCGCAGCCGCGGCGCTCGCGCTCAACACAAATTGCCGGCGTCTCATCACGACTCTCCGAACTTTGCCACCAAGGCCCGCGTGCGGCTCTCCGAATGATGAGTGGCCGTCTCGATGGCGCTGATCAGCATTGACCGCAAGCCGTGCTTCTCGAGTTCATGAATCGCGGAAATCGTGACGCCGCCGGGCGTGATCACCTGGTCGCGCAGGATGGCCGGGTGCAGCATCGTCTCGCGCACCAGCTTGGCCGCGCCCAGCACGGTTTGTTCGGCCAGCCGCGTGGATATTTCGCGCGAGAGTCCCATTTTGAGCCCGCCCGCGATCAGCGCCTCGATCACCATATACACATAGGCCGGCCCGCTGCCCGAAAGTGCTGTCACCGCGTGCATCAACTCCTCTTCCACGAAGACCACCACCCCGACGGCGCGAAAGATGTTTTCGATTTCCGCCCGCTGCTCCGGCGTGCAATGAGCATTCGCCGCCACCGCGGTGGCCCCTTCCTCCACCACCACCGGGATGTTCGGCATGGCGCGAAAAATCGGCATGCCGCAATCCGTCAGCTTCTCGATGATCGAAATCGTGACTGCCGCCGCCAGCGACAGCAGAATCTGCTTAGGGCGGAGCACCTCGCGGATCTCCTCCAGCACTTTGGGGAGCGTTCCCGGTTTGACGGCGAGCACAACGATATCGGCCGCGGCAGCCGCCTCGCGGTTCCCACCCGCGGTTACCTTGATCCCGTACTTTGCCGCGAGCTCCTCGGCACGCTCCGCGGTGCGCACAGTGGCCGAGACGTGATCCCGGTCCGCGACTCCGACTTTCAGGATTCCGCCCAGCAGCGCCGAGCCCATGTTCCCGGCGCCGATCACCGCAATGCGTTTCATCGCACGCCCGCAGCCGCCGGTTCCTGCAGAGACGCGGCAACTTGCGAGGTCACC
>PSRJ01000159.1 GCA_003175985.1 Terriglobia bacterium
AGTCCCCCGGCGGCTTTTTCTTCGTCTGGACACTTTGGGCGCTCGGCGGGTTGGGGGGCTTCACCTTGATCCTCTCGGCGCGCGGACTGTGGGAAATGCGACGGAGCCGGCCCCAGTAGTCCATGGGGCCCCCTCGGTACTTGTCAGACCGGTGCACATGAGCCGCAAGACCTGAGCCGCGTCGAGCGGCAGCCCGGCAATCCTGGCATCGCGGCCCGCACCAAGGACCTCCGTGAGCAACTCCTTCTTGAGGGCAATCCATCCGCCTGGCGTTTCGTAACTGACAAGGAAATGGCCTTCCCGCCGCCCAGCCAGCAGTTGCGCCCGGTCATATGGCTCAGCTTTGTGCGCCGCCGCAATCTGGCTGTCCGAGGAGCCGAAATAGCGAGCCGGCAGTTCCGGAATCGCCGCCGCCTTCGAATCGGTCTCAGGGTCGAACACGATATACAAGCGGCCGGTTCTTGAAACGCACTCGCGCCGGCTGAGCTCGGTCTCGATGCGGCCGTAAACTTCTTCGGCGAACTGTTGGGGGTAGTCGTACAACCGTTGTACCTCGCGGCCGATGTGGGGCAATTTTCGCCAGCCGTTCACCCAGGCGAGCTTTGCCGCGTTGGTGTCCCCATCCTCGAAGACGGCATCCTCGAACACATCCTCCAGGCTGAATCGCGTTTCGGCATCGTGCTCGAGGGCTTTGAGCGCCATGTGCTCGATGAGGTGGGATGGCAACCCGAATATCACTCCGTATGGAGAATAGCCGCCGTCAACCGGCCTGAATCGCGGGAAATCGCTACGCAACGGCTGGATCAATCGGTCGATTAGTGCACCGTACTCTTTTAGCAACTGCACATGCCGCTCGCCCAACGGCGAATAAACGACATGACCCTCGCCATCCGTGGCAATGAAAACGTGCTCGATCATGGTATAAGCGCTCAACAGGTCGACGCGATTCAGAAACAGCTCGGGATCGGCAGATATGCCCTGACAGATTGCTCCAGCCATGTCGAGCCGCATTCGCTGATCGCCGCTCTCGAATGCGCATTCATAGGCTCTGAGCAGCCCCACGAGACCTTGAACCAGCAGCGCGAAATCGAGCGCATTGGAGGTGCGCGTGCGAAGAACGACGCTAGGCTCGTTGATGGAGCCGCCTTCCTTCGTGCAGTAGTAACGAATCTGTGAGGTCAGATGCCCGCCAATCATTCGAACATGGGCCTTACGGATTTCGAGCACGTCCGCTTCGGGAAGAGTCTCGGTGACTTGCCGGGCGACTTCGAAATAGGGCGCCAGTTCATCGGTAATGAGGCTCTGCGCCAATGGAATCAGCCAGCGCGCGTCGCGCACGATCACGGGCTGACCGGCTGGTGAGCTTCTCCAGAGCTCGTCGAGCAGGCCTTGAATTTCCGCGAGCCGCCCGGTGGTGCTGCCCCGGCCTTCATCCCAAAGGCGCATGCTCAGAAACTGGAGCCACCGGAGTACATACAAGTTGAACAACGTGTGCGCGTAGTGCATGCGACCGTTGCGGCCCGGCCACTGCGTCTGCTGCCAGCAATAAAAGGCGCGAATCATCATCTCCGCTGGATGGATCAGGTCGTTATGCAGGCCCTGAACCTGGCGAGGCCTGAATCCAGCCCCCAATGCGCTTCTTCCAGTTGGCCTCTGAGACGAGTTTGGCTGGCGGTGGCCGCAGTACGTGCAAAGAAGCATTCCTCGAAATGGCGGGACAAAAGAGAGTGATCCTGCAGGTGCCGGGCCGGCTTTCGCTGGGCGTTCAAAACGGTCTCTATGCTCTCGACGATATCTTCGCGGTGCGTCAGAAACAGCCGCAGCAGCTCGACGTTTGCCTGAAACGGCACCTGATCAAATGGCTTCCCCATCACGATGCGCCCCACGATGAGCGTTTGTTATGATACCCGACGGGAGATGGCAGATGAGATCACTGGCTAGCCTGATCGTCCTTTCCGCGTCATTGTCGCCGCTTACAGCGCAATGGCCGGCTCGACCGACTCCGGGAGTACCCAGAACACCCGATGGCAAGCCGAACCTCTCGGCGCCCGCTCCGCGATCGGCGGATGGCAAACCGGATCTTTCCGGCGTTTGGCGGATCCACAAGAGCTACCTGCTCAATGCCGTGCCGGATCTCAAGCCGGAGGAAATACAGCCGTGGGCAATGGCCCTTTACAAACGGAGCGCAGATAGTTTCCGAAACGACACGGACGGCATCAATTGTTTGCCGCCAGGACCGAAGACCAGCCTTTCGGTCGGCCCCCCTGTCAAGATTGTTCAGACGCCGAATCTGGTGATCTTACTTTACGAATACCAGACCCTTTTCCGCCAGGTTTTCACCGATGGCCGCGGTCTGCCGGAAAATCCCAACCCGACCTGGATGGGTTACTCAGTTGGACGCTGGGAGGGAGATACGCTTGTAGTCACCACCAGCGGTTATAACCAGAGGACTTCCCTGGACCTGGCAGGGCATCCCCACTCAGAGTCACTGCGGATGACGGAGCGCTTCCACCGGCGCGATGCCGGCCATATGGATTTACAGGTGACGATGGAGGACCCTAAAGCCTACAACCGGACGTGGACGCTTCCTGTCGATCTCGATCTGATGCCGGACGGGGAATTGATCGAGTACATTTGTGAAGACCGGGACAAGCCGCACCTGGTGGGCAAGCGCGATGACGAGTTTCGTGTTCCCAAGGACGTCCTCAGTCAATACGTGGGGACATACGGTTCGTCTGAGTCCGGCGCAAATGTGCTGGTCACTTTGGAAGGAGACCGCCTGATGATCGATCCGGGCGGGATGGGAAGGATTCCCCTGATTGCGATGTCGGAGAACAGCTTCAGCATGGAAGGCAACGTGGTCGAGTTCATCAAGGATTCGAAGGGTGAGGTCAGCAGAGTAGTCCAGCACTGGACCGAAGGCGACCGTTCCGCCTCTCGCAGGAAGTAAAAAGATTCGGGTTCCATGGCGTCCGTTGCTGTTTCTCCGTGTGGCCGGTGACACGGCCGGGGCAGAGAATTCCGAAGGCGCGGATCAAGGCGCTTCTCCGGCGGCCGAACCCGCAGGGCATATCAGCACGAGCGCAACCGAGGCGTGATAAGCTTGTTGGCCGTGGCTGGTTTCTGTTCAATACCGCTTCTTCTTGAGTTATTGTCGACCTCGCATCCAGCTGGATTCCGGGTTTTGTGGTTTGACGATTACCTGTAGGGCGAAGCCTCATGTAGGTTAGGACAGGTCGGAGGGCTCATATCAACCGGTGAGACGGAGGCGAACCTACCGCTCACTACCATTGAGCATTCCGTGGCGGAATTCGAAACCAAATTGGCGGATGATGCCATTGACGTCACTGTCGAGAACGCCGGATATATTCAATTCGCCGGATCACGAGATCCAGGTGCTGGACGACTTTCTGCCTTCGGCCGGCTACTACGAACTGGCAGACCTGATCTCGAATGAACCCCTAGTTTACGGATCACGGTCGAACCCGAGAACTGACCCACATGGACATTGGAGCCGAAGTTTCGTTCAGGCAGGCCTGATGAACCTCGCCGATGTTGCTGTTGATCTTGGCCTGGATGATCGGCTGGGGCCGCTCATGCGGGCTTGGGAATTTCTGCGGGATACGCAGTTGGCGAACGAAGTTCTGATTCGTTGTTACCTGAACGGGTACACGTACGGAACAGACAGCTACTTTCATTTTGACTCCCAGCGCCCCGATGAACACACCACTGTCGTGTACATGAACGATTACTGGGACCCGGACTGGGGCGGCGAGACGGTGTTCCTTGATACCCACGATGAGATCGTCAAATCGGTTCTGCCGAAAGTCAACCGCGCAATCATTTTTCCTGCCAATGTGAAGCACACGGCCCGGGGGGTCTCCCGCAAGTGCCCGGTTTTGCGAAAGACACTGATCTTCAAGACCCGGAAGAGGCGGAGTAGCAACTTTGAAAGGCTCAGCGCTTTTCTGCGCCGAGCGGGGGCTGCGAAGTACGGCCACAAATCGGGCTCATTACATGATCATCTTGTGCGAACGTTCTCCCTGCTGGAGGAAAGACGTTTCGACGAAAGTGTTTGCTTCGGAGGCGGCTTGCACTCTGTCTATGGAACCAATGCTTATGGGCTTGCGGTGCTGACATTCCAGGACCGGGCAGCGGTTGCGGAGGAGTTTGGATCGCGCGCCGAGGAACTGGCTTCATTGTTCGCCATGCTAGAGCGGCCGCAGACGCTGGAGTCCCCACGGGAACTGACCGACCAGGAAGCTGTCGTGGAACTGCGCGGCGGACAAACGAGGTCACTTCCACGCGATATGTTCGATGACCTTCGAAAGGTCGAATGCGCAAACCTCACCGACCAGAACGAGCTGTCAAGACACACCGTACTGAGCGCGATTTGGCTAACGCAGCGATTCGACGTTTAAGCGGACTGAGCGCCGGTGCTTTGGTCTTCGTCCACTAGTCTGGACAGACTGGCACGCTTGTCGTACTTCCATTCGGTGTTCGCTCCGTTCCGATCGACATAGTGCAGAAAGACTTGAGCCAGATGATCGCCGTCGAAAGGTTCGCGCCAATGATAGCAATCGCATCCCCGGTAGATCAGTCCGTCGCCCGGGTTCAGCGCCACGGAGGCGATGCCCTTCGGTCCCGCGATCCAAATCGGCCAGGGCGCGCCGGCACTCATTCCTATATTGACGGTCATGCTGATTTCACACGAAGGCCGATCACGATGAGCCTGTAGCAGGTTGCCTCGGCGGTAGACGCGAAGGTAGGAATACGTCGGCCAAAGCCTGACACCGGTCGCGTCTTCCACTCTGCCGCGGACTGTTTCCAGAAGCGTGTCCAGGTGCGGGTCGCCGTATACGACCGGAGCGTCACCGATCTGATTATCGCCGAGTGCAATCATGCTGCTAGTGGCGAGGGTCAGTGCGTGGTCATGAAAAAAACTCAGGGCAGCGGCATCCAAAAACGCCCGTTCCACCACATACCACTTTTCCCGGAATTCAATCGCGCTGGTTGCCATAATATTGATCTGCTCCGCGGCTCTTGCGCACCCAACAACTTATCGCAAACCGCCCGTCCGCAAATGCAGGGCTGCTGCAATGAACAGGCAGCACCTCATGCGGAAACCAGGCCGGAAAAAGCACTGCCCGGTCGAGTTGTGGCTCGATGTCCTGGCGCCTGGGGCTGTTTGCTTCGGATCCCAAGCCGTAAAGACGCAATTGACCTCCGGTAAACGCCTTCGGCTCCTTGTAGAAGTAATAAACCACTGTCATGACGCGCTGGTTCGCCGGCTGGTCTCGATACAACGTGTCGACATGCGTTTTGAAGAAGCCGCCGTCCCCACACCACGTGAGCTCAGGCTCCAGAGAATACGATTCGACGTTGACGAGCCCCAGCTTTGGGATAGCTTGATCCACTGCCTTCCTGATCGCGGGCTCAATCAAGGGCATAGCCGCATCAGTATCGGAATTCACTTTCGAGACCCGGCGAGACTCATCGATCATCCCCTCATCTCTGAGGGCAACTGTGGATGGCCGGAAACCGGATTCGCGAGTAATCGCGTATTGAAAAAGCTGCTCCGCCGCCGCTCCACCCAGGAAGTGGTCAATTAAAATGACGGGCGGAAGATCCCCTAACATATGTTCTTGCTCGTGGCATCATGTTAGCATTGATGCGACCTCCAATTCGAACAGGCTTCTTTGATCCGGACGAAAATTCCGGCATGCGTTATCCGAGTCATGACGTCGGCGTCTTCCATCTTCGAAGGTGAACCGGAGACAAGTGCAACCGTCTTTGAGGTTTTGGACGCACTCGGGCTGTCAAGACTAGTGAAGCGCAGCGGCGATCTCGGCGGCAGTGTACCGTTGCGTGTGGCCCAAGGATGCGCGCCGCTGTTCGAAGGCAACGCGTTTGGCTTCCAGATCACGCTCCGCCAATCGATTACAGTTCGGCGTAGCGCTCTGGGCGTGGCCGTGGAGATTGCCGCCCCGTACGGCGAGGCGCTCGTCGCCGCTCACCGCAGCGTGCTCCCCAGGCTCATCGCCCAGGGATTGATTCCCCCGGATGGCCTGCTAACGGCGGCGTTCGCTGGCGACTTCGTGAGGGTTGACGGGGAGGACCCCGTCCATGTGCGCGTGCGCCTGTGGACAGGTCTCCTGCTGCGCGGGGACGCAGGCGTGTGGCTCCGTGTCTCGGCAACGGCCAATCGCCGCAACCGCTTAATCGAGGTAGAGGAGCAGTTCATCGCTGATGGCAATGCCTTCGTTCCGCTGGTTCTGGATATGAAGTTGAGCCTTGATGTGACGGATCGGGTGCGCCTCGAAGGCGAGATCGGCACGGTGGCGCCGGTCGCCCCCGGCGCAACAATCGACGACGTACGACTCGCGGATGCACCCGAAATCGCCGCGGCGCACGCCGCCTTTTACGACGACGCATATTTCGAAGCCAAGGTTGACGGTCCGACACGGAAGTACCGCAAGATGAAGCTTCCTCCAGAAGCGTTGGTGAGCGATGCGCCGGCACGCTGCCGCATTATCAATGCCGGGCCGGCAGCGCACACCATCGCAGGATCAATCCCGCAGATCGTCTTCGCGAACCTCGTTCCGTTTGAAGCACGTTTTGATGGCTACACTGTTGCCGTGGAGTCGGATCAGCGCTCGCTCAGGGCGGGCGCCCGCGAGGTGGAGCGGACGTTCGCAGAGGCACTCGGGCCGACCTTCCTCGGTAAGAACCGCCACGCGATGTGGTACTTCACCAAGTACTTCACGCCCCATCCGCCGGGTGAGCCGCACTTCTTCGTGAAACCATGGGCCTTTGTGCAGACGCCGCCCGGCTGGTCATGCCTGCTCGAGGGCGTACACGGCGAAGGCTTCGACGTGCTGCGGGGGGTGGTCGCCACTGACATGTTCTACGCCACGCCGGCGGTGTTCCATGTATACCGAACAGGAGAGCCTATCCGGGTGCGCTTCGGAGAACCACTGCTTTACGTGACACCGATCCCACGGCGGCTACTGCAAGCGGGGTTTCGCCAGACCACGTTGCAGAGCTGAGCGATCAACACTGCGCCGCATGTTGGCGGCGAAGTACTCTCACTTGATCGGCTGCTTAAGAGTCGATGATAGGGCCTTGACTTCGCGCGTCAGCTCGAGGAGAAGATTCAGCACAGTCGCAGTCCCAACTTCCTCAACAGTCTGGCGTTTCGGCGGGCCGCCCCCAGTTCCATCGGGTCCGGCAACCTCATCCAGGAGGTACCGGAAATTGTGGATAATCTCGATGATCGTCATGGGCGACTTTTCCAGATCGATAACATGCCCGTAACGTTTCTTGATCTCCGCCACGACGTTCATATCCCTAGGATTGGTCATCACATGCTCCCCCGGTGCGTCTAGTCGCTTCGACTGAACGAAGCTAATTGTATACGGCCCTCGTGCCTATGTCTAGCCTTTCCGATTCGATGTGGGCACAGATAAAAACCTGGTGGAGATGATGATCAACGGCTCGACGCATGGGATGTCGCGGCTCAACCGCACAGTGAGACGGTCGTCGGTAATCGTCAGCAGAACACCCCGCCAGCAAGTCCTGTTGTGTCCGCAACGGCTGCGGCCACGTGTGCCGCTTCGCCTAGCGATCCGACACGAAAGACAGCTGTCGCCCCGC
>PSRJ01000225.1 GCA_003175985.1 Terriglobia bacterium
GTCCGATTTCTCTGCTACGAGAACACGGCGCAGGTCGGTTGCCTTCGGCTCATGGGCAGGAAACTCCTGGTCTCGATGGCATTGGAAGGCAAGTTCTCCGATAGCGGGCTGCAAGCGATGGATGACGGCGCCGACGTGCTCACCACCCTGGCCCGCGAACTGGTTATGCACCAGGGTGTGGGCCAATCGGCGGACGAAGTTTGGAAGGCGCTTCAGGCACAACAGCCGGAGACCCCGGCGTCGGTGCCATCGGAAACTGAGTCGGAACCTGCACCGGAGGAGGCGCTGGTTGCGGTGTCTCGGTCGACCTCTGGCCTCATTTTCGGCCAGGAAATACCAGCTGTGCCTGGCCGGCGGACGGCTCCGACCGATCCTCCTTCCGAGCAACTTTCTCTCTTCTGATTTCAGCGGGCGCGTCCCGAATTCGCCCGCTTCATACCCCAAAACGGAGATCTTCATGGCATGTCAAACATCATTGCCGCTACCGCAGGCGCTCGCCTCAGAAATGACCCTGTTCGAGCTGGATGAGACTTTGTGCCTCCTCATGGAATCCGCGATGGACGCGACCGGGGAGAACAATGGAGAAATACCGGGGGATCTGCGACAGGCATTGCTCGACTACTGCGAGGCGTTCGGCGCGAAAGTCGACAACATCGCGAACTACATAAAGTCGCAGGAGAACCAAGCCAGCAATGCCAAGGGCGAGATCGAACGGTTGCAGTCCCGCGTTGCGGTGGCAGAAAACAAAGTCGACCGGCTGAAGGGCCTAGTCAAGTACTTCATGGAAACGCGCGGTCTACGCAGCATGAAGGGCACGCTTAATACGATTTCGCTGCGGAAGAACAGCCAGGACTCGTTGATTGTCGAAAGGCCGGACGCCATACCGCCGGAGTATTGGCGAGTTTCACTCACGATTGCATGCTCAGAATTGCAGGACATCCTGAACCACCTTCCTGAACAGCATCCTGTCCGGGCCCGCTTGGCCGCTGACGGAAACGGATCTATGAAGCGTGAACCCGACAACACGAAACTGCGATCCGCACTGGCATCCGGCATCACCATTCAGGGCGTCGAACTCCGGCGAGGGATGCACGTCCGGCTCACGTAAGCCATTGAGGCTGATGGCATGAATACCTCAAACTTCTCCAGGATATAAGTGGGACAGGGGTCAATGTGTGGGAAGTAAAGAGCCGCCACCACCCAACCTTCGTGGTCTTGAAATTTCAGGCTTGTCCCATTTCGCCGTGTACCGCTCGCCGAACCGGATCTTGGACTCGTACTCCACCGGCTTTCATCCCGGAGGATCAGGAGCTGGTAGACGTGATTCACGGCATGCTTGATAATTTGCCTTCATCCCGTCGTCAGTAATCCTGGAGAAACCGGTGAGACCTGCACACATCGGACACCGCTGTCCTGCGTGAATATCCTAGATTGGTCCGTTGCGGAACGCCAATGCGATGATGGCCGCAGCCTCCCTGGCGATTTCCCGGTGTCGAGATTCGATGCTCATGACTTCCCCCACTCCCGGATGGAGTGTAACAGGAATGGGTGCCGCTGAGGACCGGCTTGCGATGTGTTTGTCATTAAGCAACGCCATCGTCCATGAAAAGACGTCTGCGCCAGCTCATGTTCCTACCAGCAGATCGTTATAATGCGCTGGCGATCTCGATACCCTTGTTCAGTTGATTGTCCGCTCCTTCAGCAAGTGCTTCAACAGAAATCTCCAGCCGCACATCCGGCTCGACGCCTGTTCCCTCCAGGGTGTGGCCCTTCGACGTAAACCAGCCGAATACCGGCAGGCGGAGCCAATAACCGCTTCCAACGCGGAAATTCGCCGCACCGAGCACGTTGCCGCGTGTTTTCTGGCCAACAATCGTAGCCAGTCTGTTTTCGGCCGCGAAGTTCGCCACCATCTCGGCAGCACTGTTCGTCCACTCGTTCACGAGAATGACTATTCTGTTCTGAAATGGTTGCGGCCCCAAGCCTTGCGTAAGGAGCATGACGGATTTGTCTCGAACAGCGAAGCGGGCCAATGTGAGCAGTAGTTCCGCTCGCGTAGACGGCATGGGCACGCGGGGCAAGGCGTCGGGATCATAACCGCTTCGGAGCCGGGTGGGAGTAAGACTGTGGCCGATTGGAAGCCGGCCCGCGCACATATAGCTCGCTAGGCGGACGAATCCAAGGCTGCCGCCCATATTCCCGCGGAGGTCGAGTATTACGCGATCGCACCCGCGCCGTTTCAAATCGTCAACAGCGTCATCCAACGCGTTCGCAAACGACAATCCGAAAGCACCCGGAAAGTAGACTATCCTAAGCAGGCCGATGCCGTGGCCCACCATTTGGTGGATTGGGCTCTTTGGCTCGACAATCGGCGGGCGCTGCTTTGTCCCTTTGCGGATCGGGACTGCTATCGTAATCTCGCTTCCGATATCCGAACGCGGCTTTCGCACAAGCAAGGTATGGATTTGGCCAATCACGAAATGTGGTGTTGTGGGTGGGGCATAATCTTCTCCGTCCACTGCTTCCAAGATGTCGCCGGGCTTAATTCCGGCCTTGTGGGCAGGCCCATCCTCGAAAACGTCCAAGAACATCCATCGACGGCATCCGTCTTGCGGGACGTCCTTCAAGCTCGCATTGATCGTATGCTGAGGCAGCAGTTCCTTCGAAAGGGAATGGTAGAAAACAGTGTGGCTGGTTTTCAACTCTGTCAATAGCTGCCGTATACCGGCTTCAAAGCTCGCAAGATCAGCATTCAGCAACTCCGGCGTGCGCTCATCGAGGTGTTTAGCCCAAATATCGTAATCAACACCGGCAACATTAATGTGATTCGCGAGGACGAGCTTTTTTATCGCTTTCAGAATCTCAATACGATTTCTTGGTTCCAGGGTCATCTCAGTTTGCGCCCCCACTCAACATGGCCGGTTGAGTTGCTGCCCCCTCGATTGTGAAACCGGCCCACTGATATGGGATAGCTTTGCTGCCGTACGTTCGCAACATGTCACGTTTGGCCTCCTCCAGCGCGACAGCGGCGGATCGTTTCTGCAACAGGTGCGCATAGAAGCGCTTCATGAGAAACAACGAAGAGTTGTCGTCCACCTGCCAGAGCGTGGATATCACTGTCCGAGCACCAGCCAGAAGGAACGCCTTCGAGAGGGTCGCGATACCTTCCTGACCCTGCAGCGGACCAACGGCTGTGTCGCAAGCGGAAAGAACCACGAGGTCAGCATCGAGGTGTAGGTGAACGACCTCCGATGCTTGCAAAAAACCATCCTCGCCCGTTCGCGGATCACTCAACAACACCAGGGCGGCGCGATCCGGGAACGTGGTATCGGCAAATCCATGGACGGCGAGGTGAATGAGTCGATATTCGTCCAGCCCTGCGGTTTTGAAGGCCCCCTCGGTAGCGGAAGGGCCGAGGAGCAGCTTGCTGTCGCTTCCTGGAAAGGCGGCGCGCGCGATCGCAACTTCGTCGCCAGAGGCTGGCAGGTCAGCGAATTTACCCCGCTCATCTCCGCGACTAAGACCGGATCTGTTGATGGCGCTCTGGAAATATGGAATCCCGCCAACTGCCAGCAAAGTACGGTGCGCTGTTCGTGGCCTCTGCTTCTCTTGCATTAACAAATAGAACGTCGTCGCGGAGGGGGAGTAAAGGACAGTTTTCGTTTCCGCGACATAACCGCCAGATGGAGCCCTGAGGGCATCGAATGGCACCAGATGCAACCGGCCGTCGCGAACGACAAGAAGAGTTCTGGCTGTCGCCAGTTCCCGTAGAGGGCGAAGGAGAGCATCGTAAAGCCCCCGAGCTTCGCGGAGCGCGGGTCCTTTAGCCTTGGCGGCCTCCAGGTAGGCTACGATAAGCGCCTCAATTCCGGTTTTGCTTTTCAACTGGACAATACGTGAGGCATCACGTGACACCACCAAGCAGTACGATCTTGGGTCTGCAAGGACATACTCCAGGAGCAGAACAGACGGTGCTAATGTCTGCTGGACCTGTTCGATTTGTACAGGCGACATGGACGTGGTCTTGAGAACGCTTACGCCGGGGGCGATCCAGCCAGCCTGCTCTTCCATGACGATCTGGTTTCGTAGCGTACGTGCCTGTTCGGTGGATCGCGCAGCCATTAACTTGAGCCGCAGTCGCGGAATTACACGTTCGGCACTATGCGCAGCAGGCGTCGACTTCACGCCGGCCACGAGCAGATCCCTAACCGTGCGTCCCCGAACTTGTTCTATTATTCCGAAAGCCTTCTTCGGGTCGTTGAAGTGATCGGCCATCAGCGAGAAGTGCGCTGAGTAAATTTGGCTAGAAGCAGTGATCACGGCGGTCTTTTCCAGAACCGTCGTTGCCTTCCCGATTATAGAGTCCACAAAGACCTCAGCACGGTCGTAGACGCTGGCGGCGTCGGCATAGCTAGCTCTCGCAGTTTGAAGTTGTGCGAGCATTTGCAAACGCCGTGGAACAGCCCAGAGATCACCACTTGCCTGCGTTGATTCCGCTGCTAGTTCGGCCGAACGCTCCGCTTTTTCTAGGTCGCCATTGGTGCGATGTATTTCAGCGGATTGAGCGTACAGTCCAGCCAACAAGCGTGTAAGCCCGGACGCTTCTGCAATTTTTGTCGCCTGATTGAGGATCGCCGAGGCTAAGCCCACATCATTCCGTGCCGCAGCGATCCCGGCCGCTAGAGCTAATATAGTCGCCTCGTGCGCATCTCTGTGAGTATCTCGAGCACGCCTTAAAATCTCATCTACTACCCGCTGAGCCTCGTCGAACTGCCTTAGGCCGATTAGTGCCTGTACACGAAGTTCTTGCGGAGTAAACTGATACCCGGTATCAGGAGTGGTCGCCGCGATCTTGATCGCGCTTTCGAGATAGGTGAGCGCCTGCTCGAACATCCTGGACTCGAGGAATCCGTTGGCAAGAATTGTCAAGCATCGAATTTGGGTTCCCACGTCGCGCGTTTGTGTAGCCACTGACAGTGCGGTGCCGACGTTTTCTCGTGCTAACTCGAGATCGGTATCGTAAAACGCCGCGATTCCGAGTTGGGCGAGAGCGCGATATTGCCAACTGACGCTGCCCAACTCCTGGGCGAGTGCCTGAACCTCTGTCCAGTCTTGCCGCATCGCGGCGGTGTCGGTCTCCGTATCGATGTCGCCTTTCACAATGAGACAGAACATCCGAAGCTCCTTATCGCCTTGAAGAAGCGGATCATTGTCCAGGGCTTCTGCGAGTTGCGCGGAAATCGTAGGAAGCATTTGCTGATCCTGCTCGATGTTTGCTCGAATGCGGCCCAGTCTTGCATAGAGCGTGTTCCTCCGATCGCCCGTCTCACTGAAGAGCCGCTCCGCTTCGTTGAATGCG